>NZ_JBNHFF010000346.1:0-2429 GCF_059089965.1 Arthrobacter sp. SPT-J7
AGCAGCGTCAGGACAAGGGCGACGACGGCACCCGCCATGGTGCCGCCGTCGCCCTCTTGCTGCTGCTAGGCGCGGGCGAGACCCTCCCGCAATCCGGTAGTGACAGCGAAGACGAGGGCGGGTTCAGTGCTGCCGGCTACCGGATGAACGTTGACGGGCGCCTCGGCGGCTGCCAGGAAAGCGCTGCCGCCGCGGGAAAGCTGGAGGTCGCCCTTGGGTGAATCCAGGTAGACGTCCCCGGCCACTACGATCACCACTGCCGCGCCGGATTGTGCCAGCGGTACCGGCCCGGCGTCCGGGGTGAGTTCAATGCGCTGCAGCTGGAACTCCTCGAAAGGCGGGCGGAAAAGCTCCTGGTCCAGCACGGTCCGTTCGGCCTCGAGCCGCGGCACGGCCACGGGTTGGAAGTCGATGGTCCGCAGCAGTTCGGGGACGTCAACGAACTTGGGGGTGAGTCCTCCCCGCAGCACGTTGTCGGAGGACGCCATGACCTCAATGCCCAGGCCATACAGGTAAGCGTGGACGTTCCCGGCCGGCAGGTAGACCACCTCACCGGGTTCCAGCGAGATTCGGTTCAGCAGCAGCGAGATCAGGACTCCCGGATCACCCGGGTACTTTTCATTGAGGCTGATGGCTGTCGCAAGTTCGGTTTCGTAGGGAGCCAGCGGGGCTCCGGAAAGCAACGCGGCCACCACCAGGGCCGTGTCGTCGGCCACGGACTCGGCGCCTGAGATCAGCCGCTCGAAGGCCTTCCGCAAACCGGCGCCTTCATTGCTGTCCTCAAGATCCGCCAGCAGTGACTCGATCAGGGCGGGTGCTTCGCCCTCCACGGCGTCAAAGGCTGCAGCGACGTGCTGCAGGATTTCTCGGGCCTGGCCCGCGGGACGGAACCCGCACAGCGCCTCAAAGGGCGTCAGCGCAAGAATCATCTCAGGCTTGTGGTTGTCATCCCGGTAATTCCGGTTGGGGGCGTCAGCGGCAAGCCCCTCCGCGTTCTCCCGGGCGAAGCCCGCCCTTGCCTGCTCCAGGCTTGGGTGCACCTGGAGGGAGAGCGGCTGGGCGGCGGCCAGAATCTTGGCAAGGAAGGGCAACCGGGGCCCGAACCGCGCCACGGAGGCCGCCCCCAGGAAATGCTCCGGGTCGCCCGCGATCAGGGTGTCCAGGGCGGCACTGGACCTGTCTTCGGGCACGTGGGCCACGGACGGTGAATCGGGGTGCGCGCCGATCCACATCTCTGCCTCCGGACGCCCGGACTCCGGCCGCCCCAGCAAGGCGGCGATCGCCGTCGTCGATCCCCAGGCATAGTCCCGGAGGACGTTATCAATCTCGTACAAGGCGGTGTCCGTTTCCTAGGTAGGTCTGATAAGGGTGCTGGCTACAGCGGGGCGCATTGGCCGTTGGTGGCAACGAGCTGCCGGATGGCCTCCTCGTTGCCTTCGCGCTTGAGCTGGCTCAGCATCTCCTCCGTAATCGGCTCACCGTCGGGAGTGGTGGTCACGGGGATAAAGTCCGACGCCGTGGGCTGCTGTCTTGCGGGGCCTCCCGCCAGCAGGGTGGCGGGAGGGGCTCCTGCCGCCGCCTGTACAGGCCCGGCGCCTGCGGCAGGGACCACCATAACGTCATCGGGAGTTCCTGCCGACTGAGCCCCCTGCGCGGAAGCAGATGCCAGCAACTGGTCCACACGGGCGTGGATTTCATCGAAGTCGGGAACAGTGGAGAAGGAGGGATCGAAATCAGGCGGGCCGATGGTGAGCCGTTTGACGTCCTGGCCCTTTGCCTTCATGGCCAGGTCCACAAAGCTGCCCAACTGGGAGGAAGAGATGTTGGACTCCACCACCTTGGTTCCCGCGTTGGCGATGTCCTCGAACTTAGCCAGGAGGGTGGCTGGATCCAGCTGCTTGAGCATGGCCTGCTGCACGCATTGCTGTCGCTGGATGCGGGCGTAGTCGTCCACATATTCCCGCGACCGCCCGTACCACAGCGCCTGGTCTCCATTGAGTGTTTGTTCCCCGGCGGGGATCCACCCGAGGGGCATGCCGTGAGTCTGGCTGAAATCGTCGTAGTAGCCGCTCATGGGAACCCAGCCGCCGGCCTTGATCCTGATGCCGCCCATGGCGTCGATGAGGGATGAGAAGCCCTCCATGTCCACGAGTACATAAGCCTGCACGGTGAGGCCCAGCGTTCCGGAGACGGCCTCGAGGGTTGCCTGGGCACCGGGATCGGCCACGCCGGGGTAGAGGTCGGCGTACTCGTTGGTCACCTCGGTGTTGATCGCATTAATCAGGCACTCGTCACCGCAGTCGTAGCCGTCCGGGTAGACGGAGCGCATGGGGGAGTCCGCGCTGAACTGGGCGTTCTGCAGGTTCCGGGGTACGGAGATGATGGCGGTCTGGCCGGTCTTGGCATCCACGCTGAGCACGGAGAGGCTG
>NZ_JBNHFF010000347.1:0-2429 GCF_059089965.1 Arthrobacter sp. SPT-J7
CAGATAAGAGTAAGCATGATTAGCTTTTTTGGAAACAGGCCGAATCCGACTGGCCCCAGTGAAAGAGCGACAGGCGGGCCTACTTCAGGCCGGCTCCCGGCAGCAGCTCCGAGGCGCCGAGGGAGTCGGCGATGAAAGCGTAGTCCCAGGCCCTTTCGCGCCACTGGACGTAACGGCCGGACGCGCCGCCGTGGCCGCCGTCCATCTCGATCTTCATCACCACCGGCTCGGAGCCGGTGGTCCTGTTCCGCAGCTCCTGAACCCACTTCGCCGGCTCCACGTACAGCACGCGGGTGTCGTTGAAGGACGTCACCGCGGCGATCTTCGGGTACGGAGCCGGGCTGACGTTCTCATAGGGGGAGTAGGACTTCATGTAGGCGTAGACCTCGGGGTCCGTGATCGGGTTGCCCCATTCCTCCCATTCGAGGGCTGACAGCGGGAGATCCGGGTCCAGGATAGTGGTGAGGGCATCCACGAACGGGACCTGGGCCACAATGGCCGCGTACTTTTCGGGAGCCATGTTGGCCACGGCACCCATCAGCAGTCCGCCGGCCGAGCCGCCGAGGGCCGCGATCCGGGACGGGTCCACCCAGCCGGATTGCGCCAGCCAGTCCGTGGCGTCCACAAAGTCGGTAAAGGTGTTCTTCTTCGCCATTTTCTTGCCGTTCTCGTACCAGTGCCGCCCGAGTTCGCCGCCGCCCCGGACGTGGGCGATCACGAACACCACGCCGCGGTCCAACAGGGACAGCCGTGCGATGCCGAAGCCGGGGTCCATGCTCAGCTCGTAGGAGCCGTACCCGTACACCAGGCCGGCCGCCGTCGAATCCTGCGTCACGTTCTTGTGGCGCAGCACGGAAAGCGGGATCCGCGTGCCGTCCCTGGCCTCGGCCCATTCGCGCGTGGCCACGTAGTCGTTGCCGTCGAAGCCGCCCAGGACAGGGCTTTCCTTGCGGAGGAGCAGTTCGCCGGCGGGCTGCCCCGGGGTGGGCAGCACAAAGTCGTAAACCCGCGACGGCGTGAAGTAGGACGTGTAGCCAAGTCGGATCACCGGAGCCTCGTAGTCCGAACCGCCAACTCCCGCGGTGTACAACTCCTCATCGAATGCGGGCTCCACTGGTGCCTCCTGCGCCTCGGTCCCGACGCCTTGCAGTCCGATGACCTGGACGCGCTCGATGGTGTCCTTGCGGATCGAAACGACGAGGTGCGTGGAGGTGACGCCGGCACCATTGACGCGGACGTCGTCGGAATGCTCGACGACGGTGTCCCAGCGCTGCTCGGCGAGGGGCTTGCGAAGCTCGGCCGGGTCAGCCAGGGAGACCATGGAGTTGATGGCACCGCGGTTGTGCGTGAGCAGGATGCGCTCGCTCGCCATGCCGTCCGCGCCGGGCAGCAGGAACGGCTCGGCCTCATAGAGAACACGCTCGTCCCGGGAGATCACGGTGGTGAGCTCCTGGGCGGGGTCCTCGAACCGGAGCAGGCGGGTCTCGCTGTACTCGGAGCAGCCGATGCCCAGCACGAGGTAGCGACGGTCGGCAGAGAGCTCGAAGCCCAGCCACATGGCGACGTCGTCTTCCTGGTAGATCACCACGTCCTCGCTGACAGGTGTTCCGAGGGTGTGGGCCTTGACCTGGTAGGGGCGCCAGGAGTCGTCCACCACGGTGTAGAAGATGCGGGTGCCGTCGGGGGAGAAGGCGACACCATAGAAGACGTTCTCGATGACGTCCGGCAGCAGTTCGCCGGTCCGGAGGTCCTTGATGCGCAGGGTGAACCGTTCGTCGCCGGCGTTGTCCACAGCGTACGCATAGAGGTTGCCGTCCACCGTCACGGCCGTGCCGCCAACCGAGAAGAACGCCTTCCCCTCGGCTTCAATGTTGCCGTCCAGCAGGACTTCCTCGCCCGGAATCCCGACGCCGGGCTCCACCGCGGGGGGAGTCCAGTCCGCAACAGGGTTTCCGCTGTTCCGGGCGCGCACCCGGCACTGGATGCCGTACTCCTTGCCTTCCACCGAGCGGCTGAAGTACCACCAGCCGTCCTTGCGGTGGGGAACGGACAGGTCCGTCTCCTGTGTGCGGCCCTTGATCTCCTGGAAAATCGCCTCGCGCAACGGCTCCTGATGGGCGGTGACTGCTTCCTGGTAGGCGTTCTCCGCCTTCAGGTGCTCCACAACCTCGTCGGATTCCTTGTTCCGCAGCCACTCGTAGTGGTCCACAAAAGTGTCTCCGTGGTGAATGCGCTCGGAGGGGATCTTTCTGGCCACCGGGGGAGTAGGCGTGGTGGCGGCGGAGCTGGCGGAATCCTGCAGCGGAGTCTGGGTCATGAGTTCAATATATAGACCAAGGCCGACAAAGAAACGGCCGTTCGCTACCGGACGATAACCCCATTACACCCGCCGGGACACCCCACCACCTCCCGCACGTATCCAGCCACCC
>NZ_JBNHFF010000348.1:0-2424 GCF_059089965.1 Arthrobacter sp. SPT-J7
CTGCGTATATCCGGTATCCGCTGACCGCGTGTCGCTCGATTTGATAGAAGGGTGAATCGAGATCCACGCCTATGTCTAAGATTCTCTTCCTGGAGTTTACCTGTGTGTTGATCCGAGCTCTGTTGAAAGTCGCATCAACGGTGTTCATCGCGCCGTCAACGACTTTACGCGCAATGGAGTTCTCGTCTGCGCGTTGAACCAGGGCTTCCATGGGCTTATGGATCCAACCGGGGGTGCCCTTGTAATAGCCGAGTCCGTTGGCATCGGCGTAAGAAATGACACGTCCATTCATCCACCTCCCTATCGCCACAGACGATGAGGATGCATTTTGGGTCAATGGCCGCATCAAGCCGCGGGCAACATAGTTGCCTGCGATGCTTCCCCCACCACCAAGTACGGAACCGAACGCCGTTCCTTGCGCGGTGGCACCGATCGCTCCCGAAACCGTGTGGGGTCCGGGACCTGTGTAGTAGCCATACGTCCGCGGCCCCTGCACCCCTCTGTGGCCGTTTCAGAACACTATGCTCCGCTGCCGAACGGAGGCTTTTCCCCAGCAGGAGAACCGGCAGGAGAACGACTTGGTGTGGACGAAGGAAGACTTTTGAACCCCTGCGGCAGCCCGGTCACCACCCCTACGATCGTCTTCATGCTGGGTGAAGGCTAAACCCTGAAGCAAGAAGGTTTCATCCCCGCAGGTCAGCCCTAGCCGGCCGCCGGCAGTGTTCAACCTAGCCTTGGTCTTTGCCCCGGGGCCATGCGGACATTTCCGGGGCGCTGCGGACCCGCTTGTAGTGGAGCTCGTCGTGCTGCCTGTCGATGTCGTTGTCGCCGTCGAAGCCTCAGCGCGCTCCGCCCGCCTCCGGACACCAGACCGGATGGGCGATGGACGTCGGCGTCGGCGTCGGCGTCGGGGCAGCCTTCGACATCTTCTCCCGTGGCATCACCCTGGAGGAGTTCCTCAGTTCTGCCGGCGCCGGGTAGCTTACCCGCCGGAGGGGTCGGACCCTCGACCCCCGTCGGCATCAATGAACACCTGGACCGCTACGACGTGCGCCTCGGTCAGACCTTCATCGGGCACTGGTTTCTCCAGGAGGACAGGCTTCCCGTAGTGATGGGCCCACTCGCGCACGTCCGAGCCGAGCACGTCATCGATCCACACGACCGAGTCCCAGTCCGCCTCACCGGATGCATCCATCCGCTCCAGCCACCTGGCTACTGACCGCAGCTTCGGCGTCGGCTCATCAACGTCGCTCTCCCGCATCGCCAGCGTCACACGCAACGGCTCGACCTCGAGCTCCAGCTGCTCCTCCAGCCCTGCCACGACGTCCGGAGGGGAGGTGGAAACCCAGGCGATCCGGCCTTTGGTCGCGAGCCGCCGCACCAGCGCAATCTTCAAATCGGAGAGCTGCGCCGTGCTGTCGCCGTCCCCGCGGCGGACCTTCGGGTTGAGCACTCCGTCGACGTCGAGCAGGATGATGGGCCTCATAGGAGCAAGCTACAGGGTGGGCACGGCGCTGAACACAACCATCACGGAAAAGAGCAGACCGAAGATCGCGATGGCGTACCCGACGGCGAGTGAAGCCCGTGCGAGCTGCCAGCCCTGGCCACCATTGAGGTTGATCTGGTTAAGCGCGACATGCCCGGCGCCGACGGCGAAGACTGCCAGGACGGTGAGGCCCGCGAAGACGAAACCGGCCACCGCAACGACGGCGCAGAGCGCTGACACGACGGCCATCCTGTTGTAGCCGGCCGCGGCCGGTGACGGCGCTGCTGACATTCCCGTGAGTCCCCCGACCCTGGTCGTTTCGGCCGAGTCTACTCCGCGGCCCGCACCCGATGGCCGGCCGGCGATAGCCAGCGAGAAGTACTTGCCGACTCATTTACACGGCGGGCCAAGCGCCTGCGGCTGGGCAGGAAAGTCCCCTATCGGCTTCGAGGCATTCCGCGCCGTGCGGACCTTGGGTGACATCTGCAAGCTAATGAAGTCAGTACAGCGGCCGATAGACGTTGAGCTGGGGGCTCCATCGTATGGAACGACACAAGAACCGGCCACGTAGCGGGTGGCAGCCGAGCTAGCACGTCGATGGCCACGTGCGCCTCCGCCTCTGTATGGGCCTCCAGGGCCCTCTTGGCTCCTGGAAGACCTGCCTGCCCGCCCGGTCGCGGAGTGTCCGTTAAAAGGCGAAGCACGCCCGCAGGGTCATCCTGCTCCTTTGGGGGCATCTCGTGCCGACTTTTGCAGACCAAGGCGGCGGCAACAGGCCAACCCAGAAAACATCCTCAAATCATCCATCGTCCGTGGAACTCCACGGAATTGACGGAGACGAAGGAGAAAGAGCGAAGCAACTGACGGCTGGTTCAGACGGAAAAACCCCCGAAATCTCGGGGATTCCGGGGGTTTAGCCTGTAGCGGTGGGGAGGCTC
>NZ_JBNHFF010000349.1:0-2406 GCF_059089965.1 Arthrobacter sp. SPT-J7
TCGCCGGTGAGCACATCTACACCCGCATTCCGGGCGTAGCCGTCCAAATCAACGCTTTCAACTTCCCGGTGTGGGGCATGCTGGAGAAGTTCGCCCCGGCCTTCATCGCCGGCGTTCCCACCATCGTCAAGCCCGCAACCCCCACGGGCTACGTAGCGGCGGCCGTTGTCAAGGCCATCGTTGAATCCAACATCCTGCCCAAGGGCTCACTGCAGCTGATCTCCGGTTCCGTCCGCGGGCTGCTTGATGTGCTGGACTACCGTGACCTCGTGGCCTTCACCGGTTCTGCCTCCACCGCCCTGTCCCTGAAATCCCACCCCAACGTAATCCAGGGCGGGGTCCGCTTCACCTCCGAAACCGACTCCCTGAACGCCGCGATCCTGGGCCCCGACGCTGTAGAGGGCACGCCGGAGTTTGATGCCTTCGTGAAGTCTGTGGTGACGGAAATGACCGCCAAAGCCGGGCAGAAGTGCACGGCCATCCGCCGCGCCATCGTCCCGAGGGAGCTGGTTTCCGCGGTGTCTGCGGCCGTCGGCAAGCGGATCTCCGAACGTGTTGTCCTCGGCGACCCGCGGGCCGACGGCGTCACTATGGGTGCGCTGGCCTCCGTTGAACAGCTCGAGGACGTCCGCGCCGCCGTCCAGTCAATGCTCGACGCCGGCGGTGAAATTGCGTACGGAACACTCGATTCGCCGTCGGTCACCTCGGCCGACGGCTCCACCGGCCTGGTGGACAGCGGAGCCTTCATGGCTCCCGTCCTGCTCAGCTGGCACGACCCCGAGGCGGAGGAAGTCCACTCGCTGGAAGCCTTCGGTCCTGTTTCCTCTGTGATCGGATACAAGGACATTCCCGATGCCATTCGCCTCGCCGCCCGCGGTAGCGGCTCCCTGGTGGCCTCGGTGTGCACCAACGATCCGGCTGTGGCCCGCGAACTCGTGATGGGAATTGCCGCCCACCACGGCCGTGTCCTGATGCTCAACCGCCAGGACGCCCGCAGCTCCACCGGCCACGGCTCACCCGTGCCGCACCTGGTCCACGGCGGCCCCGGCCGGGCAGGCGGCGGTGAGGAGCTGGGCGGTATCCGCTCGGTGATGCACCACATGCAGCGCACGGCCATCCAGGGCTCGCCCAACATGCTCACCGCCGTTACAGGCGTGTGGCATGCCGGCGCGGACCGAACCTTCACCCTTGAGGCGGAGGGAACCCACCCCTTCCGGAAGTCATTGGAAACGCTGAGAATTGGCGATGCCGTCAGGTCGGAGCTCCGCCAGGTCACCCTCGAGGACATCTCAGCCTTCGCCAACTCCACCGGCGACACGTTCTACGCCCACACCAACCACGAGGCCGCCGAGGCGAATCCGTTCTTCCCGGGCATCGTGGCCCACGGCTACCTCTTGCTCGCCTGGGGTGCAGGACTCTTCGTGGAGCCGGCGCCTGGCCCGGTGCTGGCCAATTACGGGCTGGAGAACCTGCGTTTCATCACGCCGGTGGCCGCTGGTGATTCAATCCGCGTCACGCTGACCGCAAAGAAGATCACACCGCGCGAGACGGACGAGTACGGCGAGGTTGCCTGGGACGCAGTGCTCAGCAACCAGAACGACGAGATCGTGGCCACCTACGACGTCCTTACCCTCGTGGAGAAGTAGCTTCTCAACGCCCCGTCACCTTCCGCACGTTTTTCCGGAACGCCCCATCACCTCCCCGGAGAGGTGATGGGGCGTTCCGGGTCTCGCTGCAGGAACTGATGGGGCGTTGGGGGGCGGAAGGCAGGTCTTTTCGGCGCGGGCGGGCGTAAAATTCTGCCCGTAGGAGGTGGACATATGACCCTAAGAATGAACACAGCCACCACCGTCCTGCCAGTCGATGATCCGACGCGGGCCCGCAGGTTCTACACGGAAAAACTCGGGCTCCCGCACCACGGCATGACAGACGATGGAAGCGAACTGCTCGGCACCAACGGCGGCCCTATGCTGCAGTTGATGCCCGTCTCGGACGGAAAGCACTCCGAGCACACTGCACTGAGCTTTGAGGTGACGGACATTGAGCGGACCGTCCGGGACATGGAAGCCAGGGGAGTGCAGTTCCAGGACTACGACCTGCCGAACCTCAAGACCAAAAACCACATCTGCACCACCAATTCGGAGAAGTGCGCCTGGTTCATGGACACGGAGCACAACATCCTCTGCGTCCACGAAAAGCTTGGCGTCCAGGCCGAGTACGAACTCTAGGAAACTCGAGGCCCTTTAAAAGCGGCAGGGGCGCCCCGGTCAACCGGGGCGCCCCTGCCGTCGTTTACGCCAGGAGTGTCAGGATTCGGCACCGCTGTGCAGGCCGTCATCGCTGCTGTCGTCCGACGGCGCCGCCCCGGTCGTGTCCGACAGGTCCAGGTTGCCGCGGGCCTCGTCC
>NZ_JBNHFF010000350.1:0-2403 GCF_059089965.1 Arthrobacter sp. SPT-J7
CTCCTTTGCCGACTCCCCGGAATCCGTGGATGAGGAACGGCGGCTCCTCTACGTTGGGATAACCCGCGCCCGCGAGCACCTCTCACTGTCCTGGTCCACGTCCCGGACTCCCGGCGGCCGGGCCAACCGCAAGCCCTCCAGGTTTTTGGATGGCCTGCGCCCGGATTCCGTTGCCGGCTCGAGTATCAGGGGCAAGGGGCCCGCACCCCGCCGCAAGGCAGCCGCCCCTGCCGTCTGCAGGGTCTGCGGCAGCATGCTTGCCACGGGTGCGGAACGCAAGGTGGGGCGGTGCAACGCCTGTCCGCCAAGCTATGAGGAGCAGACCTTTGAGGCCCTGCGGACCTGGCGGCGTGAGGTGGCACTGTCCGCCGATGTACCCGCCTTCGTGGTGTTCACCGACGCAACGCTCACAGCCATTGCCGAAGCCCGGCCAGCCTCCCTGGAAGAACTTGCGGCGCTGGCCGGAGTGGGACCGTCAAAGCTGGAGCGCTACGGGGAGGACGTTCTGCGGGTCCTGGTGGAAAGCACCTCTCTATGATCACTACCACCGAAGGGGGCGCTCCGGTAGAGGTGCGGCGCTCCGCCCGCCGAACCCGGACCGTTGCGGCGTTCTGGGAGAACGGAACGGCCGTGGTGGCCATCCCGGCCCGGTTCACAGCAGCCCAGGAAAAGGAATGGGTCCAGCGGATGCTGGCCAAGCTGCACCGGCAGGGGGAACGGTGTTCAGCTTCGGGCAGGAAGCGCCCTGCCTCGGACACCGCCCTGGCCGCCCACGCGGCAAGGCTCTCCGAACTGTATCTCGGCGGAAAGGCCGTGCCGGCGTCCGTACGCTGGGTTAGCAACCAGAACTCACGGTGGGGGTCGGCAACGCCAGCGGACGGCACTATCCGCCTTTCCGAGAAGCTCCGCCCCATGCCCCAGTGGGTCATCGATTACGTACTTTTGCATGAACTCGCCCACCTCCTGGTGGCCAACCACAATGCGGGGTTCTGGAAGCTGCTGGCGGCCTACCCGGAGACCGCGCGGGCGAAGGCATTCCTGGAAGGGGTTTCCTTTGCGATGGCCCGAGGCCTTCCGGGCACCGAAACGGGGGACGGAACCGGTGCCGTCCGGCCAGGCGGGGAGCGCTGGACGGACGACGCCGACTAGCCGGGCTTAGCTCTTCGGCCCGCCGTCCTGCCCATCACCATCGGGGCCCTCAGCCGACTTCCCGTCCTGCCCGCCGTCGGTGTCTTTGTTTCCTTGGGACGGGGCGTCGTCAAACCCGCCACTGAGCAACTTCTGCAGGGCGTCGTCCACCTCGGTGCCACTGGCTTCCGCCAGTTTCCGGCGTCCACTGAACCCGCGGGGATCGTCCAGGTCCTCGGCGGTGGGCAGCAGGTCGGGATGGTGCCAGATCGCGTCACGGCCTTCAATGCCGCGTTCTTCTTTCAGCGTGGCCCACAGTGTGGCAGCATCGCGCAGGCGGCGGGGGCGCAGTTCCAGACCGACGAGCGAAGCGAACGCGTGCTCGGCCGGGCCGCCGGTTGCACGGCGGCGCCGGACGGTCTCCCGAAGGGCACCGGCTGACGGAAGAACCTTTTCGGTGGCCGCTGCGGTGAGTTCGTCCACCCACCCCTCTACCAGCGCGAGGGCTGTTTCCAGTTTCTCGAGGGCCTGGTCCTGGGCGGGCGTCCGCTGGGGCATGAACACGCCCTGTGAAAGAGCTTCCTGGATGCCCTCGGGGTTGCCGGGATCAAGGTCCCTCGCCAATTCCTCGATGCGGGAGGTATCGATATGGATGCCCCGCGCGTAGGCCTCGATGGCGCCCAGCAGGTGTCCCCGCAGCCATGGAACCTGGACAAAGAGCCGGGCGTGGGCGGCTTCCCGGACAGCAAGGAAGAGGCGGATGTCGTTCTCGGGCAGGGAAAGCCCTTCGCCGAAAGCGGCGACGTTAATGGGCAGCAGGGCCATCTCAAGGTCAGCCAGGGGCACTCCGATATCGGTGGAGCTGACCACATCCGTGGAGAGGGCGCCGATGGCCTGCCCCAGCTGCATGCCGAAGATTGCGCCGCCCATGTTCTGGAGCATCGACGAGGCTCCGCCCATCATCGACTTCATCTCTTCAGGCATCTGCTCCGTCATGGCGGACGAGAGTGCATTGGCGATGCTGTTGGCGACCGGCTCGGTCAGCCTCTTCCAAGTGCCAAGGGTTGCCTCCACCCACTCCGCACGGGACCACGCGCGGCCGATCAGGCCGGTAGCGGGAAGATCGGTGACAGGGTCGAGCCACAGTTCAGCAAGCCGCAGTGCCTCGTCCACTTCGCGGGACTGCTGTGAGGTGACGGAGGGATCCGCGCTGCCGGCGGCCACCCGGCGCGCATTCTCGTGGGCCAGCTTCCAGTTCACCGGGCCCTCGGACGG
>NZ_JBNHFF010000351.1:0-2397 GCF_059089965.1 Arthrobacter sp. SPT-J7
GATGCCTGCGACGAGTCCGAACACCCCGGCCGCCAAAGCCGCCCAGAGCAGCCCGGGCGTGGGCACATCGGAGTTCACCGAAGCTACCGTTTCAGCGGCTTGGATTGGGGCCGCGGTGTCGGTGCTGGTGTTGCTGTGGCCATGTTGTGCGGACGGGGATGCAGTGGTCACAAAGGACGGCGCGGGGTCCTCGGGTTCGCCCTTGCCCTTGACCACCGGATCATCCCAGTTCCGGACACTGCCGTCGGAGTAGGACTGCGCCACCGGCAGCGTTACGGTGGTACCGGCCGCCGGAAGCCGCCCGACGTACACGGAGAACATCTGGTATTGATCGATCGTCAACTGGCTTGATGCGTCGTTGGCGGTCCAGGACACGGACAAGGGCGCTTCGGTGATGGTGGCACCGTTCACGGTTACCGGCAGGGGCAACGTTCCCCTGACCACCTCAGAGGTCCACCCCGAAACAGGCTTCACGCGGACGGATGTGAACGGAGTAGCCGTTGGTAAGTCCACCGTGATTTTTGTGGTTGTTGCGGTCTGCGACTCGCTGGGAACCCTGAAGGTTACCTGCGTGGAGGCGCCTTCGGCGGGCGCGTCCGGTGTGACTGTCACGTGGGCGGTGGCCGCACCGAGGCCGAGGGTCATGAGAGTGGCCGTGGCTGCCCCAATGGCAGTTACTTTGAGGAAAGACGGGGTCTTGGTGTTCATGGAAAAGTCCTTTGCTGGGGCCGCCCAGGATCGAAGGGATGGCGGGCAGCGGAGTGTGGAATGACGGCTGTAGCGTTCCCTTGACTGCCTGTGCACGCAGATTGGCCAGGTGAGGGTAACGCCGTGCAGCCGGCGGCCCCCGGATGCCGTCAGCATGGTGGTTTCGCCAGGGGGTAGGTACTGGGCCGGAGCGGCTTTCACCACGGGGCGGTCCGGACCAAAGAATGGTGACGGGCCGGAGGGCCCGCGTCAGGGCGCGAAACCAGGCAACGAGACGCCCAAGTGCTGCTTCTGCCCTGCATAACAGGGCCGCCGTCACAGCAGCCCCCAGAACGTGCGCCACCGACATGGCGAGCCCGGGATCCGCGTGCAGGAGTGGTTGGTGGGCCTCGGTCAGGCACGCGCCGGCAGGGGCAGCATGATGCGCGCTGTCGTGCGGTGACGTCGCACAGGGGGGTTCCTGGGGAAGAAGGCTGAGAGCCTGGTGAAGCAATACCTGTCCGATTCCAATCACGGCGGCAACGCTGCCGATGGACAATCGGCGGCCCAGGACCAGCATGACGGCCAGCGAAACCAGCGCGATCAACGCCGTCGAGGTCCCCGCAGCCGGAAGCGTACCTCCACCGAGGACATGTGCGCCGGCCGCAGGCAACCAAACGGCGCCGGTCACCAGAAGAGGACGCACAAGGCTCAGCGCGGGTGCTCTCACCTTGCAGGTAATTGGGCAGTGCCAGCCACGTGCCCTACATGCCGGTCCTGTGGGCTCTGGGCACGACCAATGATGACCATGGCGGCGGTGATGGCGAGTGATAGTGCTGCGATGGACCACATGATGGGGCCGCCCATTTCCGCAGCAGCAGCCGGGGACGGCCCCCAGGGCTGGCCTACTGAGGTGTACCAGGGCACTTCCAGTGCCGGTGCCTGTTCCATGAGTTTCCACCCACCGAAAGCGTAGACACCGGCCATTCCTGCCAGGACGGAAAGTCGGTTGCGTGGGCTGCTGCTGGTGCCGTGGTCCCGGGCCGCGGTTAGTGCGGCGGTGGCGAGAGAGCCGGCGAGCAGGGCGAGCAGGGTCATGGCGCTGTAGCCGATCTGGCCCACGGCCGCCCATTCGAGCAGTGGGGTGTAGTAGATGACTAGCAGGGATGCAGCGAGGATAAATATGGCCAGAACTGGATCCCTGCGCAGCGCCGCCAGTACCGGCTCAATGGACCGTTCCAGGAGTTCTTTGACCCCGGTGCTGCCGTCTGTTCTGGTCCTGATAGTCAGTTTGGCCAGGGTCAGCGGGGCCGCCGGGACGAGCAACAACGGCACGACGGCGCTGAGTGTCATCTGGGTCAGTACGTGGGCGGTGAACAGGTAGCCCTGATAGACATGAACGCCCCCGTTGGTGACCATGAACAGGACAGTGACGCCAGTAAGCCACAGCACCGTGCGGTGCGCGGGCCAGGACCGCCCTCCGGCCCGAAGGCGCCATACCCCGGCCACGTACGCAACCACGGCGAAGCCGCAGGCCAGGATCCACAACGCATCCGGGGCCCAGCGGGATGCGTATTCCCACAGGCTGGGCTCGGGCAGCCCGGCGGCGAGGTCCGCGGCGGACGTCTTCCCGGACCCGGCGGCCGGCGGTGGTTCTGTCCGGGCCAGTGCGGCGGCCATCCCGGAAGCGACCCCCATGACCGCGAGTTC
>NZ_JBNHFF010000352.1:0-2395 GCF_059089965.1 Arthrobacter sp. SPT-J7
CATGGTGTTGACCTTTGGAGACACTTCCCGTCCGCTTGCTGAATCGGATTGGTCGTTGCAGAAGGATTCGTCCGGACAGCCGGCAAGAAGCTATACAGCGTCTGTTCCGGTTTCATGCATGGGACCAACCACGCTCATCAAGCTCAAGGGCCCTGGCGCGGATTACGAGCGTGAGGTGGCCGCCTCGGAGGTCGTGAACGACCAGCAGTCGGGGTGCGAGTGGCCGGCCACCGCCGTCGCTAATCCTGTGATCCAGTTTGACGCCGCGTCAGGCCGTGTCTCCATCGACACCACGGGCTCAACGGTGAACGGCAGGTATATCCTCTACTTTGACGGCCAAAAAACTGCCAGCGGAGTCAGCCTTGCTCCAGGAATGGTGCACACCCGGGAGCTGGGAAAGAACCTGTCGGGCAAGGATCTGCGCTTCACCCTTGAGGTGACGAGTCAACTTCTCGATGCGACGAATGACAGCCGAAAAAGGTTCATCTGGCCTGCTGATCCGTCGTCCGTTGCACCCGCCTCGTTCTCTGATGTTCAGGCCGGCGACCAGTTCGCGAGTGAAATTGCGTGGATGGCAAAGCAGGGGATCAGCAAGGGCTGGGAGGGTGCTGATGGCACCACGTCCTACCGCCCCCTCCAGCCGGTGAACCGCGACGCCATGGCTGCCTTCATGTACCGGCTGGCGGGAAACCCCTTGCACTTCAGCCCTGAGCAGTCACCGTTCACGGACATAACGGCAGATCAGCAGTTCTATTCTGAGATGACATGGCTTGCGGCGCGGCAGATCAGCACGGGCTGGACGGAGCCGAACGGGACCAAGACCTATCGTGCTCTTGAGTCCGTAAATCGTGATGCCATGGCTGCATTCCTCTACCGGCTCGCGGGATCCCCTACTTACACGCCCCCGGCCCAGTCTCCTTTTGCTGACGTCTCAACTACGCAGCAGTTCTACAAGGAAATGTCCTGGCTGGCTGAGAAGGGCATATCGACTGGTTGGCAGGAACCTGATGGAAGTAAGACTTACAGGGCCCTCCAGCCGGTGAACCGTGACGCAATGGCGGCCTTCATGTATAGGTTCTTCAACGTCACCTAAGCTCGGATCTTTTCTGCAGCACAACTAAACGCATGATGGCAGGGCCGGGGCGGTCCTGCCATCACGCGTTGTCGAGTTACATCCCCGGGATTCGTTGCGGGCGCATCCAAGTTGAGCCTCTTATATGCAGCCGATTACCGCGCTCAGCTGTCGGCTGAAGCAGGTTCCCGCTTGGACCGGTAGCCCACCACAACGTCATATACCGCGCCTTCTGCGCGTGCCGGGACATCCAAAACGTGGCGCCGGAGAGCGACGACGCCGCCGCGTACCTGGGCGGGCTCGTGGAGCCGCTGCTGAAGAAGATGAGCGCGTTCCCGGCTCCCACGTTCGCGGCGGCCCATGGTGCCTGCCTGGGCGTAGGTTTGGGGCTGCTGCTGGCCACAGACGTGGTGTACGTGGCGGAGAACGCGAAATTCGGGTCGCCGTTCGCGAAGCTGGGGGCCACGCTGGATTCAGGCGGGCACTGGTACTTCACCGAACCCCTGGGAATGCACCGCACGCTGGACCTGATCTATACGGCGGAGCTGATGAGCGGCACCGAGGCTGTGGCACAGGGATTGTTCAGCCGGGCCATGCCGGCGGACGAACTGCTGGAGACGACGCGGGGGATCGTCTCACGGGTGGCTCGCGGCGCCACCGAGGCGTTTGTTGCCAGCAAGGAGCTGGTGGCACACATCCGGAACCAGCGGCTGGGGCTGTGGGAAGCCATGCAGGAGGAGAACGCCGAGCAGGCACGGCTCTGCAAGACCGATGATTATGCCGAGAGTTTCCGGGCTTTCCAGGAGAAGCGCGAGCCGCAGTTCCGCGGTTGAGCCTCGCCACGCAGGTATATCCGGCCTGACAGAACGGGTACCGCTTACTCGTGTTTCCCGCTTTTGTTGGCTGTTTACTGGGAAGTGCCGGCGAGGAGAGAGCTTTCTCGCGAGAGGACTCCCACCCCAGCACTCGCCGGCACCCTCATCGTCGCGGGTGCGCCCGGATGCGTCGTTCGCGTGCGCCGGGCGAGTGTGCGGCACATGCCGTGCCAAGGTGGTTAACGCAGCGCCAGCCTCCGCCTCAAAACTGTCGGCAGCTGTACGTCAAGACGGCACTGAGTCTGGATACTGCTCAAGACCTTCTGCGCGGTTAGCGGTGGACGTCGAATAATCCGGAACTACGACGGGCTGGAACAGCTCACGCAACTGGTTCCCTACGGCGTGCGCTTCCATCAAGTGCAGGCTCATGTCACCGGACCCCAGGACGCTTGCGGCGTAGTCCCTCAAATCATTTTGCAGCTCGAGGATTTCGGCGTGCAGACCAGTG
>NZ_JBNHFF010000353.1:0-2389 GCF_059089965.1 Arthrobacter sp. SPT-J7
GCCCGCGCCTGAAGGTCGTAGGTCATCATGACGGGGAGTTCGGTGAGGTACCAGCGCAGCCCGGACCGGGCGTAGTCGCTAAAGACGGTGGCATTTCCCAGCGGGCTTTCGAGCAGTGAGTCAAGACCCAGGGAAAGGCTCTGCTGGAAGACTGTGCGCCGGGTTGGGTCCACCACCGGGCCCAGGAGCACGAGATGGGAGACCATGCCCGGGTGCTGGAGTGCGAGTTCGGTAGCGAACTGTGTCCCCATTGAGTGCCCGATCATCACGGCGCGGCTCACACCCATTTTTTGGAGTGTGGCGTTGATGTGCTCCGCGTAGTCAGTCACGGAGAGCTGCCAGTTTGGTCTGGGCGTTCCAGCGAAACCGGGCAGGTCGATGGCGTAGGTATCCCCGTGCCGGGCCAAAAGGACCTGAAGCCGCCGGTAGTAGCGGTGGGACATGCCGATGCCGTGCAGCAGCACAAAAACCGGCCCGGGTGAATTGGCGGGGCCGGCCAGGATGTGGACGTGGGAGGTCAGGGACCCGGTGGTGACGATCCGCGGCGTCAGCCGCGGGCTCCTCCTGGTCAGGAGTCCGCGGTGCGGTGTTGATTCGGCGGTTGGCGGTTGGTCGGTTGCGGCGTGCACCGGTTGTCCTATTCATAAAAGGTGTGGTCGGTCGGTTGGTTAGCCCAAGGTGGCGAGGGCAGCCGGGGCACTTTCGATGGTGACCCGGGTCTGTGCTTCAACGGATTTCACTTCTCCGTCGATCTGGTACGGGATGGGCTTGAGGGTCGTGAACGTGTAGGTGCTGACGCTGGGCTGGTGCCCCAGCCCCCGGGTGGCCGCCCGCAGCGCTGTCAGCAGCACCCGCACCTTTGACCTGTGGGGGAAGATTACGACTTCGAATTTGCCGTCCGAGGGGTGGTTATCGGCTTCGCTGAGGGTGGCGTACTTCGCCATCTCGGCGATGTTGGCGAAGACGAGACTGTCAAACTTCCGGCGCTTGCCTTCTGCCTGGCGGATTTCGAACGGCTTGAACTGGGAGAAGGTGCGCATGACGGAGAACATTTCCTTCAAGGCGCCTTTGCTGCCCTTTTCCAGGTCAATCGCCATGACCGGGGTCAAACCGAAGCCGATGTAGGAGTGGGCGTACTCAGTGGGTGCATCCGCTCCCTGGCCCGTGGTGATGCGCAGGAGGTCGATGTGCCGGACGGCGCCGCCGGTGATGGCGTCCTCCAGGGGCTCGGTGCCGGTGGTGCGGCGGTGGTCATTGGCGTTCCCGGCACCCATGACGGCGCAGACTGCGTGCGGGTTACCGGCTTGCATCACGCCGTTGACGACTTCGTTGTAGCCCCCGTCCCCGCTGACCGAGACGACCAGTACGTCCCGGCCGGCGCGGGCTGCGTCGCGGGCGAGCTCGACGGCGTGGCCGGCATGGTCTGTGGGTTGGAGCTTGAGGTCTGGAGCGTAGGGAAGAAGTTTCTCCAGCTTCGATCGGAGCTCCTCGGCGAGTGTGGGTGCGTCACCGGTGCTGTTGGGGTTGAAGATGATGACGATCGATTCGAAGGTCCGGGCAGTGGTCATGGTGCGCTCCGTAGTCGTGGGTTGCTCTGGGAGGCGGGACGTAGTCCGCACTGTTCAGCTGTTGCCGGTATGGACGATGCTGTCGGCGTCTTGTTGACTGGCCGGGGCGTCGGCGAGGCCACTGGGTGTCAGGTCGAGGTCTTCAATGCCGGCAGGGCTGGCTTGGGCGCCGATGAGGGTAGCTTCAGGCTCTGTGGTGTGGCCGTTGATCGTCATAATCTGGGTGTCCTTCGGTCCGGACTGGGGGATGGGCTAAGTGCACAGCTCTATCTGGAACCTGGCCGGCGGGACTGGGGCCCGGGCGGTGCCGGGATTGGTCCTCTTGTCCCGACGAAAGCACGGGAAGGGCTGCCACGTGTTCCGCGGTGGTGTCAAGAACCCGGGAAGCACGGCACTGCGAACAGTGGACTGCCACGGCGAGGTTACCTGCCCGCAGGCCTGTAACGGGAGGAGATTCGACGAGCAGGTGCACATCGGTGTCACACGTCGGGCACCAGGGATGTTGGCCGCGTGGCTGGTGGACGTCCCGGGGAACATAGCTATGCGTGGGTGTGGTCATCAAGGGGTCAGACGACAGCGCGATAGCTGTTCAGAATGTAGTCTGCTGCCGCTGGGCCCTTCATGCCTAGGCACTGCCCGGGATTGACGCGCTGATTCATCGCGGTCCAGAAGACGTGCTCTGCTTGTGGGCTCTTGTGGGAGAGGTAGCACCAGCTGGTGTACAGACCGTAGAAGGAGTCTTCATCAAGAGTGGAGGCGGAGTCCTGGTCGAGGTAGGTAGCTTCCAGGAGGAATTGGTCGAACTGTGAATGCGCCATGAT
>NZ_JBNHFF010000354.1:0-2381 GCF_059089965.1 Arthrobacter sp. SPT-J7
GGAACGGGGACGCGGATGGCGTAGCCGTCCAGCTTGCCCTTGAGCTCCGGCAGGACCAGGCCGATTGCCTTGGCTGCACCGGTGGAGGTGGGCACCATGTTGACGGCTGCAGCACGGGCGCGGCGGAGGTCCTTGTGCGGGCCGTCCTGCAGGTTCTGGTCCGCAGTGTAGGCGTGGACGGTGGTCATAAGGCCGCGCTCGATGCCGAACTCGTCGTTGACCACCTTGGCCAGCGGGCCCAGGCAGTTGGTGGTGCAGGATGCGTTGGAAATGATGTGGTGGGTGGCGTTGTCGTACAGCTTGTGGTTTACGCCCATCACGATGGTGATGTCCTCATCCGAGGCGGGGGCGGAAATCAGGACCTTCTTGGCGCCGGCGTCGATGTGCTTCTGCGCATCGGCGGCCTTGGTGAAGAAGCCGGTGGACTCGATGACGATGTCCACGCCCAGCTCGCCCCAGGGAAGGTTCGCGGGATCGCGCTCTGCCAGGACCTTGACGACGTTGCCGTTGACGACAATGTTGCCGTCCTTGACCTCGATGGTTTCCTTCAGGCGGCCGCCGACGGAGTCGTACTTGAACAGGTGGGCCAGGGCCTCCGGGCTGGTGAGGTCGTTGACTGCAACGATCTCCAGGTCCGCGCCCTGTGCGAGTGCTGCGCGGAAGTAGTTGCGGCCAATACGGCCAAAGCCGTTGATACCAATACGGGTCGTCACTTTTTCAGTCTCCTTGGTGCTTTCAGAAGCACAACTAGTTGAGCGGGCGTTCAAGCCAACTAACAGATCCCGCACGCCATTGGGCAGAGATGATTTACAGACGGAGGGCGACCAGCCTCATTGCTGAAGGCTAACCGCCTTCCGTGACCTATCTTACGTTTAACTGGGTCCGCCCCCGCAAGTGCGGGGGCGGACGGTCCACATTCCGGGAGGGTTACCCCCTGAAATGTGAACTTTGTTACATACGTGTGAAGCGCGGATCACTACGGAAGGGTGATGAGTCCCGTGGCGTTGGTGCGTGCAGCTTCGAAGCGCTTGGCGACGTCGGCCCAGTTCACGATGTTCCAGAATGCCTTGACGTAGTCGGCCTTGACGTTGACGTAATCCAGGTAGAAGGCGTGCTCCCACATGTCCAGCATCAACAGCGGGGTGGTGCCCAGCGCGGTGTTGCCCTGCTGGTCGTACAGCTGCTCGATGACCAGGTTTCCGCCGATCGGCTCGTAAGCCAGGAAACCCCAGCCCGAGCCCTGCAGGCCGAGTGCGGCCGCGGAAAACTGGGCGCGGAACGCGTCGAAGGAGCCGAAAGCGTCGTCAATGGCTGCCGCCAGCTCACCCTCGGGCTTGTCGCCGCCGTCCGGGGACAGGTTGTTCCAGAACACGGAATGGTTGACGTGGCCGCCGGTGTGGAACGCGAGGTCCTTCGACAGGCGGTTAATGTTGGCGAAGTCGCCCTTCTCGCGCGCCTCGGCCAGCTGGGCCAGCGCGTTGTTGGCGCCGGCCACGTAGGTTGCGTGGTGCTTGCTGTGGTGCAGTTCCATGATGCGCGCTGAGATGTGCGGCTCCAGGGCAGCGTAATCGTAGCTGAGTTCGGGCAGTACGTACTCGGTCACAAAATCCTCCAATATCGTGGACACTCAGTCCGGTTGGTAACTCTCGGATTGTGCATCCGGGCGTCTGGCACCCGGAATCTTTTTGATTCTAGGGGGCTGTTACTCGTCCAGCATTTCGGGCGTCACATTGGCATCCGTCCCGGGGATCCCCAGGTCCAGCGCACGCTTGTCCGCCATGGCCAGCAGGCGGCGGATCCTACCGGCAATGGCATCCTTGGTCATCACCGGATCGGCAAGGCGGCCCAGTTCGTCCAGGCTGGCTTGCTTGTGCGCCACCCGGAGTTCACCGGCGTACTTCAGGTGGTCCGGGACGTCGTCGCCCAAAATCTCCAACGCCCGGTCCACGCGGGCCCCGGCCGCTACGGCCGCCTGGGCAGAGCGGCGCAGGTTGGCGTCGTCAAAGTTGGCAAGCCGGTTGGCGGTGGCCCGTACTTCCTTGCGCATCCGGCGTTCCTCCCAGACCATCAGCGCATCATGGGCGCCCATGCGGGTAAGGAGGGCCGCGATGGTGTCGCCGTCGCGGATAACCACCCGGTCCACTCCACGGACTTCGCGGGCTTTCGCCTGGATGTCCAGGCGGCGGGCGGCACCTACCAGTGCCAGCGCCGATTCCGGTCCCGGGCAGGTGACCTCCAGCGAGGAGGACCGTCCAGGTTCGGTGAGGGAGCCGTGGACCAGGAAGGCACCGCGCCACACGGCTTCGGCGTCTGCTGCGGAACCGTTGACAACGGCGGAGGGCAGCCCACGCACCGGACGGCCGCGGCCGTCGAGGAGGCCG
>NZ_JBNHFF010000355.1:0-2375 GCF_059089965.1 Arthrobacter sp. SPT-J7
GCCCGGGAAGTGACCAGGAGCTTGCTGGTTTCGGTGCCCGCGTCAGGCAGCTGACCGGCGTCGAGCTTTGCCAGCTCCTGCTGGCGGACCGCAAAGTCCACCGGCCGCCGGTTGTCGGGATCGGTCAGGGACCGTTCCCAGAATTCACTGCCCTGGTAAACGTCCGGGACGCCGGGCATGGTCAGCTGGACCAGCTTGGCGGAAACGGAATTGGACGCGGCGTAGGAATCAATCCGTGCCACGAAGTCCTCCACCACCTTGGTGACCCGGTCATCGTCGAAGGCAGCGGTTACTGCCGCCTTGACGTGCGACTCAAATTCTTCGTCCGGATCCGTCCACTTGGTGGAGTTGCCGGCCTCCCTGGCTGCCTTTTCCGCGTAGCCCTGCAGGCGTTCCCGGCTCGCCGGCCAGGCGCCGATGATGGCCTGCCAGAGCAGGTTCTCGTACGGGCCGTCCGGAATCGGGGCCAGCTCGCGAAGAGTGTTCAGCGTGGCAGTCCACTCCTGCGGCAGTTCCGCGATCACCGAGATCCGGGCCCGGGCATCCTCGCTGCGCTTGGTGTCGTGCGTGGACATGGTGGTCATCGAAAGTGGAAGTTCCTCCTGGCGCCGAAGCATCCGGCGGTGGAACTCCTCGGGCGAGACAGCGAACTCCGTCGGCTCGGCTCCCACCTCCGTCAGCGTGCCAAGCCGGGTGTAGCGGTAGAACGCCGTGTCCTCCACCCCCTTGGCCATCACCATGCCGGAGGTCTGCTGGAACCGGACGGCGATCGGGTTCGCCGGGTCGAGGAGCAGCGGCAGCAGCGTGCCGACCGCAACCTCCAGCTCGGGCCGGTGGGCCGCCGCGGACTCGCAGGCTTCCTTGAGGATGTCGGCGCCGGTGGGCAGATACGTCCGGTAAACCGGGAAGGCGGCGATGATCTCCGCAATGGCATCAGCAGCCTGTTCCACCGGTAACCCGTAGGACTCTGGAACCAGGCGGGCCAGGCGCAGCACCTCGGACCTCAGGATGCCGTCCGCGATCATCCGCTTGGTGCCCCGGATCATTTCGGCGTAGTCAGCGGCAACCGCAGAGCCCCGCAGCTTGGCGTCCAGGTCATCAAGGGCCTGCTGGCCGGCGGGATCAACAAAGACCCGGTCCACGTCAGCCAGCGCGTCATAGCCGGTGGTGCCCTCGGTGGCGAAGTCCTGGGGCAGCGCTTCGCCCGGCTCCAGGATCT
Organism: Arthrobacter sp. SPT-J7; assembly: GCF_059089965.1. Lineage (NCBI taxonomy): Bacteria > Bacillati > Actinomycetota > Actinomycetes > Micrococcales > Micrococcaceae > Arthrobacter > Arthrobacter sp. SPT-J7. The sequence goes on from NZ_JBNHFF010000355.1 coordinate 1,220, forward strand.
TTTCCACCAGGATGTAGGCTCCACCGCTGAGGTCCTTCAACCAGCGCAGGTAGCCGGCAGGATCCGCCAGGCCGTCCGGATGGTCCACCCGGAGTCCGTCCACGAGTCCCTCACGGAGCCAGCGGCCCACTTCGGCATGGGCTTCCTCGAAGACGTGCGGGGTTTCCACCCGGATCCCCGCCAGCGTGGTGACGGCGAAGAAGCGCCGGTAGTTCAGCTCGGCGTCGGCGCGGCGCCAGTCGATCAGCTCATAGTGCTGGCGGCTGTGGACCTCCTGCGGGGTGTCGCCGTCGGAATACGTCCCTTCGGCGATCGGGAACCGGTGGTCGTAGTAGCGGAGTTCGCCGTCCTTGACCTCCAGCTTGTCCAGGTCTTCACCGGAGCCAAGCATGGGCAGCCGGATCTTTCCACCGGCCAGTTCCCATTCGACGTCGAAGGCCTCGGCGTAGGGCGAGACCTGCCCTTCCTTCAGCAGGGACCACCACCACGGGTTCTGGATGGGCGTGGCGACACCCACGTGGTTGGGCACGATGTCCACGAGGACGCCCATGCCGTGCTCGCGGGCAGCCTTGGACAGGGCCAGCAGGCCTTCCGGACCGCCCCGCTCCGGATCGACGGTGGAGGGGTCGGTCACGTCATAGCCGTGGTCCGAGCCCTGCTCCGCCGTCAGGATGGGCGAGAGGTACACCCAGTCCACGCCGAGTGATTTCAGGTACGGAACCTTGTCCGCGGCATCAAAAAGGGTAAAGCCGCGACGGATTTGCAGGCGGTAGGTGGATGCTGGGACCCTCACTTTTTGGATTCCTTCCGCTCCCCGATCTTCGTGGTCTTCCCGGGTTCGGCCACCACGGGCGTCGTGATGGACTCACTCTCGCTGGTGGCGGTCTGGGACAGTGCTGCCAGGGACGCAGCCACGGAGTGGTCCGGCTCCACCTCCGGAACCGTGTGGGCCCGCAGTACCACCAGGGACTTGGCCTCCACGGGCAGCGGCTGTCCTGCGGTCACAGGTTCCGTGTCGGCGTTGTGCCCGGCGGTGTCGATGATGACGTCCCAGGCGGGAGCGTACTCATCGGCAGGCATGGTGAATTTGACCATCTCGTCATGGGCGTTGAAGAACATCAGGAAGTTCACGTCCGTGATGCGGCGGCCCCGGCTG
>NZ_JBNHFF010000356.1:0-2374 GCF_059089965.1 Arthrobacter sp. SPT-J7
CCTGGTGGATTTGGATGAGCTGCGGCGCCTTCACACGGAAGGCGCCGCGGCGGGACGAACCACGGAAGGCCGCGCCGCCGTCGCCCGTCCCGGGACTGACGCAACGCTGATCGCCTACGGGCCGTCCGTCCCCACCGCGCTTGCCGCCGCCGAGGCGGCAGCGCTGGAGGGGCGTTCGCTGGAAGTCATCGATGTGCGCACCATCGTGCCGTTCGACGATGACACCATCTGCGAGTCGGTGCAGAAAACCGGCCGGGCCGTGGTGATCGCCGAAGCGCACGGCTTCGCATCCGTGTCCTCCGAGATCGTGGCACGGGTGCAGGAACGTTGCTTCCACTATCTGGCCGCGCCCATCCGCCGGGTGACCGGGTTCGACATTCCCTACCCGGCGCCGAAGCTTGAGAAGTACTACCTGCCCGGCGTGGACCGCATCCTCGACGCCGTTGACGACCTTCAGTGGGAGAACTGACCATGAGTGAAACACGCGTGTTTTTGTTGCCGGACCTGGGCGAGGGCCTTACCGAAGCCGAGCTGGTTTCCTGGCACGTTTCGGTGGGGGACTCGATCTCCGTGGACCAGCCGATTGCCGAGGTGGAGACTGCAAAATCCACTGTTGAGGTGCCTTCTCCCTATGCCGGGATTGTGGCCGAGCTGCACGGGCAGCCGGGTGAGACGCTGGACGTGGGGAAACCGCTGATTTCGGTGACGCCGTTGGTAACCGGGATCGCCACGGATGATGCCGCCCCCGCCCCTTCGCCGGACGGCACTGCTGCAGGCAGCATGCCGTCCGGCTCCGACATGCCCGATGCCACTCCCGGGGCGGCATCATCTGCGGCGGCAGTTGCTGAAGCGGCAGCCGAAACTTACCGCGAAGAGGAAAAAGCCGGGTCCGGCAACGTCCTGATTGGGTACGGCACCCCAGGGGGCCACGGCGTCGCCCGCCGTACCCGTGCTCGGAAGAGTGGGGCGGCCGGTTCTGTCGGCACCCTTCCCCTGGAGGACGGGGCGGCCGACGGCGGGCCGGCGGCGAGTGCCGACATGGACCTGTCCCTCCTGCGCACCCGCGTCCCCGGCAAGCTTGGCGCGGTGATCTCACCGCTGGTCCGACGCATGGCGCGGGAGCACGGCGTCGACCTCGGAGAGCTCCCCGGCTCCGGCGAGGGCGGGCTGATCATGCGCCGCGACGTGGAAGCTGCCATCCATCCGCCTGAAGTTGCTCCCGTGGCCGAGCCGAAGCCCGTGATGGAGCCTGGGCCCACGCCCGCACGGTTCCCTGACCGAGCAAGCGAGGTTAGGGAGCGGGTGGGGACAGACGCCCGAACCGGCCTGGCCATCTCCGCCCGGACGCCGGTCAAGGGAGTGCGCAAAACCGTTGCCGCCAACATGGCGCGCAGCCGTTCGGAAATCCCCGAGGCAACTGTGTGGGTGGACGTCGACGCCACTGCGCTCGTCGAGCTTCGCGAGGAACTCAAGACCGGCGGCTCCCAGGTGCCCGGGCTGCTCGCGTTCATTGCCCGCTTTGTCACCGCGGGGCTCAAAAAGTACCCGGAGCTGAACACCCGCATAGAAACCGCGTCCGACGGGTCCCAGGACATTGTCTCGTTCGACGGCATCAACCTGGGTATCGCCGCCCAGACCGAACGCGGGCTCGTGGTGCCGTCGGTCCGGTCAGCGGAAAAGCTGAGCGCGCGTGAACTGGACGCGGAGGTCCGGCGGCTGACCGACGTCGCGCGCCAGGGCAAAGCCACCCCGACGGAGCTTGGCAGCGGCACGTTCACACTCAACAATTACGGAGTGTTTGGGGTGGACGGATCGGCGGCGATCATCAACCACCCGGAGGTGGCCATCCTCGGCGTCGGCCGGATCATCGACAAGCCGTGGGTGGTCAACGGCGAGCTGGCCGTCCGCAAGGTCACCGAGCTGACCCTCACCTTCGACCACCGGGTCTGCGACGGCGGCACGGCAGCGGGTTTCCTCCGCTTCATAGCCGACGCCATTGAAAACCCGAACACCCTCTTAGCCGACCTCTAACTTTTAACCCCGGCTCACCCCGAGCTCTCTCACTTGATGTCGGTCTATTCGGAACCCTCTCTCAGTTGATGGTGGTTTAACTCGAACCCTCTCTCAGCCGATGTGGGTTTATCCGGAACCCTCTCTCAGCCGATGTGGGTTTATCCGGAACCCTCTCTCAGTCGTGCCGGGACTAGCCTTGTGGACGGACGACGGCGGCCGCGTGCGGTCGTCGTACGCCATCGACTTCAGCAGGCGAAGCTGAGCCTGCTGCATGGGATTCATGATGATCGGCGGTAGCCGGTGGGGCTGACTCCGACGGCTGGCAGATGGCGGCGCGGGAACTTCGCTCGCGGGCGATGGC
>NZ_JBNHFF010000357.1:0-2371 GCF_059089965.1 Arthrobacter sp. SPT-J7
CCCAGTACTGCCAGCGAAACCCGCCAGTCAACAATGATGAACGAGGCCAGCCCGCAGCCGAAGACCAGGAGGAACTTCAGCGCCAGCGGCGCCCGGTGCATGGGGGAGTTGCCCGGCACATAGTTGGCCAGGAGGAAGCCGTGGCCCCTCATCGGCTGGCCGGTCCCTGGGCTTGAAGGCCGTCCATGCACAAGGCCCGGTACGCTGCCACGGCCTCTGAGGGGCCGCCGTCGAACGCGACTTCTCCTTGTTCGATGACCAGCACCCGGTCCATTTCCAACGCGAAGTCAAGGTCGTGGGTGGACATGATAATTTGCTGGTCGAGCCCGGACAGGGTCCGGCGGAGGAGTTCACGGTTGCGGAGGTCAAGGAGGGTGGACGGCTCGTCCAGGACCAGCACCGCGGGGTCCACGGCGAGCACGGCGGCGAGCGCCATGAGTTGGCGTTCGCCGCCGGAGAGCTCATAGATGCTCTGGTCCGCCAGATGCAGGAGCCCCAGACGTCGAAGTGCTGCTTCAGCCTTGTTGCGCCGCTCGGCGCCGTTTTTGACCGAGCGACGCAGTGACAGCTCCACGTCTTCCCTGCCGGTGGGCATCACCAGCTGGGACAGGGGGTCGGTGAAGACAAAGCCGACGTTCCGGCGGACTTTGCGGGCGCCGCTGACTGTATCGTCACCGTCGACTGAAACCGTGCCCGCCGTTGGCTGGACCAGGCCGTTGACCAGGCGCAGCAGCGTGGACTTCCCGGAACCGTTGGCGCCGATAATTCCGACGCGTTGTTCCTCGAGCCGGAGGTTGACCTTGTTAAGGAGGACTTTGGGCTGCGGGGCGTGGTCCGTCTCGACGGCGACGGTCACCTGGTCAAAGATCACTGCGGGCATTGGTCAGTTCCTCAGGCCTTCGCAGGTTGGCTGGCGCTCCGCCGGACGCGGCGCACCAGGATGTCCGGGAAGGCGCGGTGGAGTGCCACGGCGATGACCGCCGCGAGGATGTTCTTGATGATATCTCCCGGGTAGAAGACGACGTCGCTCAGGAAGGCCTGTTCGAGGGTTGCCTTGGTATTCAGCACGATGCCCGCGACGCCCAGGGTGTGAACAAATACCACGCTGGTGACAGTGGCGGAAAGGAACAGCCACAACGCCCGGGCTTTGATGGTCCGGCGGATGACCACTGTGGCCAGCCATCCCACGATGCCCGCGGCGATGGGGAACGCAATGATGTAACCCGCGGAGGGGCCGGCGAGGATGCCCAGGCCGCTGCGGCCCTGGCTGAAGATGGGCAGGCCTGCGAGGCCCAGCAGGACGTAGAGTCCGACGGCGGCGAAGCCCCTTCCCGGACCCAGCACCAGGCCGGTGAGCATCACCGCAAGGGTCTGGAAGGTGATGGGCACACCGAAGCCGTTGACCGCCAGGCCGGGCACCAGAGCTGCGCCCGCGACGAGGGCGGCGAAGACGGCGATCAGCCCAAGGTCGGTGGCGTTCCAGCTGCGGCGCCCGGTATTCAAGGTGGTTTTGACGGCAGTGTCGGTGTTGCTCATGGCAGTCCTGTCAGGGTTGTACAAGCGGAATTTGATGTACTGCCGACGTTACTGCGGTGCGACTGCCCCTATTTTGTAGGGGGTCTACTAAAGCCGGTGCCAGCCGCTGAGGGCAGGGCACAACCGTGCTTTGATTTGGGCTGCCCTATTGGTCTGGCTTGGGTCAGGTTTCGGCCCGCGGGAGCACCAGCACGTAGCCGGTGGGCAAGTCGCTGCTCCAGCGCCGGGGTTCGCGGATAACGAATTGCGTCGCCAGCTGCTCGGGGGTGAGCAGGCTGTTGGGCGCCGGCGACGGACCCCACTGCCCGCTGCCGTGCGGGTAGAGCGGATCCTGGACGCGGATGCCGGTGACTGAGAACTCCGGAAACTGCTTCGGATCGCCGAGTGACTCGAAGCCGCTCATTACCCACGCGTGGCGACCGCTCCACATGACCAGTCCTACCGGCCGGCCGGTGTCAGCGACGGCGCGGGCCGCCGTCTGCAGCCCGTCCTCATAATCGGGAACGCTGACGACCGAGTACGGCCCCATCCCGACTTCGGTCAGCACCTGCGCCCAGCCCAAGGGGTTGGCACCGTTGAACGAGTTGGATGACCGGGCGCGGGCCATCTCCCATAGTTCGCCCTGGTGAGCGCGGTCGCCCCACGTGCCGCCGCCGGTATCGTCCATCAGGTTGTGCGCGATCTGGATGCTCGCGGCAACACACCAGTCGAAGGTGTACTGCGGCACGAAGTCCCCCTCTTGGTAGAGGTTGAGGGCGAACGGTTGGGGCGCCGGAGGCGGCGTGGGAACCGCCGTCGGGGTGGGCGTGGGGGCGGGGGCCCCCTGAGGCTGGAG
>NZ_JBNHFF010000358.1:0-2320 GCF_059089965.1 Arthrobacter sp. SPT-J7
TCGGCGAATTCGGCATCATCGATGAGCCGGGCTGCCTGGAATTTGTCCAGGACAGCCTCTGCAACGTGCTCCGGTATGTTCCGCTCGGCAAGTTTGCGGGCAAGCTGAAGCCGGCTTTTCGCCGAAGCCGCCAGCTGCCGGTACACAATGGCCTGGGCGACCGACACGGGATCCGGTTCGGCGTCTCCGACAGCCGGCGACTCCGGATCCGGACCGTCCTGGAAATCATCCACATACGAAGCAGCGCGCCGCCCGCCGGTTCTGGCCCGGCGGGGACGCGCACTTTCAGCACTGGTCAACGGCTAGAACCCGTCAACGGCTTTCAGCTTCGGGGAGTCCTTGGACTCAGGCTCCGCCGGCTTCACGCCAACGCCGAGCTTTTCCTTGATGAGGCGTTCCAGCTCGGCAGCCAGCTCCGGGTTATCCCGAAGGAAGCGGCGCGAATTTTCCATGCCCTGGCCCAGCTGGTCGCCGTCATAGGTGAACCAGGAACCCGACTTCTTGATGATGCCGTGCTCAACGCCCATGTCGATGATGCCGCCCTCGCGGGAAATGCCCTGGCCGTAGATGATGTCGAACTCGGCGACCTTGAAGGGTGGGGCCATCTTGTTCTTGACGATCTTGGCCTTGGTCCGGTTGCCGACCGAATCCGCGCCCTCCTTGAGGGTCTGGATGCGGCGAACGTCGATACGGATGGAGGCGTAGAACTTCAGCGCCTTGCCACCGGTGGTGGTCTCGGGGGAACCGAAAAAGACACCAATCTTTTCACGCAGCTGGTTGATGAAGATCGCCGTGGTTTTGGTCTGGCTCAGGCGTCCGGTGATCTTACGCAGGGCCTGGCTCATGAGGCGTGCCTGGAGGCCTACATGACTGTCGCCCATGTCGCCTTCGATTTCAGCGCGGGGCACCAGGGCGGCAACGGAGTCGATGACGATGACGTCGAGCGAGCCTGACCCCACCAGCATGTCCATGATCTCCAGGGCTTGCTCACCCGTGTCCGGCTGGGAGACCAGGAGTGCATCCGTGTCCACGCCGAGCTTGGCGGCGTACTCCGGATCGAGGGCGTGTTCGGCATCAATGAAGGCGGCAATGCCGCCCAGTCGCTGGGCGTTGGCCACGGCATGGAGGGCCACCGTGGTCTTACCGGAAGATTCCGGCCCGTAGATCTCTACCACCCGGCCCCGGGGCAGGCCGCCAATTCCCAGGGCTACGTCCAACGCTATGGAACCGGTAGGAATAACTTCGATCGGGGCCCGGACTTCGTCCCCGAGCCGCATGACTGAGCCTTTACCGAATTGCTTGTCGATCTGGGCCAGCGCTGCTTCGAGCGCTTTTGCACGATCCGGGGCTGCCGCCATGGTTCACACCTCTAATGCTTTCTCGCTTTGGAGTGGCCTCAGCGGCCGTTTATTGGTCATCTCTGACGCTAATGGGCCCCACTGACATTCCGGCCGGATGAGGGCGGCTATGTGGAAAACCCGCTAGGAAAAGCATAGCTTTACCCGAACAGGTATTCGAACAGCGGCGCGGCGTGTCAGGAGAAACTGCCTATTCGATGCGGGGTTTGATGTCCCTGCCCAGCCGCCGCTCGGGCGGAACGTCCTGGACATCACAGACCGCCAGCCACACTTTTCGCGGCTCCACGCCCGCGGCCAACGCCTGGTCCGCAGTGCGCCCGCCCACCCCGGCGAGAACAAGGGTGCTGCTGAGGACCCGCGAGTACCCGGCGCCAAATTCGTCGTCCATAAGTCGCCAATAGTCGCTGATTCGCACCAGAAAAGTCTCTCACGATCGGCACCCTAGAATTGTTGCCATGAGCAACTCCCCTGCCGTCCCGCCCCCGCACGGCCGCGAAGACGATGCCACCGTGGACGCGGCGCTGCAAAACGTGGAACATCAGATCAGCCTCTTCTGGCGGCGTGCACGGGCCGTGTCCAACCAGCTCTCCCGCCAGGTCCACCCGGACATGGAACCTGCGGCCTATGGACTGCTGACGGTCATCCGGCGTGAGGGCCCCATCCGGCTCACCGACCTGGCGATGAACATCGGCGTCGGTAAACCTTCCGTGAGCCGGCAGATCGCCTTCCTTGAAAGCATCGGGCTGGTATCCAAGGAGGCCGACCCGCTGGACGGGCGGGCGCAGGCCATCCGTCTGACCCCCAAGGGGGAGGAAAAGATGCACCAGGTCCAGGATGCGCGACGGCAGGTCTTCCGGGAGCGCCTGGGCGAATGGCCGGTGGAGGACCTGCAGGAGCTGGCCCGTTTTATGGCCAAGCTGAACTCCACCTATGAGCGCGACGGCTTCCCGCACGACGGTCCC
>NZ_JBNHFF010000359.1:0-2293 GCF_059089965.1 Arthrobacter sp. SPT-J7
GGGAGGGTGTGGGAGAGTAGGTCACCGCCGGACATTCTTTACACAGGGAAGGCCCCGCCAACGACGGCGGGGCCTTCCCCGTTTAACCACCAAAACACTACACCCGCGCTTGCTGGGCGTCGTTGGCGGGAAGTCCCCAAAGACATCCGTGCCCCCAGCCCACGAACTGCCCCTGGTTCCGGTACGCCGGCTGCAGCGGGCCCGGAAGTGGTGCTTCCAACCGCAACCTACACTGTCTTCACCTCTGTTCCGACGGCCGGACGGGAGCGCTTCGTGCCAGCGCCCGCCAGGGTGTGGGGCCCGATGTATGGTCAACCCCGTATGTGTGCGTGACAAACGGAGTTGAGGGGTGGGCTTGGCAACCGTGACGGTCCAGCCCGGAGACCAACTTGGCGAGGAGTATCGCCTCCGGATCACCGAGGTCGATGAAGCTCTCACCGTTGCCGGGAAGGAACAACTCTCCTATCAAGGATTCCTGGCCGAGCTGTTGTTGGCCGAGTGCGATGACAGGGACCGGCGCTCCTCAATCCGCCGCGTCAAAGCCGCGGAACTTTCCTCGGGACAAGTGGCTAGAAGATTTCGGCTTCGATGCGAACCCGAACATCAACTTCGCCACCATCCATACTCTGGCCACCGGAGACTGGATCCGCAAAGGAGCGCCCCTGTGCCTTATCGGAGACTCCGGGACCGGGAAATCGCACCTGCTCATCGGGCTCGGCACGGCAACGGCGGAGAAGGGCTATCGGGTCAAATACACGCTGGCGACCCGGCTCGTGAACGAACTCGTCGAAGCCGCCGACGACAGAATGCTGGCCAAGACCATCGCCCGCTACGGGCGGGTGGACTTGCTGTGTATCGATGGGCTGGTTACATGGAATTGGACCGGCGAGGCGCGGAGCTGCTTTTCCAGGTCCTCACTGAACGCGAGGAGAAGAACTCCATCGCGATCGCAAGCAACGAGTCGTTCTCCGGCTGGACCAAAACCTTCACCGACCCAGGCTTGTGCGCCGCGATCGTGGACCGCCGGACCTTCAACGGCACCATCATCGAAACCGGAACCGACTCCTACCGTCTCGCCCCCACCATCGCCCACCAAGCTCCTAAGCGGTCCAAGACTGCGAGGCGTTGCGCGGCGACCGGTTCGGAGAGCCTAACGGGGATGTGACGCACGCTTATGCCTTCTGGTTTGGCCGGAGCTCACGCCACTTCTTGTACGTGAACGGCAGCATGATTATCACCAGGAGCAGCACGGCAATGCTCGGAACAAACACCCACACGCTTGTGTTGGCATCGGCCCCATAGATGACGAGAAGCACGCCAACGATTGCCAGCAGCAAAAGCGTTACGTGAATCGAGAACATTACGCGCCACAATTGAAGGTCGCTCTGTCGACCGGACGACTCCCAATCCACCATCGCTTCAGCCTAGGGTCCAAAAGCCATTTAGATAGCTACCCTACGCGGAGTCAGACCCCGGAAGTGTGGTCGTAGGGCGCTCTACGATCCCGAAACGGGTGTCCCGAATAGGCATCCAAAACTTCCCTTTAGAACCCGATGGAGACCAAAGCCTTCAGGCGGCTGGAATGTTCGTCCTACGAAACTTTTGAGTGGCACGAAAGTGCAGGTCTGGGGCCAAGCATGACCGTCCCTCCGGGGCCAGGAGTACTTGACACAGCCATTCACCGAGCTCGTGTCTATGAAGCTGGTGCAGGGGTCCGTGTCGCAGCCTGCAGAAGGCAGTTCACCCGGAGGCGGCTGACCTGCCGCGTCTTAGTGGACCTTGCTGGCCGGGACTGCTGATTGCTCGTGTCCTGGACGAGGTCGGCTACCGCGCCCGCTGACGTTAGCGATGCCGGCTCGGGGAAGTTGTCCTCTATCGGGGCCGGGACTTCTCATGCGTGGCGTCGGCTCTTTGGTGGCCGGGTCTCCCGGGCTCAGCGTTCCGCTTTGCGGGTCTGTTGCCGGCTTTTTGTGAGCGGCTGCACAGTTCGGCTTGGGGCCGGGGTGGCGGTTTCGGGCTGTGCTGGGGTGTGGTGTCGGGGTGGCGGTTCGGTGTGGTGGCGGGGTTTGTGGGGCGCCGGGCGGGTTGCCGGGTGGGGGTGTGGGGCGGGGTGTGGGGGTGATTTGCGGGGTGGCCGGATGGGGTGTATTGTTTTCTGAGTCGCTGCTGCTGAAGCAGAGAAAACAGCGGCCAAAACCCCTTCGAACATACGCCAGGATCTGGTGCGTTTTACGCGCCTCTGGGGTGGTTGGAGGGGCCGGGATTCGGGTCTGAATCCGCCGGGAACGGCGAT
>NZ_JBNHFF010000360.1:0-2293 GCF_059089965.1 Arthrobacter sp. SPT-J7
AAACTTCCACTGTGTCAGGCCGGGGAGGGCAACAGCCGCCGCCTGGAGGTCCAGGCGGCGGCTGTTGAAAGCCGTTCGGTACGTTGCGAGGAGTCCGACGGCCGTTGGAGGCCAAATGCGCGGATGCGCACCCGGCCGGTCATGAAGGCCCGGCGCGGCCAGGCCTTGTTACTGGGAGGGTGTTACTGGGCGAGGTACGGCTGGCGCCATTCGCTGGAAGGCGAGAAGTTCTCGTGGATGAACCGGCCGCTGAGCCAGCGCTGCAGGGCCAGGCGGGAACCGGTCTTGTCATTGGTGCCGGAAGCCCGGCCGCCGCCGAAGGAGACCTGCCCCATGAGCGCGCCGGTGGGCTTGTCGTTGATGTAAGTCATGCCCGAGGAGTTGCGAAGCTTGTCCAACGCGTGCGAGACCGCGCGGCGGTCGTTGGCGAAGATGGACTGCGTGAGGGCGTAGTAGCTGGTCTGGTCCACCAGATCCAGTACGGACTCCCACTCGGCGTCCTCGTAGACGTAGACGGTCAGGATGGGGCCGAAGAATTCCTCGCTCATGGTGAAGGCGTGGGGATCGGTGGTCTCGAAGATGGTGGGTTCCACGAACCAGCCCTCTTCGCCATGGACGTTACCGCCGGCCAGGACAGTGTGGCTGGGGAGGGCCTTGGCCTTGCCGATGGCTTCTTCCAGCTTATGGAACGAGGCTCCGTCGATAACGGCACTGGTAAAGGTCTCGTGCTCGGCAGGATCACCCAGGCGGAGCGACTTGGTGGTTTCGACCAGTTCATCCTTGATCTGCGTCCAGACGCTGCGGGCGATGTACGCGCGTGAGGACGCCGAGCACTTCTGGCCCGAGTACTCGAAGGAACTCCGGATCAGGGCGGCCCGGAGAGCGTCCGGGTCGGCGGACGGGTGAGCCACCACTGCATTCTTGCCGCCGGTCTCACCGACCAGGCGCGGGAAGGAGCGGTAGTTTTCGATGTTATCGCCGGCCTTCTTCCACAGGCTGCGGAAGACCTCGGTGGAGCCGGTGAAATTTAGGCCGGCAAAGTCCGGGTGGCTCATCGCCTGGTCGGAAATGGCCCGGCCCGAGCCATGCACCAGGTTGATGACGCCTGGCGGAAGCCCGGCTTCCTCGAACATCCGCATCAGGACGTCGTTGCTGAGCGCGGCCTTTTCGGAGCACTTCCAGACAACCGTGTTGCCCATCAGGGCCGGCGTGGTGGGCAGGTTGCTGCCGATGGCGGTGAAGTTGAACGGTGTGATGGCCAGGACGAAGCCTTCGAGGCCGCGCTGGTCCAGCGAGTTGCCTTCACCCTGCAGAGAGGCAGGCTGGTCGGCGAAGATCTGCTGGGCCAGGTGCGCGTTGTAGCGGAAGAAGTCGGCTACCTCGCTGGCAGCGTCAATCTCTGCCTGGTGGAAAGTCTTGGACTGGCCAAGGATGGTCGTGGCGACAAGCTCATCACGATACTTGCCGGCGGCGAGCTCGCCGGCGCGCAGGAAAATGGCGGCCCGTTCCCACCACGGGGTCCGGGACCAATCGTGCTGGGCGGCCAGGGCTGCGTCGATGGCGGACTGGACTACCGCCTCGTCCGCGGTTGGGATGCGGGCCAGCACCTGGGAGTGGCGGTGCGGAGCGGTGACGTCGCGCAGTTCCCCGGTCATGGAGCGGACACCATTAATGACGTGGGGAAGCTCCCGCACGGTGGCCGTGACTTCGGCGATCTTTTTCTTGACTGAGGCCGCTTCAGGGGAGCCTGGGCGGAATTCGCGGGACGGTTCGTTGGAGGGCGTGGGGACCCTGAAGTTGCCAGTGACGCTGACGGTTTGGGGTGACATTGTCCGGGTATCTCCTCTTGCATGTTCCCGGGGCCGGGGGCCCCAAAGGATGTTTATTGGGTTTCCAGCCGAAGCTCCAGCCTGCGCAGTGCGCTTGCCAGGGAGTCGGCGGTGATGGTAGTTGCCGCGGCGGTGTCGCCGTCCAGCAGTGCCTGGACCAGTGCAGGCTGCGGGGTCCAGAGAGTGTTGTCGTTCTTTGCCAGTGCCTCCGTTGCGCCGATCACCTTGTAGGGCCGGCACTGGAGCCACAGTTGTTCGATGGTGCTGACCAAGACGGGGTTTCCCGAAGCCCTGTAAAGAGTTGCGAGGACTTCCTCGTCCAGGTCCAGGGCATCGATGATGCGCCCGTCCGCCACCGCCTCCTGCATTTTGCCGCAGGCAGTGGCCATGTCCTGGAGGTTCCGGCGATTGACGTTTGGGGCTCCCTGCGTGGCGGCCTGTACCTCCAGGATTGTCCTGACGTC
>NZ_JBNHFF010000361.1:0-2283 GCF_059089965.1 Arthrobacter sp. SPT-J7
CTTGGGGCACCTGCCCATTCCGGCAGACAAGCCCAGCTTGGAGACTGATAACACAGCTACGTCGGGCTACGGCTAAAAAAGGGGCTTCCTGCGAGCGCCCGGAACGTCTAGGGACAGGCCTGAAAGTTTGCGCTGGTTGTGCCACCTTTGCAGGTTGACGCGACCGGCAAAACCTAGGCCGGAATTCGGCATGCCTGATATAACGGCAGTGACGGTGCTGCGGGACCGGAGCTATTGAAACAGGGCTAACCCGGTTACTCCAGGAGAACTTCCAACCGGCGCTCAGCCATGAGAGCGACGACAGCGCGATCCTTTCGCTATGCTGGGGCATCTGGTTCTTCCTCGCATGGACCCCCGCCGGCCGCAACAACGCGACCAAGGCTTCGCGCTGCTCCTCAGACAACGAACTGCCCTCAAACATGAAACTGCTCCCCGTAAGTCAGAACTGAATTCTCAGTCCGACTTCCGGGGAGCAGTTCAAAGATCCGGTCCTTCTTCAGTGGCTTCGGCTACCTTGTACTGGCGGATACCGTGATGGATCCGCCCGCCGAGGACGTCACCTTGATGGTTGGCGTCACTGCCGCGTTCGAGTTACGAGCGCGAATCGTCCAGCTACCGTCCGCGGCGACCACCGCGGTGCCGATCGTGGCGCCGTTTGCGTTGGTGGCCGTGATTGTGTTGCCGGTGGTGATGCTGGCGCTTCCACCAATCCGCCATTCCCGCTTGTCAGCGCGGAACTCGGCCGTGGCCGTGAGCTGGTCCGCGGGAGTCACGGTTGCCGAAGCGCCGGTTCCAAAGGTTGCCTCAGCGCTATTGCCTGCTGCGCTGGTCGCGACCAGCTTGAGGGTGTAGGTGGTGCCATTGGTCAGCCCGCTAAGAGCAGCGCTGCGCGCTGCCGCGTCCGTCTTCACCTCAACGGGTGCTCCTGCTGTCGGCGTGGCCGTCAGGACGTAACCGGTGACCGGCGTATTGCCTGCGGCTGCACCCTGCCATTCAACAGTTGCGCTGCCGTTGCCGGTGGTTACCCGGACGACGTTGGGAGCGGACGGTGCAGTCAGGGCCCCTGCCTTAACGGTGAAGACGACTGGTGCAGCCGGCGTGTTACCCGGAGCGCTATTGGCAGTAACAACGAAGTTGTACTCTGTTCCGGGTGTCAGCTTGTCGAGCTTGGCTGAAGTGGCACCGCTTCCGGCCTCAGCAGTAGCGATTACCTCTTCCCCGGACAGCGCCTGAACGGTGTACCCGGTTACCGGCGAGCCGTTGGCGGCGGCCGCGGTCCACGTGACGTCCGCTGAACCGAGCAGGGAGCCGTCCTTCACGGCCACGTTGCCCGGAGCTGCGGGGGCGGAGGCCGCTGGAGGCAGCTCGGCAGACGACACGGTAACCGTGCCGGCCGCCGCAGGGTTACTTGCCTGTCCGTTCAATGCCACTACCTTGACCGGGTACGCCTGGCCCTCCACCAAGCCGCGGATAGTTGCGCTTGTTGCTTCGGCACCGACCTTGATGCTCACTTCCTGGCCCAGAACAGTATCCTCTGCGATTACCTCGTAACCGGTGATGACAGGAGCGTCCGCGGGAACGGTGGCAGGTTTCCAGGTGGCGGTGACGCTGTTCTTGCCTGCCGTGCTGGCGAAAACCTCAGTTGGTTGGTTGGGTGCTTGCCCGGAGGGCCCCGCGGGGCATCCGCCGAAGCCTGGACCGTCGATCTCCTTGAATTCGGAGATGGTCAGGCCGAGCTGGGCTTCAACGCCGGCCGGTTCTGCCTGCCAGCTGGCGACGGACGGGTCGCCAGCAAAAGCGGCGTCCCGCTCGGCTACGGAGAAGAAACTGTACGTTACCGTGAACTCGTTGTTCGCAGCGTTGCCCTCGACCCTGTATCCGGTAGGTACCTCATCGTCGGGCCAACCGATTGCCCGCTCGCCGATGCCCATGTCCCTCATGTCGGGGTTGACTATTTCCACCGCCATGCGGGCAGTGTCGACGCCCTCGCCGTACGTGCCTTTGACCACAACCTGGCCCTCAACGTCTCCTGTGATGTCCGGAGTGGGCGTCCCGCCGACAGAGTCGACTGAGGTGATGACCGCCGTGCCTGCCAGCGCTCCGTCACTGCTGCCGTCCTCGAACTCGACCGTGACTTCGTCACCTCCGGTGATGTTGGGTGTGACCAGATCCCAGCAGACACCTCCCGGGTGATTAACCTCGAGGAAGCCGGTGGCATCGACTACGCCGCGTGCGACGCCGATGAGGTTACCGCCCCGGGACACGCGGATAGTTGCATCCTGT
>NZ_JBNHFF010000362.1:0-2258 GCF_059089965.1 Arthrobacter sp. SPT-J7
AGCAGGAAGCTGAGAACTACGCTGAGCTGGAGAGGCTCTTCAGGACTTCACCGGATCCCGTCCTTCTTTCCGATGTGGGACCACTGGATGGCCCCGTCAGGGGCTTTGGCAAATTGGAGAAGGTGCCGGCGGCTGGGCAGTACATCATCACGGCAGCCTGTGTTGGTGCTTCCGGTGCCAAAGTCCTCGTTGGACAGGAGTATCCCGGCGCCAGCTTTCAGCCGGTGGAGCTCACGCTCGATTGCGCCGGGGCCACGTCACAGGTCATCACACTTCAGCAGGGGTACGTTTTCGCGCATCTGCTCCTGCCCAGCCCTGGCGATACGCCGTGGACCGGGGCGGTTGGCGGTGTGCGCGTTACCGGCCCCGGCTGACGCGCCCCACGCCTTCGGATTGCCCTGAAATTATCCGGGCCGAGCAGGTCATGAACGGGTAACGAAGGTACTGCTGCAATCACGTGTTAGTAACCCTTGGGAATCAAGGCGGCCATCCACGCCGCCCCGTCCCTAGAATGAGGCATGGATTCGATCCCTGCGGTGATCCTCATTATCGGTGCCGCTTTCGCCTGGATCGGTTTGACAGTATTCGTCATCCTGAGGTTGCGCCGCCGCCGGAACGGGTCCTCACTGATAGCTTCGGCTCCCCCTCCTGCCGAAGCCGGTAGCCCCCGTCCGCATAAACCATGGCGCCGTGTCCGTCCCCCAACAGGGCAGACCCCGCGCCGACGCCGGCTGCGGAGCCGGAAGGTCCGCGGGTGAAAGGCTTCTGTCAGGTCCGGGTGCGATCGATGGACCTGCGAATACCGACGATCCTGACGGCGACTCCGGTCAGGACAAGGCCGATCCCCAACGCCATAAGGACCCAGACAGGGACCGAAGCCGATTCGATGTTTCGATAGCACTCTGCCGCGAGCCCCGTAGTCCGCAGCTGGAGGTCTGCTATCTCAGCTGCACGGCTCTGCGGGAGCAGCGGGCTGCCGCACAGCGGCCCCACTGCCTTCAAGCCGATAACGACACTAAGGATCTGGACGGCGAATCCAACTGCGATCGTCACAATCCAGCCACGGCGTTGACCAAGGTCCTGATTGATGGCCTTTGTCGTATTTCCCGGAGAATCTCGAACCGCCATGCTTAGAGCATAGTGGGACTTCGCCTGGCTCGGGCGGGAGCAGCAGTTCGCTGCTGCCGGCTGTGGGCTGGTCCGTGGCGGACCAGTCCGAGGAACAAGCATTTGCGGGAAGGCCGCTCACGTAATCCGGGCCCGCGCTACCGGTGAACGGGGCAATGCGAGGGCCCATCCACCCGCCACTCCAATGGCCAGTAGTACGGTTACGAAGCCGATCGCCGGTGCGCTCGCCCACGCCAGTGCATCGCCATACCGCAACAGGGCAAGGGCCTGCAGAGTGACGAAGGCAACGGAGGTCAGGGCCACGGGGCGGACGGTGCGAAGGTCGTGGCTCATCTGGCCCTGCGCGGCCGCCCACCCAAGACCGACCAGCCACGCTCCGATCGCCCTCGCTGTGAGCTCGGACAGTGGCCACGGCCACCATGCAGCGGCAGGAGTGGGTACCGCCAGAAGCGTTACGCCATACAACAGCAGTACCGCGGCTATTCCCACGAGGAGCAGCCGCAGCGCAGGGGGCAGCACCGGCCATCCCCTTATTACGGACTTTGGGGCAGGACGCCGGGTGCGGACCTGCATCCAGCTGATGACGAGCATTGCCACGGGCACGATGGCATAGATTGCCAGCCATGCCCAGGCGGCCACTTGGGCAAGGCTGCCAGCGCCCGGCGACAGGTGGAATCGGTCAAGATGGAGCAGGGTGACCCCGAAGGTCAACGTCGTGAACACGAACACGGGCCAGACAGCCAGCCTCGCTGAATCCCAACTCGATGAGCGGGCGCCCGTCACCTCCATCCCGGCGGCCGACCAGTAGGCCGCCCCAAGGAAGACCGCCGTCATGGGCGGATCGACTGTCCACGCGAACCATTCCGCAGTCCGGAGCGGAAACACAAACAGCACCAGCCCGGCAAGAAACACGAGGAATGCAGCAAGGTAGAGCAGCCACCGCATCGGCGGAATCAACGGTGTGGCCTCAGTTGAAGCGGACGTCACCGGGCAGCTCCTCGGGTGCGGCTGCCCCACGAGGGTTGGACGGCAGGACAGGCAAAGGATTTTCGGCCAGGTAGGTGTGAAGCATTGAAACCACGGTGGCGCCGTCCCCCACTGCGGTAGCTACTCTTTTGATAGAACCCGAC
>NZ_JBNHFF010000363.1:0-2256 GCF_059089965.1 Arthrobacter sp. SPT-J7
GGCCGTGGTCCAAGGTCAGGTCTTCCAACCATAATAGGGCCACGGCGTAGCCGGATCCTTTCGCAGCCGGTTGGCGGGAGCGTAGCCGTTCAGCTGCGCAGTTGTACGGCTTCAACAACAGCGAGGTACTCGGCCGCACGTTGCTTCCAGTCGAAGGAATCGACCAGCGCCGCCGCCGGGGGCGCTGCCGGAGAGTTGAGGGCTACCTGGACACTGTCGACCCAGGCCCCGAGGTCGCCGGCGTCGGCCAGCCGGACGTCAGCTCCGGCCTCCATCAGGTAACGCGCTGCGCCGACGGGGGTGCTGACGATGGCGGCGCCCGCCGCCACTGCTTCCAAGAGGGTGGTCTGGAAGCCCTCGGAAAGCGTCGTGGGGTTCAGAAAGACACTGTTTTGGAGCAGTTCCGCGATCCGGGCTGGCGGTTGCCGACCGTGAATGACGACGCGGTGCGCCAGGGGGGAGGCCGCCGCGCGGCTTACCAGCGAAGGACTGTCTATGCCCTCGCCGACAATGTGCAATTCGATGTCCGGGTGGTCCGCAGAGAGTTGCTCGGCCGTTGCGAGGGCGAGCTCCCAACCCTTGCCCGGGACGATTCGGCCAACGTAGACAAGCCGGCTGCGCAGGCCAGGGCCGTTCGATTCGGCGGAGAAAGCCTCAGTGTCAATCGCGTTGTGGAAGACCTCGCCATCGACGCCCGCGAGGCTGCGGACGAACTCCCGGGCGCCGTCGGAAATGCACAGCACGCGGCTGGCGCCGCGCAGCACGAGCCTTCCCATCGTCTTGTCCACCAAGTTGCTGGCTAGTGCGACCAGCGGAATTACTCCCTTCACCGCGGCGGAGCCGTGTTCCGTGTGGATACCGGGGACGCCAAGCCGCCGGGCGAGGCGGACGCCTATCAAAGACATTGGGAAGAACCGGGTGTGCGTCGAGATCGCAGTCACGGGGCTGTCCGCCAGCATTTGCCGGATCTTCCGAGAGGTTCCTGGCCATGGCCAGGCGAGCACACCGCCAACGGCTGGAGAACACTTGAACCTAACAATCTTGGGGTTCGACTCCAGCTCCGACGGCGTGTCGTTGTCCAGGCAGAAGACTGTTACCTTCGCACCGAGATTGGCGAGTTGCTTGGCCAACGCCGCCACATGGAACTCCACTCCGCCGACGCTGGGGAGGTAGTTGTTGACCACAAACGCAACATGGTGGGCGGAGTCCGGGACCGGGGGAACGGGGGCGGTCAAAGTAATTAGCAGCTTTCTCTCGGGGCCGCGCACCTCCGTCGTCGGCACTTAGCGACGGCCCGATGCGCCGGGTCTAAGTGCTCACCACTATACCGGCAGCGCCTAGAGGCAGGGCGGGGCGGCCGCCGGGCTTGTGGAATACTGGATTCTTGTGAGTCGCACATGGTTCGTTATTCCGATGTACAACGAGGCTACCGTCGTCGGCGGGGTGATAGCGGATCTCCGTAAGGAGTTTCCTAACGTTGTCTGCATTGACGACGGCAGCTCCGACGGCTCCCAGGACATTGCGCGGGCGGCCGGCGCAGTCGTTATCCAGCACCCCATCAACCTCGGTCAGGGTGCTGCCCTGCAGACCGGGTTTGAATACGCCCTGCAGGACCCGGAGCTCGATTGCATCGTGACGTTCGACGCCGACGGCCAGCACCGCGTCGAAGACGCAAAGGCGATGGTGGAGCGCATCCGGAGCGGCGAGGCCGACATAGTGCTGGGTTCGCGCTTCCTGGACAAGCGGACCAAGCTTTCCCCAGCCAAGCGATTGGTGCTCAAGACTGCAGCCATACAGTCTCGGCTTTCCACTGGCCTGGACCTGACCGACGCGCACAACGGGCTACGCGCCATCAGCCCTTCGGTGGCCAGCCGCATTCACCTGACCCAGAACCGGATGGCACATGCCTCTGAATTGGTGCACCAGCTGGCGAAGATGCAGCCTCGCTATGTTGAGCATCCCGTAGAGATCATCTACACCGACTACTCCAAGGCGAAGGGGCAGTCGCTGTTAAACGCCGTCAATATCGTCGTCGAACTTTTCTTCAAATAGTAAAGGCCCCCTGACATGTTGATCTTCGTGCAGATTGCGCTCGTCCTTGCCGTCATCATCGTCTCCGTGGCGCTGATGCGCGGGGGATCTAACGCTCGTCACCTCGCCATTCGCCGAATGATGCTGATCCTGTTCGCCGGCGTGGCTGTTCTCTCGATTTTCTTCCCGGGCCTGCTCTCAACTGTCGCGACCTTCTTTGGCGTC
>NZ_JBNHFF010000364.1:0-2212 GCF_059089965.1 Arthrobacter sp. SPT-J7
TCCTGATGCTCCTGGCTGCCCCGGCGCACCCTCTGGACCAGTGGCCGGACGCTCCCGGCAGCAGTCTTCAGGAGACGGCGTGCGGTTTGGAGTCCGCGTCGTGCCAGGGGCATGGCCTGCGCATAGGCCGGGTAGAGCGGCGAGAGCGGCTTCTCCCACGTGCCCAGGAGCATGTTCTCGTGCTTCGCAAATTGCTTTTTGAAATCGGAGATGCCGTCGTTGAGGAGGCCGTTGAAGTCGTAACGCGCGCAGCCGTCCTCACGCATCGCCTGCAGGGCTGCCCACTTCACGCCGTAATTGACGCGCTGCTTCTGCCCTTCCGCGGACACACCGCCGTACAGCTCGAAGGCGGTGGCACCGCTCCTGGCGAGCCAGACGAACGCCAGCAACTGCTCGCCGTCGAACGCGCCGATAATGGGTGAGCCCTCCCCCATGTTCCGGAAGATGTCCCGGTAGTACTGGTCCTCGTGGATCCCGAACCCGGCACGTTCCGCCGTCTCGTGGTAGATCGCCAGCACCTGCTCAAGTTCGGCGTCATTCTTCACCTTGCGGAACTCGACATCGCTGCGCATCGCCTTGCGGATGTTCGCGCGGGTGGACTTGGACATGTCGGCCATAAGGTCGTCATCGGACAGGGTGAGGTCAAGGATCAGCGTGCGCGGAATCAGCACCGTGTTGGTGGATGAACGGAACCCTGCTTCTTTCACCGCGGCCGCGTACGGCGAGTCCTGGTCCCAGTCGGGTTCAACGCTGAGGGCCACTCCGCGGTGGCGGACGGCGGCGTGCCCGGCAAGGCTGCCGAGGACGGCCTGCGCATTCTCCGGCGCACACATGGGTCCCCTGGGAATGTAGACCAGTGCGCGGAAGGGCAGCGGCAGCCGCCGGATCAGCAGCTGTGCGCAGCCGATGGTGTTGTCGCCATCGTTCAACAGCACCCGGTCAACGGACCAGCCGTGCATGGCCTTGGTCTCGCCCCAGCCCCAGAGCTGTTGCGGGTGCCCCTGGAACCGGTCGACGTATTCGTCCCAAAGGGCGCGGTCAGTACAGGGCACAACAGCTGGAATCATGGCTTAAACCCTATACCAACGCATTAACGCCGAAGCCCCGGAAGGCGCTGGGCGCGCTCCGGGGCTCTGTTCGGCATTGCTGGCTGTGGGTCAGCTCTTGCGGGCGTAGCCTTCCCACTTGCTGGCCTGGTGTTCGCCGTCAACAAAGCGAATGGTGCCGGACTTGGAACGCATCACGATGGACTGGGTCAGGACCTTGTCCTTGGAGTAGCGGACGCCCTTGAGCAGGTCGCCGTCGGTGATGCCGGTGGCAGCGAAGTAGCAGTTGTCGCTGGAGACAAGGTCGTTGGTGGAAAGGACCCGTTCCAGGTCGTGGCCGGCGTCGATGGCCTTCTGCTTCTCTTCGTCGCTGGTAGGCCACAGCCGGCCCTGAATTACGCCGCCCAGGGACTTGATGGCGCAGGCGGCCACGATACCCTCGGGGGTGCCACCGATGCCCATCAGGGCGTCAACGCCGGTGCCGGAGCGGGCCGCGGCGATGGCCCCGGCAACGTCGCCGTCCATGATGAACTTGGTGCGGGCGCCTGCCTCGCGGATCTCCTCGACCAGCGGGCGGTGGCGGTCGCGGTCCAGGATCATGACGTTGAGCTGGTTGACCTTGACGCCCTTGGCCTTGGCGATCAGGTGCAGGTTCTGCTTCACGGGGAGGCGCAGGTCCACCATGTCCGCGGCTTCAGGACCGGTTACCAGCTTCTCCATGTAGAACACGGCTGAGGGGTCGAACATGGAACCGCGCTCGGCCACAGCCAGGACGGCCAGGGCGTTGTTGATGCCCAGTGCGGTGAGCCTGGTTCCGTCAATGGGGTCCACTGCTACATCGCATTCCGGACCGGTGCCGTCACCGACGCGTTCGCCGTTGAAAAGCATGGGGGCTTCGTCTTTTTCGCCTTCGCCGATGACCACTACGCCGTTGAAGTGGACGGTCTGAAGGAAGGAGCGCATGGCGTCAACGGCAGCGCCGTCGGCCGTGTTCTTGTCGCCGAAGCCTACCCAGTGTCCGCCGGCGATTGCCGCCGCTTCGGTAACGCGGACGAGCTCGAGGGCAAGGTTGCGGTCCGGCTCATCGTTGCCCACCGCCAGGGAGGGGGAGATCGTGGAGTACTTCTGGGTCATGGACGCTGGTGACACGTGAACCTCTTCTTCGA
>NZ_JBNHFF010000365.1:0-2180 GCF_059089965.1 Arthrobacter sp. SPT-J7
CCCGCAGATTGAGGGCAAGAGCTTTATCTACGGCAACCTCGAGCCTGCCAAGGGCGACGGCGTCAATGTCTACACCGCCAATGACAACCGCCCCCGCTTCCTCTCGGAAATCGGCATGAAGCTTGCTCCGGTGGTTGAAGACAACTCCAAGGGCTCTGAGAAATTCTTCATCCCGTGGTCCGCGGAGAAGGCCAACGAGCTTCAGTCCGACGTGTTCGTGACGTGGGTTCCGGATGCCTCCACCACGGACGCGATCAAGTCGGATCCGCTGCTCAGCCAGATCCCGGCCATCAAGAACGGCGCCCTGGTTGCCGACCCGGACAACACCTTGACGCTGTCCATCTCTGCTGCTTCCCCGCTGAGCCTGCCGTGGTCGCTGGACACGTTCCTGCCGCAGCTGGCCACCGCAGCGGACGCAGTGAAGTAAGCACCTTTCCATGACGAACAGTACGATGACGGCGGCCCCCGGGCAGGGGGGTGGCGGCACTCCGGTGCCGGCACAAGGACCTGGTGGTCCGTCCCGCAGCCACGCTTTCGGGGGGAAGCGCGCCGCCTGGCTGCTGGCCGCCATCGTCGTGCTTGCAGTTTTGGGCGGGGCGTCACTGGCCATCGGCGCCAGGGGACTGTCCCTGGGCACCGTGTGGCAGGCGCTCACCACGTTTGATCCCGCCAACGGCGACCACGCCGTGGTGCATGCCCGCATCCCGCGGACCGTCCTTGGCATCCTCGCCGGGGGAGCCCTCGGCCTTGCGGGCGCAGCCATGCAGGGTGTGGCGCGCAATCCGCTGGCCGATCCCGGCATTATGGGCGTGAATGCCGGGGCTGCCCTGGCTGTGGTGACAGGCATCTACGTTTTTGGTGTTGCCACCTTCTCCGGCTACATCTGGTTCGCGTTCGTCGGGGCAGCCGTTGCCGCCGTCGTGGTCTACCTCATCGCTTCCCTGGGCCGGGACGGCGCCACCCCGGTGAAGCTCGCCCTGGCAGGCGCAGCGCTGAATGCCGGCCTCTTCTCGCTCATGAACGTCATCCTTGTCTCCAGCCAGGACACCCTGGACAGGTTCCGCTTCTGGCAGGTGGGCGGAGTGGCAGGACGGGACTGGTCCGTAGTGCTGCCCGGCCTGCCGTTCCTCGCCGCCGGGGCGCTGATCGTGCTGCTGGCTGGCCGTATCCTCAACAGCCTGGCGCTCGGTGATGACATTGCCCGCGGCCTCGGCCAGCGGGTAGGCCTGGTCCGCGGCATCACCGCCCTCGGAATCGTGCTGCTGTGCGGTTCGGCCACCGCGTTGGCCGGCCCCATTGGTTTTATTGGCCTGGTCATCCCGCATGCTGTCCGTTTCGTCACGGGCCCGGACTACCGCTGGATCCTGCCGTTCTCGCTGGTGCTGGCACCGGTGCTGCTCCTCGGCGCGGACATTATCGGCCGCGTGGTGCTTCTTCCGGGCGAAGTCCCGGCAGGCATCATGACCGCCCTCATTGGGGCGCCGGTCTTCGTATGGCTTATCCGCCGGAGCAAGGGGGCCGGCCTGTGACTCTCGCCCA
Organism: Arthrobacter sp. SPT-J7; assembly: GCF_059089965.1. NCBI lineage: Bacteria > Bacillati > Actinomycetota > Actinomycetes > Micrococcales > Micrococcaceae > Arthrobacter > Arthrobacter sp. SPT-J7. Next base: position 1,540 of record NZ_JBNHFF010000365.1, read on the forward strand.
GGACAGGAACCCCGCTGAAAACCCTGTTGCACTCACACTAGCCGCCGCCAGTACAGGGCCCAGGGCACCAAAAGTGGCACGGCAACGCCAGGGGAGGCTGCTGCTGCACCGGACCGCCATCCTGGCAGCCGCCGTCGTGATCCTGTTCGCTGTTTCCATCCTGCTCGGCAGCTACACGGTCACCGTCCCGGACTTCTTTAAGATCCTCTTCGCGCACCTGACCGGCGGCGAGAAAATCCCCGGCGCAAGCTTCATCGTGATGGAGAACAAGCTGCCGCGGGCTGTCATGGGCACCATGATCGGCCTCGCATTCGGCCTGGCCGGCGCCCTGTTCCAGACCATGCTGCGCAACCCGCTGGCCAGCCCTGACATCATCGGCATCAGTTATGGCGCCAGTGCTGCCGCCGTGGTGTCCATCGTGGTATTCGGCGCCTCCGGCGCGGCGGTCTCCGGTGCTGCGCTTGGCGGCGCGCTCGGCGTGGCCGCCATCATTTACGCGATCTCCAGCGGCGGGGCGATGCGCGGAACCAACCGTGGCGATGCCGCCGGCAACCGGCTCATCCTGGCTGGCGTAGGAATCGCCGCAGCCCTGCACGCCGTGGTGAACTTCCTGATGACCCGTGCGGATATCCGCACCGCCG
>NZ_JBNHFF010000366.1:0-2155 GCF_059089965.1 Arthrobacter sp. SPT-J7
GTTGCCCATGGCTATTGGATGACCGATCTGCGACAGCCAGACTGTGTCGTTTCCGCCATCTCCAAGCCCGAGTACTTCTGCCGGAGTAAGCCCCAGCCGGGGAAGAATGAACTGCAGGGCTTCCCACTTGTTGGCGTTCGGGTCGACGAATTCGAAGAATACGGACATGGAGCGGGCTGCCTGGGGCATCCTTCGGAGGATGCGTGGGGTTTCCTCATCAAGGCGTTCGGACGGACCGTACAGCATCATCTTCACCACGCGGGTATTGATCTCGCTGCTGCCGGCAACCTGCACATTGTCTTCGTTGAGCTCGATCAGCTGGTCGCGCATTGGGCCATCATGGTCGACTACGATGTCATTGACGGTCCACCACGTTAGGTCAAGGCCGGTGTCTCGGTGTAAGGACTTGATGACTGAGACGTCATCATCCTTCATGGTGACGACCCGGATGTCCTCATCCGTGACAGGGTTGAAGACGACGGCACCGTTGCAGCAGACCACCTCATTGGTAATACCGAGCTGGCGGGCAAGATCCTGCGTGTTCCTGCGTGAGCGTCCGGTTAGGAGAACCACGGGGATACCAAGCTTCTGGAGGGCGGCAATTGCTGTTACCGTCCGTGGATTTACGCGGTGGTCATGGCCGGCGATTGTTCCGTCAACATCAAGTGCAACGGCGCGCACACGCCCCAGATGCTTGATATCCCAGTTGGTCATATGGCAAGTCCGTTCTGTTGGTCAGCTGGCGGCCGTTGCGACCGTTGCCACGCCGAGGATGATGGTCACCGTTGGCCAGATTGCAGCCGCGGGAGGGTCGATATGGGTGTCACCGTGGGCAAGCCACAGCCGGCTGAAGAGCTCGGCGAGCCATGCGCCGAGCAAGCCGGCCGCTGCCCCCACAAGCATGGCAATCCAGGTCTCGCCGACAAGGGGAAAGAAGGTGACAGCAGCGATGCCGGCAGGCAGGGTGATGTGGTGCGTGACGGGCACGGCGTGTCCGAGGGAGAGGAAGATTAGGGACACTGCGGAAATGCCGAACATGAACACCGGCGCGTTGCCTCCAAGCTGCGGCATGGAGCGCACCAGTTCCAGGGCCACGAAAGCGGACAGGAGGCCGACGAAGATGCCGAGTACCGTATTGGGCACGAAGCGTTCCTGCCCCTCAATCCACCGGCCCTTGTCCGTCGGGGAGTAAGCAGCCCATCCGGAGGCGCCTGATCCGTTATGGACAAAAAGGCCGCTCCTGCCGAAGAGGAGCCTCACAGCAAGGGCCGAAATCACGACCGTCAGCGCGACTGAGTCGGTATTGCTGCCAAACCACGGGATCAGAGCGAGCAGTTTTTGGACGACATAGCCAAAGATGCCAAATGCTGCTCCTACCAGGAGGACGTCCGGGCGGGCGAACTTTGACAGCGGAGTGACGATGTCCTTTCCAGTCAAATCGCTTTTGCGGGCTGCCCAAGCGGCAGCTGCCACGCCGCCGGCGAAAGAAATGTGGGGGCCGAACGCGGGACCGAAGGCTATCTCACTGAGAACGGTGGAATTGGGGTCGGCCGCAAGCGCGAGCACGCCGATTATTGCCAGTAGCCCGGTAAAGATAAATGCTTGGAGCGCTCCTATGGCGGCTCCAAAAAAACCGCCTGCGGCTGCGGCAAGGATAGAGAAAAAGCTGATAACCATTGCGGATCCTTTGCGTCACGTCGTCGTGCTGCTTGAACGAATGTTTATGGGGTCGGCCCGGATGCCGGTCGGTCACAGCGTATAGCGCTTGATCGTGCAGGGCAATACTTGACTAGACATCTACATACGAATTAGGTTAGCGCCAGCTGTTCGGCCGCGCGCCGCGCGGCCAGCCTCTACCCTCGACACAAAGAAGTGAGAGAAAATGGTTAAGTACATTCTTGGCATTGACGAAGGCACAACTAGCGCCCGCGCTTTCATTATGGACGAAAATACTAACGTTCATGGATTTGGCCAGGCGGAACTGACGCAGATTTACCCCCGTCCCGGTTGGATCGAGCACGATCCCATGCAGATCCTGAATACGCAACTCGAGGTGATTCGGGCCGCCCTGCGAGACGCCGGCATTTCCCCGAATCAGCTGTCCGGGGCCGGTCTCACGAACCAGCGCGAGACCGGAATTGTCTGGGAGAAGGAC
>NZ_JBNHFF010000367.1:0-2111 GCF_059089965.1 Arthrobacter sp. SPT-J7
CAGACCGAGCAGGACGGCGAATTGGGCATGGGATTTTCGGTGGACGTGGCCCGTGCGTGGGAAGCGGAGCTGGAAGCCGCCCTGACACCAAGGACACGCAAGGTCCCGCTGCGGATTGCCATCGTCCTGGGCGCGGGCGGCGGAGCCCTGCGCCCTTTCGCCAACCTGGCCCGGCTGGGACTGGGAGGCCGGATGGGCCCCGGCACACAGAAATTCAGCTGGATCCACGTGGAGGACCTTTATCGATCCGCGCTCTTTGTGCATGCACGGACGGACATTGCCGGCCCGGTCAATGTGGCATCGCCCGATGTGGTGGACAACCGCGAACTCATGCGCATGGTCCGCCGGGCCTACGGTGCGAGGTTCGGCATCCCCACACCGGCCTGGTTGCTGAGGCTGGGCGCCATACTGATCCGGACGGAGACCGAGCTGGTCCTGAAAAGCCGTTGGGTCCAGCCACAGAAGCTCCTGAACTCCGGTTTCGTCTACAGCCAGCCCGAGCTGGGCCGAGCGCTCCTGCAGATCGCCAAAGGGACATCCTGACCCGGCCGCTTCGGTATGGCGGCAAAGCCGCCCGGGCCGGCGTCCCTTTCGTTGGACTGACCACCGGCGGCGCCGCTTTCTGTTCAGGCATACAACGCGGCCGTGTGACGCCGGATGGCAGGATAGTGCCATGACTTCTGTTTCCGCCGATGTCCAGTCCCCCGCTGCCGCTCCCGCGGTCGTCCTGACGATCGCCGGTTCTGAGGCTACCGGCGGTGCCGGAGCCCAGGCCGACCTGAAGACCTTCCAGGAGCTGGGCGTCTTTGGCATCGCCAACCTGACCTGCATCGTTTCCTTCAACCCGAACGACAACTGGAACCACCGCTTTGTGCCGGTTGACCAGCAAGTGATCGCAGACCAACTGGAGGCGACGACGGCGGCCTACGGGCGGGAATCGGGCGCGCCCTCCGTCCTGGATACCGTGAAGATCGGCATGCTGGGCAGTCCGGCCACCATCAGCACCGTGGCTGGCGCCCTCCAGAACGGCCAATTCCGCAATGTGGTCCTGGACCCCGTTCTCATCTGCAAGGGCCAGGAGCCCGGGCACGCACTGGACACGGACCAGGCGCTGAAGGCACAGGTCCTCCCGCTGGCCACCTTCGTGACGCCGAACCACTTTGAAGCTGAGTCCCTTTCCGGGCTGGAGATCACCGACGTCGATTCCCTCAAGGCGGCCGCTGTCCGCATCCACGAGATCAGTGGAGCCGCAGTACTGGCCAAGGGCGGGGTGCGGCTGGCAGGTCCCGACGCCGTCGACGTTTTCTACGACGGCGAAACCCTCGAGGTGCTGAGCGCGCCCAAGGTCGGGGACGTCGCGGTGTCCGGCGCCGGGTGCTCCCTCGCCGCCGCAGTAACGGCTGAGCTGGCCAAGGGCGCGGCGCCACTGGAGGCTGCCCGCACAGCAAAAGCGTTTGTCACCGCCGGTATCCGGAACCGGGTAGCTTCGGGCGCGCCGTTTGATGCCCTGTGGCAGGGTGGCGCCGGCTAACTCCTGGATATTCAGGGCTGGCCAGTTTGCCACCGAGTCGCAGTCAGCGAGGGTCCGCAACCTTCCCCATAAACAGCGGCAGACCACTCTCCACGTGAACGATCTGGTAGTGGAACGGCCGGTCGAACGTTATGGACCTCGTGGGCTCTGGCGGGGCGCTGGTGGCCATGCCGTTGATCTGGGTGACGGCGGCGGCCACCGTCCCCTTTTCCGCCACAGTGATGTTGGCGTCTTGGGCGGCCTGCGTGACCATCAGGCCCGGCTGGATCGCATCAAAGTCGATGGTGGTTTCCAAGGTTCTGCGGAGCCCCAGTTGTTCAAAGACGGCCCGCACGTCAAAACTGCTCTTGTGGTCCCAGGTGGGCAGTGCCAGTTGAACCATCTCAGGATGGGTTCCTTCCAGCGCCCGTGCCACCTCGGTCAGCCGGTCCGCTTCGAGGGAGGCACCGCCGTCGTAACCTTCAGCGGGAAGCACCAGCCTCATCACGAAGCCCTCGCCGTAGGGCAAGTCCACCGCCTGCCAGCCGGCGCCCTCCGCGAACGCCATGTCCTGCCGGCCGTGCATCATCGGAACGGTGAC
>NZ_JBNHFF010000368.1:0-2097 GCF_059089965.1 Arthrobacter sp. SPT-J7
GGCGGGGCGGAGCGGGGCGGGGTGCGACCAACGAGCGCAAGCGGTCCGGCGAAGGGGCGGGGCCGCCGGGAATGTCCCGACGGCCCCACCGTTAGAGATCAACGCCTAGACGCGCGGCTTCTCACGCATCTCGAAGGTCTCGATGATGTCGCCTTCGGTGATGTCGTTGTACGAACCAAGACCGATACCACACTCGAAGTCCGTGCGGACCTCAGTGGCGTCGTCCTTGAAGCGCTTGAGCGTCTCAACGGTGAGGTTGTCACCGATGATCTTGCCGTCGCGGCTGATGCGGGCCTTCGTGTTGCGTCGGATAACACCCGAGCGAACGATGGAACCGGCGATGTTTCCGAACTTGGAGGAACGGAAGACTTCGCGGACCTCGGCGGTGCCCAGCTGGAATTCTTCGTATTCCGGCTTGAGCATGCCCTTGAGCGCCATCTCGATGTCATCAATTGCGGAGTAGATGACGGAGTAGAAGCGCATGTCCACGCCTTCGCGGTCGGCCAGTTCGGCAACCCGCTCGGCCGGCTTGACGTTGAAGCCAATGATGACGGCGCTGTCCACCGTCGCCAGGTTGACGTCGTTCTGCGTGATGGCACCAACACCGCGGTGGATGACGCGCAGCTGCACGCCTTCGCCGACGTCGATCTTGAGCAGGGCGTCTTCGAGGGCTTCCACGGCACCGGACACGTCACCCTTGAGGATGAGGTTGAGGGTGTCGATCTTGCCGTCGGCCACTGCCTGGTCGAAGTCTTCCAGGCTGATGCGCTTGCGGCGCTTGGCCAGGGCGGCGTTGCGATCGGCTGCTTCACGCTTCTCGGCGATCTGGCGGGCGGTGCGCTCGTCAGCAGTCACGAAGAAGGTGTCACCTGCACGCGGCACGTTGGACAGACCCAGCACCTGGACGGGGCGGGACGGGCCGGCCTCGGTCAGGGCGCTGCCGTCGTCGTCGAACATCGCACGGACGCGGCCGTGGGCCGTGCCTGCAACGATGGTGTCGCCGACGCGCAGCGAGCCGGACTGCACCAGGACAGTGGCAACGGAACCGCGGCCCTTGTCCAGGTTGGCTTCGATGGCGATACCGCGGGCGTCCTTGTTCGGGTTGGCTCGCATGTCCAGGGCAGCGTCTGCGGTGAGCAGGACTGCCTCGAGCAGCTCGTCGATATTGAGATTCTGGCGTGCAGAGACCTCCACGAACATGGTGTCGCCACCGTATTCTTCGGGAACCAGGCCGTACTCGGTCAGCTGGCCGCGGACCTTGTCCGGGTTGGCGCCTTCCTTGTCGATCTTGTTCACTGCCACCACGATCGGCACGTTGGCTGCCTGGGCGTGGTTGAGGGCTTCAACGGTCTGGGGCATCACGCCGTCATCCGCTGCGACCACCAGGATGGCGATGTCGGTGACCTTCGCACCACGGGCACGCATGGCGGTGAACGCCTCGTGGCCCGGAGTATCGATGAAGGTGATCTTCCGGTCGTTGCCTTCATGGTTGTGCGTGACCTGGTAGGCACCGATGTGCTGCGTGATGCCGCCGTGCTCGCCCGCCATAACGTCGGACTTGCGGATGGCGTCAAGCAGGCGGGTTTTACCGTGGTCCACGTGGCCCATGACGGTTACAACCGGAGGACGTGCCTCGAGGTCTTCGTCACCTTCGGCCTCGAGCTCTGCTTCGAAGTCGATGTCGAAGGTGGAGAGCAGCTCGCGCTCCTCGTCCTCCGGCGACACAACCTGGAGCTTGTAGCCAAGCTCTTCGCCCAGCAGCGCAAAGGTTTCCTCGTCCAGCGACTGCGTGGCCGTTGCCATCTCACCGAGGTGGAACAGCACGGTTACCAGTGCGGCGGGGTTTGCCTCGATCTTGTCGGCGAAGTCCGTGATGGACGAGCCACGGCGGAGGCGGATCACAGTGTTGCCGTCGCCGCGGGGGACGCTCACGCCACCAAGCGACGGGGCACTCATCTGCTCAAGTTCCTGGCGCTTTGCGCGCTTCGACTTGCGCTGCTTGCCACGTCCCGCGCCGCCCTTGCCGAAGGCACCCTGGGTGCCACCGCGTCCGCGTCCGCCCTTGCCAAAGCCACCACCGGCGGGAGCACCGCCGCC
>NZ_JBNHFF010000369.1:0-2089 GCF_059089965.1 Arthrobacter sp. SPT-J7
CCTTTCAAGGTGGCCGGCCGATCGTTTGTCCGCTTTACTTTGCCCCTTGCAGCAGGCCGGCGCGGACCGACCTGGTGGCCTCCACCAAGTTCCGCAAAGATTCCTCGGTCTCTGCGTAGCCGCGGGTCTTCAGGCCGCAGTCCGGGTTGACCCAGAGCTGGCGGGACGGCACGTGCTTGACGGCGGTGCTGAGCAGCTCGGTGACTTCCCCGGTGCCGGGAATGCGCGGCGAGTGGATGTCGTACACGCCCGGGCCAACGCCGCGGCCGAAGCCGTGGGACTCGAGGTCATGCACCACCTCCATGCGGGACCGGGCGGCCTCGATGGATGTAACGTCCGCATCCAGGCCGTCAATGGCGTCAATGATCACGCCGAACTCCGAGTAGCAGAGGTGGGTATGGATCTGGGTGGCATCCACAGCGCCGGCAGTCGCCAGGCGGAAGGAGTCCACGGACCACTTCAGGTAGTCGGCGTGGTCAGCCTTGCGCAGCGGGAGGAGTTCGCGCAGTGCGGGCTCGTCCACCTGGATGACCTTGATGCCGGCGGCTTCCAGATCGGCGATCTCGTCGCGCAGCGCCAGGCCAACCTGGTTGGCGGTCTCACCCAACGGCTGGTCGTCACGGACGAAGGACCACGCGAGGATGGTGACCGGACCGGTGAGCATGCCCTTCATCGGCTTGCTGGTGAGGGACTGTGCGTACTTGGCCCATTCAACGGTGATGGGGGCGCTGCGGGTGACGTCTCCCCAAAGGATTGATGGACGCGTGCAGCGTGAGCCGTAGGACTGGACCCAGCCGTGGACGGTAACGTCGAAGCCTTCGAGGTTCTCGGCGAAGTACTGCACCATGTCGTTGCGCTCGGGCTCGCCGTGCACCAGGACGTCGTAGCCGAGCTCTTCCTGCAGGTCCACGACGCGCTTGATCTCGTCCTTCATGAGCTTTTCGTACTGCTCGTCCGTAAGGTCGCCCTTGTTGTTGCGGGCGCGGGCCGAACGGATCTCCGAGGTCTGCGGGAACGAACCGATGGTGGTGGTGGGCAGCGGCGGAAGGTCCAGCGCCTTTTCCTGCGCGGCTTCGCGGACCGCGTATTCGGAGCGGCTGAAGTCCGCGGCAGTGAGGGACTCGGTGCGGGCACGGACGTCGGCCCGGCGGACCCCTTCGGCGGTGGCACGGGAAGCGATCACTGCGGTTGCTTCCTCAATGGCTGCCTTGGCGGAGGCGGGGTCGGCGAGGTAGGACGCCAGGGTCTTGACCTCTACCGCTTTCTGGTCCGAGAACGCCAGCCAGCTGCGGAGCTGTTCGGAGAGCTGCGTTTCCCCGGCCACGTCGTGGGGGACGTGCTGCGTGGATGTTGAGGTGGAGACGGCGAGCCTGCCGGCGGCGGCCTTGAGTTCCTCCAGCTTCGCGGCGGAAGCGGCAAGGTCGTTGCGCCAGATGTTGTGGCCGTCAACGACGCCGGCAACAAGGGTCTTGTTGCCCAGGCCCGCCAGGGCGGCAGCAGAGGGAACATCACCCTTGAAGACGTCGATATGCAGTGCCTCGATGTTGGCGGCCGCGAGCGTGCCGAGCTGGCCGTCAAGTGAACCGTACGGAGTGGAAACGAGGATCTGCGGGCGGTTGGCAGCAGCGGTGAGGACCTCGTAGGCGCGGGCAACGGCTGCTTCGATTTCAGCGGCCGGGGTGTCCTGGTCAACCACCAGAGCAGGTTCGTCGAGCTGGACCCAACTGGCGCCGGCGGCGGCGAGCTTCTCAAGGAGCTGCACGTAGACGGGCAGGATGTCCTCGAGGCGGGACAGCGGCGCGAAGCCGGCAGGGGCGTCGTCGGAAGCCTTGGAAAGCAGCAGATAGGTGACCGGGCCAACGATGTAGGGCCGCGTCTCAATGCCGTTGGCCAGGGCGAAAGCGAACTCGTCAACCTTGGCGGTGGAGGCGAGGGTGAACTTCGTCTCCGGGCCGATCTCCGGCACCAGGTAGTGGTAGTTGGTGTCGAACCATTTGGTCATCTCCAGCGGCTGCTGTTCCTTGTTGCCGCGGGCAAGCGTGAAGTAGCCGTCGACGTCGAGCTGCCCCTCGTCGTTGAGGAGCTTGCC
>NZ_JBNHFF010000370.1:0-2088 GCF_059089965.1 Arthrobacter sp. SPT-J7
TATCGGCGTCGGGCCCGTAGGCGAGCGTAAAGACGAGCACCGGCGTCGAGTGGTTCTGATGGCTCAACTGTTGGGAGATACCGGCGAGGTCACCCGGGTGGTTGGTGTCGTTTTTTCCGTCACTCAGAAGCACGATGGTGTTGATGAAGGTGTCTTTGTAGTCCTTGGCCTGATCGCCGGCGAAGCGGCTCACCGCTTCGAAAAGAGGCGTAGCGTCTACGGCTTTGAGCTCGTTGAGCTTAGTGATGAGGTCTTCTTTATTGGTTTTCAGCGGGGCGACCTGGCTGACGATGCCCGGCAGCAAGGGGCCGTCGCCTACTTGGGAGAAAGCGGCTAGCCCAATTTCATCGTCTCCCGTGAAGTGATCCAATGCCTTGCGGACGGCGTCCTTGGCCCGTTGTAGCTTGGTCACACCGGTCTCTTGCACCATGGATTCCGAGACGTCCAGCAGGAACAAGGCCCTTGCGCGCTTGCGGACCTCGGGAAAGCTGTCCTGCACCGCGACGAGCGCCTCAGCCTTGGGCAGTGGCAGCGGCTGGAGTGTCGGGGCATACCGTCCGGTTCCCGCTACTTCAGTATCCAGCTTGCCCTGGATACTGCGGTACCCGGACGCCTTGACCACGTTTTGGCCCTGTTCCGTGACTGCGAAGGCAAGGAAGTCTTCGGCCGCCTGGCGCTGCTGGCTCCCCACCCAGTCCCCGTCAAGGATGACGGCAGGGCTGTCGGCCACGTGGACTCCGTCCGCAGGGTAAATGGCCCTAAGGGGTTCCTTGGGGGCGGGACCGGACTGCTTTGTTTTTCCGTCTTCGCTGACCACTCCCCGGTTGTAATCCCAAACAGATTTTTCATCCACGATCACGGCGGAGAGGAATTCCGAGACGTTCCCGGCGTCGTCAGCCTCCCTGGCGTGCCACAGGAAATGCTCGGGCGTAGCCATGTAATGGCTCGTACCCAGTTCCACGGCGCGCACTTTTTCAACCAGGGATGGTGCGTCCAGGTCCATGTCGTCCAAGCCTCCCACGCTGCCGCCGGCGGCACCGTAGGAAGCAGCAAGGGCCATCAGGCCCGACGTTGAGACGAGGGGACTGGCCTTGCCGAACTTGAACTTGCCCCACTCGCCGTGGCCCAGGCGCTCCCAGACGTCCTGCTCCTCGGCCATCCTGAAGACCTCAGACCACGACGGCGGTGTGCTGTCCCAGCCGAGCGCACCTACCATCGTCTCCGGCACGGCCACGACGATGGCACTCCGCGCCAGGCTGGTGCCCTCTTGCGGCACAGGGCTTCCGTTGGCACTTTCCCCTGCAATTCGTAACCACGCGGAGGAGTCCGGCACCCAGAGAGAGGGCCTGTCACCGGCCGCAACGCCGGGGAACCCGGCGGCGACTTTGCCGGCGGCGACTCCCGATTTTTCCTGGGCCACTGCGGGGGTCACACATTTGCCGTCCACGCTCCGTGGTTTCGCGGTGTACTCGGCGGCCAGCGCCCGGACCGTCTCGGCGTTTTCCAGCGAAGTGAGGATGTTCAAGGAAATGCAGGGAGCGGCCCCGGCGACGGCGGCAGGACTGTCCTGCGCCAACGGGTTGCCTGCTGGGGGAGTGCCGCCGTTGCCGGCTGAGGGCACGCCCTGTCCTTCGCCTGCAGGGAAGATCAGCGTCCGCAGCACGAATGCTCCGCCAATAATGAGAAGGGCTACGGTGGCCGCCGTGGCGACCCAAACCCAGCGCGGATACTTAGGGTCAGTTGCTGCGTGTCGACGGCCCATGCTCGTTTCCTTTGAAATCCGCCCGGGTTTCCCCGGTGTGAATGCAAATGTTGAAACTGACCCGCGGCAGTCACACCGCAGGTGCGCCTAGCCCCCGCCCGGATGCCCCCGCAACTGGATACGCATTTTGAGGATAACCCCCTCGGGAGGCGGTGGGTGTGTATGGATTCACTTTTTGATTCAATCTTGTGGGCCGCGGATACAGGTGGTCCGCCAAACCCCCAACTGTGCCGGCCGGGGGCGTGAGCGGCAGTCAGGGGTTTTTGCTCTGGCCAACCTCTTCAGGAAGCCCTACCTTGGAAGCCAGGTCTCGGCGAAAAGTCCCC
>NZ_JBNHFF010000371.1:0-2049 GCF_059089965.1 Arthrobacter sp. SPT-J7
GGGAGGCGTTCTTGCCGCCCACCCGGTCCAGGTCCTTGAGTCCGAGTTCGGAGAACCACAGGATGTCTGTCGCCATAATTACTGCTCCTTCGCAGAGGGTGAAATGCCAAGGCCCGGCTCCCGGCGGTGGCCGGGTGAGGGCAAAAGTCTCCTCCACCTTGGCAGGCCTTCCTGAAGCACGCCACGTGATGTGTGCCACAGTGCCCTTGTGAAACTTTTCCCTAGTGCTTGAGGTTCATCTTTTGCAGGATGGTGGCCGCCATCTCCTCCACGGACACGCTGGCTGAGTTGAGATACGGAATCCCGTGGAATTCGTACAGGCGCTCGGCGCTGCGCAACTCGAACCCGCACTGGCGCAGCGAGGCGTAGGAGGAGCCCCGGCGCCGTTCGGTGCGTACCTGGCTCAAGCGCAGCGGGTTGGTTGTCAGGCCGAAACATTTCGACACGAAGGGCTTGAGCGACTTGGGCAGCCCTTCCCGTGCGAAATCCTCCTCCACCAGCGGGAAGTTCGCGGCGAAGATCCCATGCTGCAGCGCCAGGTACATGGTGGTGGGCGTCTTCCCGCAGCGGGACGGCGCCACCAGGATCACCTGGGCCTTTTCCAGCGCACGCAGGCTCTGGCCGTCGTCGTGCTCCATGGCGTACTCGACGGCCGCCATCCGCGACTGGTAGCGCGCGGCGTTTCCCAGGCCGTGCGCCCGGCCGGGCTCGCCGCTGGCATGGCTGCCCAGCGCGTGCTCCAACTGTTCGACGTACGTGCCGATGAGGTCCACGATGATTCCCTGGCAGGTAGACAGAGTCTGGCGGATTTCGCTGCTGACCGCGGTGGAAAAGACCAGCGGGGCAGGGCCGGTGGCGGCGGCAGCGTCGATGATCTTAACAACGGACCGCGCCTGCTCAACCGTGGTGATGAACGGAATGGTGATGCGGTCAAAGTCGTTCCCGGGAAACTGCGTCAGCAACGTGTTGCCCAGCGTTTCCGCGGTGATGCCGGTGCTGTCCGAAAGGAAATAGACAGGCCGGAGAGCGTCAGTGGTCATGGAACGACCCTAGCGGTCCGTTGCCGGGCGCGCGGCGCCAGGGGCAATCTCGGCACCGGCGCCCCGGCCTGACCCAGCCGTGCGATACACCACTTAGCGCCGGGATCCGGAATAGCGAAGATGCCTATGCCATTGTGAAAGGCATGAAGGCAATCACTTACAGCTCATACGGAAACCCTGACGTCCTCGAATTTGGTGACCAACCAATGCCGAAAGTCGGGCCGGGAATGGTCCTGGTCAGAGTCAAGGCAGCCGCAGTAAACCCAGTGGACTGGAAAATCATGGCCGGGTACCTGGATGCCGTCATGGATCTGCAGTTTCCCGCCATCCCCGGCTGGGATGTAGCAGGGGTTGTGGAGTCGGTGGGAATTGATGCCCGGCAGTTCCAGCCCGGCGATGAGGTCTTCGCCTACGGCCGCAAGGACTACGTCCACGGCGGAAGCTTTGCCGAGTACATCGCGCTGCCGGAGCGGCTCTTGGCCCGGAAGCCTGCCTCGCTCGGGTGGAACGAATCCGCGGGGCTGCCGCTGGCCGGCTTGACCGCTTACCAGGTTCTCAACCGCCTGGGCCTGAAGTCCGGCGAAACTGTCCTGATCCACGGGGGTTCCGGAGGCGTGGGCTCCCTGGGCATCCAGATCGCTGTGTCCCTGGGCGCCAGTGTCATTGCCACTGCCTCAGAGAAGAACCATGAATTCCTTCGCTCCCTGGGAGCCGAGCCGGTTGCCTACGGCGATGGGCTCGCCGAGCGCGTTCGCGCGCTGCGTCCTAACGGTGTGGACGTCGTTGCCGATTTCGTCGGCGGAAACCTCAAGGCGACGCTGGCCGTGCTGGCCGAAGGAGGCCGGCACGCCTCGATCGCCGACAGTGAAGTGGAAGAGCACGGCGGCGACTGGATGTGGGTTAGTCCGGTGGGAGCCGACCTGCAGGAACTCGCCGATTTGGTGGACAGCCGGAAGATGCGCGTGGAAGTTGCCGAGGTTTTTCCGCTGGAAAAAGCCGCTGATGCCTT
>NZ_JBNHFF010000372.1:0-2039 GCF_059089965.1 Arthrobacter sp. SPT-J7
GGAACTCGTAGGCGAGCTGGCCAATGCGGACCACGGCCTCAGGATCGTCGCCGTTCACGTGGAACACCGGTGCCTGGATCATCTTGGCAACGTCGGTGGAGTACGTGGAGGACCGGGACGAGGATGGGGCGGTGGTGAAGCCCACCTGGTTGTTGACCACCACATGGATGGTTCCGCCCGTGCGGTAGCCGCGGAGCTGGGACAGGTTAAGGGTTTCGGCAACCACGCCCTGGCCGGCGAAAGCAGCGTCGCCATGGACCATGATGGGCAGGACCGGGAACGACTCGCCCTGATCCAGGCGGTCCTGTTTGGCGCGGACGATGCCCTCTAGGACAGGGTCCACTGCTTCGAGGTGGGACGGGTTGGCAGCCAGGTAGACCTTGGTCTCCTTGCCGTTGTCCGAAGTGAAGGTGCCCTCGGTGCCCAAGTGGTACTTAACGTCGCCGGATCCCTGGACAGAGCGGGGATCCTGGGTCCCCTCGAATTCGCGGAACACCTGTGCGTAGGTCTTGCCGGCGATGTTGGTAAGCACATTCAGGCGGCCGCGGTGGGCCATGCCGATGGCCACTTCGTCCAGGCCGTCATCGGCGGCGTCGGACATGATGGCGTCAAGCAGCGGAATGAGGGACTCGCCGCCTTCAAGCGAGAACCGCTTCTGGCCAACGAACTTGGTCTGCAGGAAGGTCTCGAACGCCTCGGCGGCGTTCAGCTTGGAGACGATGCGCAGCTGCTCTTCACGGCTGGGCTTCGAGTACGGGTGCTCCAGCTGGTCCTGGAACCACTTGCGTTCGGCAGGCTCCTGGATGTGCATGTACTCAATGCCCGTGGTGCGGCAGTAGGCATCGCGCAGGACGCCCAGGATGTCGCGGAACTTGAGCATGGGCTTGCCGCCGAAGCCGCCGGTGGGCCACTCGCGGTCCAGGTCCCAGAGCGTCAGGCCGTACGTGAGGACGTCGAGGTCCGGGTGCTTGCGTTGGACGTACTCGAGGGGATCGGTGTCCGCCATCAGGTGCCCGCGGACCCGGTAGGAGTGGATCAGCTGCTGGATCCGGGCAACCTTGTTGATTTCGTCGGCCGGGTCCACCTGCTTGTCGGCGCTCCAGCGTACGGGCTCGTACGGAATGCGCAGGGACTCGAAGATCTCGTCGTAGAAGTTCTGCGCACCGAGCAGGAGCTGGTGGACCAGCTTCAGGAACTCGCCGCTGCCGGCACCCTGGATCACGCGGTGATCGTAGGTGGAGGTCAGGGTGAGGACCTTGCTGATGGCGTTCTGGGCGATGATCTTCTCGCTGGCGCCCTGGAACTCGGCGGGGTAGTCCAGCGCGCCGACGCCGATGATGGCTGCCTGGCCCTTGGAAAGGCGCGGCACCGAGTGCACAGTACCGATGCCGCCCGGGTTGGTCAGAGACACGGTGGTGCCCTGGTGGTCCTCGGCCGTCAGCTTGCCGTTGCGGGCGCGCTTGATGAGGTCCTCGTAGGTGTGCCAGAACTCGGAGAAGTTGAGGGTCTCGGCCTTCTTGATGTTCGGCACCATCAGCAGGCGGGTGCCGTCGGGCTTGGGCATGTCGATGGCGATGCCGAAATTCACGTGTGCCGGCTGGACGGCAACGGGTTTGCCGTCCACTTCGTCGTAGTACACATTCATGGAAGGGAACTGGGAGAGCGCGCGGATGACCGCGTAGCCAATCAGGTGCGTGAAGGAAACCTTGCCGCCGCGTGCCCGGGCGAGGTTGGAGTTGATGACAACGCGGTTGTCGATCAGCAGCTTGGCGGGGATGGCACGGACGCTGGTGGCGGTAGGCACCTGGAGGCTGGTGACCATGTTGGTGGCAATGGCCTTTGCCGGTCCGCGGAGGACGGAAACAACGTCCTCCTCCGGAGCCGTGGGAGCCTTGACGTTCTTGGGAAGCTGGGCCGGGATG
The DNA here is from genome assembly GCF_059089965.1 of Arthrobacter sp. SPT-J7. Lineage (NCBI taxonomy): Bacteria > Bacillati > Actinomycetota > Actinomycetes > Micrococcales > Micrococcaceae > Arthrobacter > Arthrobacter sp. SPT-J7. The sequence goes on from NZ_JBNHFF010000372.1 coordinate 1,923, forward strand.
GGCTGTGAGCCGGTGCCGGACTCGGTCTTCTTCGAACCGTCGCGGGCCACAGTGGCCGGAGCCTTCTTCGCCGGTGCCGGGGCAGGAGCGGCGGCCGCCGCAGAGGCCGGCGGTGCC
>NZ_JBNHFF010000373.1:0-2021 GCF_059089965.1 Arthrobacter sp. SPT-J7
TTCAGGGCAACATCGCGACCCAGATTTTCGTCCCGGGCACAGTAAACGGACGACATACCACCGCGGCCAATAACTTCACCCAACCGATAACGTCCGCCGAGCACTTCATTCTTGATGGAGCTAGGCGATTCCGCCACCATAACCCGTTCCTCCCGGTGCGCTGCGGCACTGTCGTAGAACAAATTATACGGGCGGTGGAGTAAACCGACGATTGGCCGCGGCTTCGGTTCCATGACACGCCGATGGTCCGGCGGCGAACTTCGTAACTTTCTCGCCGCCGGACCACCGTCCACAAGGACATGTGTGCTGATGACATGTTTGCGTTGATTTGTCTGGTTGATTCTTTGGTTGTGCGGGGTCCTCCTTCCTCCCAGCCTGCTTGCTGCTGCCGCTTCAGGCGCATGATGCAGGCACAGTCAGCCATGGTTCGCTATCTAGGACACCCTGCGCTTGCGGAGCATCAGGAGGATTCCTGCCACCAGAAGCAGCAGGGCCAGCGGGACCAGGGAGAGGTCCACTCCCGTCTTGGCCAGGCCGTTGGCACGCTCGGCAGCACCACCCTCCGCCGGGGTGCTGCGAGGGGTGGTGTCGACGGCGATGGCGCCGCCAACTGCCGTGGAGCCGGCCGGTGCTGCCGAAAATCCGCCGACGCCGGCAGTGCCGGCATCAGAAGCGTTGTTCGAGCCGGTGGTGACGGTGCCGTTGCTGGTGCCGGCGCCGGGTGTGTTCGTGCCCTGAGCGTTAGTTCCGGGGTCAACGGTGCCGGTGCCTCCCGTGTTGCCGTCACCCGGGGTCCCAGTGCCTGGGTCAACGGTGCCCGGAGTGCCTGTGCCCGGGTTCTCCGTGTCATTGGCGTCATTGCCCAGCCCCAGGCCAAAACCCAGCCCCAGGTCAATGACGGCGGCCAGTCCACCCGTGCTACCGGTACTGCCAGTGCCGATGCCGACGCCAGCATGTATGGCGGCATCGAGTCCGCCGGTGGTGCCGTCGGTTCCGTTGGTGTCCCCGAGGTTGATGTCCACGACGGCGTCTACGAGGGTGTCGGTTCCGCCGGTGGTGGTGCCGTCGGTTTCCTTGTTGTCCCCGAGGTTTATGTGCACGAGGGCGTCGGCTCCGCCGGTGCCCAGCCCATTGGTGACACCCCCGGTTCCTGCGGCTGTGCCGAGGTCAACTGCAACTTCTGCTGCGACTGCGGGATCGGCCGTGGCCGGTGCAGTTGCGTTGGTAACGGCGGTGCCGAGAGCGAGGTCGACGGCGGCGGCCGTGGCGAGGTCGGGGCTGCTGGTTTGGCCGGTGGTGTTTCCGAGATCAACGGCAACGTCTGCTGCGACTGCGGGATCGGTCGTGGCCGGTGCAGTTGCGTTGGTAACCGCGGTGCCGAGAGCGAGGTCGAGGTTGGCTACGGCGGCGACGCCCGCTGACTCCGACGGCGTTGGGTCACCCAGCAGGCCCAACGACACCGTGTCAGCGGACGCCGCCGCCGAGATGAGGGCAGATGCGGAAAGATCCGATCCGCTGCTGGTATCCGCGGCGTACGCCGTGGTGCAGCCGAAGGCTAAAAGCCCGCCGGCAAAGAGGGTGCCGAGCATCCCCCTGCGAAGGTTGGAACTCATGATGATGTCTCCTGAAAGTTGAGGTAGGGGTGCGTGTCAGCAACCCGTAATGCCGCGTTCTGCCTGAAATGGGCAGACGTGCCTCAACTAGTCAGGAGAAGAACCGGGGTCGAACGACACCGGTGCAGGGACGTGCTCAGAGGTTTTGCCGGCGCGGACAGCGCCGGCAATAGGAAGACCAAAGGTGAAGGGGCTCAGCCATGCCGCCGAGGCGGATGAGCCGGACATGGAGTTCCCGCTTCCCGCCCCTGAACCGGGGGCAGGAGCCTGGGCAGGGATCGGCGAAGGGCCCGAGTCCTGCTGCTCTACCGCGACGCCGAATGCTGCCTCAATGCGAGATGCTGCGATTGAAGCCCAAAGAGCGGAAGAAGAACTCGCAAGGGCAACCGGACCGACAGGGGAGGCCGC
>NZ_JBNHFF010000374.1:0-2013 GCF_059089965.1 Arthrobacter sp. SPT-J7
ACCAAGGTTGATGGCCAGTTCCAGGGCAACGACCGCGCAGTTGAAGGGCTGGACGGGGCACTGAAGCGGCTGGGGCTCGACTACGTGGACCTGTTCCTGATCCATTGGCCGCTTCCCCAGCGCGATGAATATGTTTCAACCTGGAAGACCTTCGAGCGGCTGCAGGCGGAAGGCAAGGTCCGCTCCATTGGGGTGTCCAACTTCAAGCCTGCCCACCTGGAGCGGCTGATGGCGGAGACAGAGGTAGTGCCCGCGGTGAACCAGATTCAGTTGAACCCTGCAATCACCCGCATGGCGGAACGCGAGTTCCATGACAAGCATGGGATTGCGACCCAGTCCTACAGCCCGCTGGGAGGGGACGGCGCCGGCCTGCTGGGCGCCCCGATCCTGTCGCAACTGGCGGAAAAGCATGGCAAAACGCCCGGCCAACTGGTCCTTCGGTGGCATGTTCAGAACGGAATTGTGACGGTTCCCAAAACGGCGAATCCGGAGCGGATGCGGGAGAACCTGGACATCTTTGATTTCGCCTTGGATGCGCAGGATCTAGCGGAATTGGCCATCCTCGATGAGGGTCCTGATGCGGGTAACGATTCGGACGTCACTGGCCACTAATCGGCCCTGAAATGGGGTTTTTCCGGAAACCGGGGTTGGCAAATAGATAGTAAGCATGATTACTATTGAGGCAGAAGGATGAAGTGCTTCCGGGATCCGGAGGCCTCCTTTACTTAGGAAGAGGAACGAAAAATGGGATTTATTGCATTTCTGATTCTCGGACTTATTGCTGGTGCGATCGCTAAGGCGATCCTCCCCGGCCGGCAGGGTGGCGGCTGGATCATCACCCTCGTCCTGGGCGTCGTTGGAGCACTCCTCGGCGGCTGGATCGGCGGAATGATCTTCGGCAGCGGACTGCAGGAGTTCTTCTCCCTGCAGACGTGGCTGCTGGCCATCGGTGGCGCGCTCATCGTGCTGCTGGTGTACGGCATGATCACCAAGCGCGGCGTGCGCAGCTAACTGGCGCGCTAGCCAGGGAAACCGGTCTGGGGATAACATCCCCTGGCCGGTTTTCCTATCTCCCGGCCTCTCTGGCCGGAACTGAAACCTTCTCACGGAGCAGGAGTTCATCATGAAAAACAAACTTCTTTTGGGCGTCGGAATCGCCGCCGGGTACGTTCTCGGGTCGCGGTCCGGCCGGGCCGCCTACGACAAACTCAAGGCCCGCGCAGCTGGCATCTGGGACAGCAAGCCTGTCCAGGACAAGGTGTCCGTGGCTACGGAAGCCATCAAGGAGAAAGCCCCGGAAGTTGCGGACCAGCTGACTGAGGCGGCCCGCCGCGCAGGCACCGTCATCGGCTCCGCCATGCACCGTGACGGCTCGCCCGGGGACAGCAAGTCCTCAACGTCCGACGACGCCACGACAACGGGTGCCTCCGCCGGCACGGCTGGGACTACTGGGACCTCCGGCGGTTTTGGCGCTTCCGGCACAGCCGGAGCTACGGATACGCTCGGGACTTCAGCCACCCTGGGGACAACCGGCACAACTGGTACAGCCGGTGCCGCCGGGACGTCCGGAGCGCTCAGCGACACGGAGCTCGGCGAGGACCACATCCCTGCCCACAGCACGCACCCCGAGACGCACAACCTTGGAACCACCAGCGACGAACCGGACTCCAAAGCGTAGTCACGCGCAGGCCCACAACGAGCATTTCCCCCTGTCCTCCTTTCTGACATGGGGCCGCATCGTTGATGTTTTACAACTGAATAGCTTTTGCTGGCCGTCGCGATCCTTGGGGGACGCGGCGGCCAGTGGCATTTCGTCCTTCGATAGTGCGTCCTGGCCCTCTCAATCAAGCTGACATTCCCGGTACCCAGACCGGCCACGTTCATCCACATAGCTGCTTTGGCCGGCACTTTTGTCAGTGGGTTTTGGCAGAGTTGTCCTATGGAAGCCATAGGGGATCAGCTTGGGGAGTACTGCGGTTCTCCCGCTGTGCTGACGCGGGCCGGCAGTGTTTC
>NZ_JBNHFF010000375.1:0-2005 GCF_059089965.1 Arthrobacter sp. SPT-J7
GCTGGGCAGCCGCGCACCCCGTCGGGTCCGCGGGCCCCAGTGCGGCACCCGACGTCGTCCGCCCGGCAGGCGCCCCAGAGCCAAGGTACGGCGAGGCAGGGCCCCGCAAGGCAAAGTGCCACAAACAAAGTTCCGCAAAGCAACCACAGGGCCGCGGCGCGCCGAGGAAATAGCTCGCGCTAGTGAGCCCGGGGCACTTTGAATTTGGTGATCCGTGCGTCCTGTCCGTCCAGCTCCGCCCAGGACTTTTCCGTTTCAAGGACGGTGAGCGCGTTGGTGGGGTACCTCGTTGCGGCGTCCATGTAGGCATCGTGATCGGAATCGCGCGAGGCGAGGTGCATGGCAAGGTCCTGCACCCCTGGCAGGTGCGCAATCAGCATCAGCGTGGTGACGGTGTCGGGCACGTGATTAACCACGGCAAGCATGCGCACCGCCGAGGAAGCGTAAAGGCCGTCTTCGAGCTTCGGCGTGGGTGCCTTGTCCCCCAGTTCAGAACAGACCCAGGTGCAGGTCTGGCGGGTCCGCAATGCGCTCGAGCACAGGATGAAGTCAGGCACGATGTTGTGCTTGAGCAACCAACGCCCGGCAAGTGGCGCCTCCCGGTGGCCCCGTTCCTCCAGCGGCCGCTCGTGGTCAGCCACGCCGCCAGGCCAATCGGCTTTGGCGTGCCGCATGATCACGAGGCGTCGAAGATGGTGCTGGCTCATGGCCCAAGCCTAAGGCACAGCCACATGCCTCCTGCGTGCCTCTGAGGTGCTAGATCGAATATTCCGGAGCGGCCCAGACAACAACCTCGGGGTGCTCGTAGAACCTGTAGCCCTGGCCGCGGACGGTTCGGACGGTGTTGGCGAGGCGGCCAAGCTTGGAGCGGAGGCGGCGGATGTGGACGTCGATGGTGCGCTCGTTGGGCACCTCTTCGGCGTTGCGCCATAGGCCCTCGAGCAGCTCGTCACGGCCCACGGTGCGGGTGCCGTTCTCCACGAGGTAGTTAAGGAGTTCGAACTCTTTGAAGGTCAGGTTCAGCGATTCACCGTCGAGGTGCACTTCGCGGCGTGCGAGGTCGATCAGGACGCCGGAGGGGCGCGGCTCCTGGGGCTGCTGCGGCCGCGGGGTTTCGGTGCGCTGGCGGGTGTTGACCGTGGGGTCACCGAAAGTAGACCGGACGACATCGAGCGCCGAGCCGGGCGTACCGGCGGGGGCAACGGCAACAGCGGCGTAGCTTTCGGCTCCCGTTACCAAGGACTGGGCGTAGGCGCGGATTTCCTGGGCGAGTTTGGCGATGGAGGTACCTGCAGCGGCTGCGGTTTCCTCGTCGATGCCCATGTAGAGGACAAATCCACGGGCAACGTTGTCATTGGCCACCGGGCGGACCGGGTTCGGCCCGGCGACTACGGGAGTAGGAGCAGTGACCGGGGCGGACTCGGCGGGAGGGACGGCGCGAAGCTGGCCGTAGGAGTTGGGGTTGTAGCCCTGGGGGCCATATCCCGAGCCGGGAAAGCTGCTTCCGGACGTGGTGGGAGCGAGGGACGTTCGTGGTCCGAACCCGGGGCGGAGGCCCGACGGCTGGCCACCCTTGGCGGCGTTACGGACAGAAATGTGGACGTATCCGGATGCAACTGACATGTAGTGCTTACCTCAATGTGAATGGCCGCTATCGCGGCTCGAATGTTGAATTCCCCGCACTGCGCATTAAAACTGGGGAGGGACGCCCGACGCTGGGCTGGGGGCGTATGCCGACGAACTTCGTGGGGTGGGAAGTTCAGGCGTACATTCGACAACAGCGCATGTCGGCAGCAGCGGATGTGCTGGGCCAATAGTCTGCGGCTGCAGGTGCTGTTGAGTTCTTGTTCACAATGGAAGTGTGCAGCGTAACAATGCGAACTTGCAAGTAACAATGGACGGATCCGTCCGCATTCTGAGACAAAAGCGCTTGATGTGGCACAGATCACGATTCTGGACAATGGTCAGATTGCTGATTATTTTCCCGCTTTCAGGCAGATAACGC
>NZ_JBNHFF010000376.1:0-2001 GCF_059089965.1 Arthrobacter sp. SPT-J7
TCGGACGCCCCTGAACCACGGGAGGAAACACTGCCGGCCCGCGTCAGCACAGCGGGAGAACCGCAGTACTCCCCAAGCTGATCCCCAATGGCTTCCATAGGACAACTCTGCCAAAACCCACCGACAAAAGTGCCGGCCAAAGCGCCTATGTGCAAAACCCGCCGCTGCCCTTGACGGGCCCGCAACCTGAAGGAGAGCGGCCCCGGCCGCGGGCCGAAGTTACGACCGGGGCCAGCAGGAAATTCCGCTCAGTCCTCCGCGACCACCACAACACTGCCGGCAGGCACAACCCCGTCGAACGGCTGACCGGAGAGCAAGTCAACGCCGGCAGCCTGGACAGCTCCCGCGGTCCGCGAATGATTAATGGCAAACAGGAAGCTGCGGCCGTCTTCAGAACGCCGGCGCGTTAACTCCACCCCAGGATCGGCTGCAGTAACGGGCGCAACGCCTGACTCCTCGAGCAGCCGGTCCACCACCGCCTCTATGCCGTCGCTGTCCGGGAATGTGGCAAGATACCACGCGGCCCCTTCACCCACAGCCCGCCGGGTCAGGGACGGTACGCCCTCCAGCGGATACTCCGTAAAAGTCTGGACCGCTTCGGCGCCGGCCAGATGGACATGCTCGCTCCAGATGGAAGAAACACCGCCGTCGCTCAACTTCAGCTGCCCGCCGGTTAGGAGCGGGTGGAACTCCTCCACCCGCACGCCCAGCAGCTCCCTGAATGCCCCCGGGTAGCCGCCCAGCCGCACGTGGTCCTTCTCGTCCACAATCCCGCTGAAGTAACTCACCAGCACGGTGGCCCCGGCAGAAGCGGCAGCCGCAATGTTGGCTGCAGCCTCATCAGTGACCGAGTACAGGGTGCACACCAGGACGAGGTCGTAGCCCTCCAGCGACGCCGAGGGGTGCACCATATCCACTGAGATGCCCCGCAGGAACAGCGACCGGTGGAAAGCCCGCAGGAGGTCCAGGTACTTCACGTCCTGGCTCGGCTTGGAGTCGATTTCGCTCGCCCACCAGGCCTCGTAGTCGAACACAATAGCCGCGCGTGATTCCACCCGCGAACCCCGCACCGGGGCAAGCCGCTTCAGGGCCGCGCCAAGGTCGACCACCTCGCGCCACACGCGGGTGTCCCGGCCGCCGTGGGGCACCATGGCCGAGTGGAACTTCTCCGAGCCGGCGAAGCTTTGCCGCCACTGGAAAAACATCACCGCGTCCGCGCCGCGCGCCACGTGGGCCAGTGAGTTGCGCAGCATTTCGCCGGGCATCTTGGGCTGGTTGCGTGGCTGCCAGTTGACGGCAGACGTCGAATGTTCCATCAGGATCCACGGGTCGCCTCCAGCAATGCCGCGGGTAAGGTCCGCGCTGAACGCCAGTTCGATCTGCCGTTCGGGATCGGCGGCAACCAGGTAGTGGTCGTTGGCGATGACGTCCAGGCCCTTGGCCCAGTCGAAGTAGTCCATGGACTTCGTGGCGCTGGAAGCCATCAGGTTCGTGGTGCATGGCACGCCTGGAGTGACCTCGCGCAGGACGGCAACAAGGTCCCGGTAGTAGTCCATCAGGACCCAGGAGTTGAAGCGCTGGAAGTCCAGCTGCTGGCCTGGGTTTAATGTGGAGGGCGCAACGCCCGGCGGCAGGATTTCCTCGAACGAGGCGTAGTTTTGGGACCAAAATGCCGTACCCCAGGCAGCATTGAGGGCAGCGATGCTCCCGTACCGCCGCTCCAGCCAGGCACGGAAAGCCGCGGCGTCCTCTTCTCCGTAGAACTCGGAGACGTGGCAGCCGAGCTCGTTGTCCACGTGCCAGAGTGCCAGCGCGGGATGGTCCTTGTAACGCTCCGCCAGCACCCGCGTGATGCCGGTTGCGTAACGCCTGTAAACGGCCGACGACGGCGTGTAGTGCCGCCGTGAGCCCGGCCCCAGCACGGTTCCGTCCGCCGTGACGGGCAGGATTTCCGGATGCCTCCGTACCAGCCAGGCAGGGGGAGCGGCCGTGGCAGTAGCC
>NZ_JBNHFF010000377.1:0-1996 GCF_059089965.1 Arthrobacter sp. SPT-J7
CGGGGTTCATGTCCCCGACGGTTTCGCAACAACAGCGGATGCCTACCGCAGCTTTCTGGCAGATTCGGGGCTGGACCAGAAGATTGTCGACCGGCTCGTGGGCCTGGACGCTGACGACGTGACTGCCCTTGCCGCCGCTGGCCAGGAAATCCGCGACCTCATGCGCCAAACGCCCTTCCTGCCGGAGTTCGAAGCCCAGGTTCGTGACTTCTACCAGCAGCTGGTGGACAAGCACGGCGGCGCTGAAGACCTCTCCTGGGCCGTCCGCTCCAGCGCCACCGCCGAAGACCTTCCTGATGCGTCCTTCGCCGGCCAGCAGGAGACCTTCCTGAACGTCCGCGGGATCGACAACATCCTGCTCGCCATCAAGGACGTGTTCGCGTCCCTCTACAACGACCGCGCCATCGCCTACCGCGTGCACCACAAATTTGAACACGCCGAGGTGGCGCTCTCGGCCGGGATTCAGCGTATGGTGCGCTCCGACGTCGGGGCCTCCGGCGTCATGTTCACCATGGACACCGAGTCCGGGTTCCGCGATGCCGTTTTTGTCACATCCTCCTACGGCCTCGGCGAAGCCGTTGTCCAGGGCGCCGTAAACCCGGACGAGTTCTATGTTTACAAGCCTGCGCTGGAAGCTGGCCGGCCCGCGATCCTCAAACGCGGGCTGGGCGAGAAGGCCCTGCAAATGACCTACACGACTAACACCGAGGTCGGCCGCACAATCGATTTCGTACCCGTCGAGACCTCGATGCGGAACTGTTTCAGCATCAGCGACAACGACGTCGAACAGCTCGCGCGGCACGCCCTTGCCATCGAAAACCACTACGGCCGCCCGATGGACATTGAGTGGGGCAAGGACGGAGTCGACGGGGGCCTTTACATCCTGCAGGCACGCCCTGAAACAGTGCAGTCCCGCCGGGGCTCGGGCAGCCTGAGCCGGTTCCGCCTGAACGGCACCGGCAGGGTGCTGTCCGAGGGCCGTGCCATCGGCCAGCGCATCGGTGCCGGCAGCGTCCGCATCCTCAACGCGATCGACCAGATGGCGAGCTTTCAGACCGGAGATGTCCTGGTCGCGGACATGACGGACCCGGACTGGGAACCGATCATGAAGCGCGCCTCCGCCATCGTGACCAACCGCGGCGGACGCACCTGCCACGCAGCCATCATTGCCCGCGAACTCGGGATTCCCGCCGTCGTCGGCACCGGGGATGCTACTCACGTCCTCGTCGACGGCCAGGAAGTGACCGTCTCCTGCGCCGACGGGGAGACCGGCGTGATCTACGAAGGCCTGCTGGACTTCAAAGTTGAGGAAACTGAAGTCACCCACCTGCCCGAGGCCCCGGTCAAGGTCATGATGAATGTGGGCACCCCGGAACAGGCGTTCACCTTCGCCCAGCTGCCCAACCACGGGGTGGGCCTGGCCCGGCTGGAATTCATCATCAACCGCCAAATCGGAATCCACCCCAAGGCCCTCCTGAATTTGGACACCCAGCCGGAGGACATCGCCGCGGAAATCAGGGAACGGATTGCCGCTTACGGCAGCCCGCGGGACTACTACATCAAGCGGCTGGCCGAAGGGGTGTCCACGATCGCGGCGGCGTTCGCGCCGGAGCCGGTCATTGTCCGAATGTCCGACTTCAAGTCCAACGAATACGCCAACCTGATTGGCGGTCCCGCGTACGAGCCCCACGAGGAAAACCCGATGCTCGGTTTCCGGGGTGCCTCACGCTACCTGGACTCATCATTCCGGGACTGTTTCGACCTCGAGTGCGAGGCCCTGTCCTTCGTCCGCAATGACATGGGCCTGACTAACGTCAAGCTGATGATTCCGTTCGTGCGGACCCTCGATGAGGCCCGCGGTGTCATCGAGTTGCTGGCGGAGAACGGACTTGTCCGTGGGGTAAATGGCCTCGAAGTGATCATGATGTGTGAGATCCCGTCCAACGCGCTGCTGGCCGGTGATTTCCTGGAGTACTTTGACGGGTTTTCTATCGGC
>NZ_JBNHFF010000378.1:0-1981 GCF_059089965.1 Arthrobacter sp. SPT-J7
GTTCAGTTCCATCGCCGGGGAGCTCTCCTCCAAGGAGGAGACGATCGTGGGCGAACTGGCCGAGGTCCAGGGCTCGCCGGTGGACATCGGAGGTTACTACCACCCCGACGACGCCAAGGCTTCCGCCGTGATGCGCCCGTCCGCCACGCTGAACAAGGTCCTCGCAACCCTGACCTAGGGGAGGGCTGCGGCAGCAGCTGTACAGGCAACGTGAAGGAGGCGGCGCCCCGGGTTCATCCCGGCGCGTCGCCTCCTTGCTGTTGGGGCTGGAACGTTGGGGTCGCTCGTCGCTCGTGGCTCAAGCGACGCCGTCCTGCGTGCAAGCCTCAGCGTTCAGTCTTTGCCTTTGCCCTTACCCTCGTTGTCCTTCTTGTCGTCATCATTTCCCGTTTCCGGTGCGGGGGCCGGAGCGGGAAGGGGAGCCGGTTCCGGAGCCGGCTCTGGAGCCGGTGCCGGCGTCCCGGTGGAAGGTGCCGGCGTCTCGGCCGCCGCCTGCTCCGTTGCGGTTTTCGCGTCCTCTGCCGCTTTCGCGGCCGCCGCAAGGGCTTGTTCAAGGTCGGCGCGGACGGCCGCTGCGATGGTGGTGACGGTCTGCCGACGCTCCTCGGAAATCTGGCCCTTGTCCCGTGCCGCAGCCAGTTCCGCCTCAAGGCCTTCGAGGGCCTTCATGGCTGTGGCGGGATCATTTCTTGAGGAAGCCTCGCTCACTTCCAGGACCCGTGCCTGGAGCTGACGTGCGGCGGCGGGCTGCAGGCCTGTGTCGCTGGGAGCACAGCCAGCCAGCAGCCCGGCTGCAACCACCGCCACCGCCCAAGGCACAGGTCGCTTGTGCCTGCCATCGGGATTATGCCCCAGGTTCAGGGTCACGGCTCTACGCTCTTTTGGAGTTCCTCGAGGTGGTCACCAAGGACCCCAGTCACCGTGGGGTAGGGCACAACGTCGGGTGTGGACTGGGTGGACAGGCTTGCCAGCACTGCCGCTACGGTGGCCGCTATCAGTACCACCGAAAGCAGCACCCCAAGCCACCAGCGCCTGCGCCCGGTCCCTGTAAAATGCTCCCTTTTCGGCTGTTTACCCTTTGTCCCCTGCTCAGGGGACGCCAATGAGGCCTGGCCCACTGGTCCTGCCGCCTCACGCAGTTCATCCACCGATTCCTCGGCAGTGATGGAAGGCGGGTGGAACGGCATCGCCGGCAGGACCCTTGTGGTCTCCGGAGCAAGCGCTCCCGGAGTTGAGGCCGGCGAAACCAATGCCTGCCTGAGGACGGTTTCGATATCCGCGGCGGCGGGCCGCTCCAGCGGTTCGATGGCTGTCATGGAGCGAATGAGGTCCGCCCATTCGGACGGCAGGTCCTCGGGAATTTCCGGCGCACGGTGGAGGCGCGCCACGGCAGATTCAACAGCGCCGCCCGGATATTCAATCGTGCCCTTGATGCATTCGAGCAACACAAGGCCGAGGGAGTAGATATCCGACGCAGGGGAGAGGGGCTGACCCAGGGCCTGCTCAGGGCTGAGGTAAGCGGCAGTGCCAACCATCGTTCCCGTTGCGGTCAGCCGGGTGGAGTCCGCGATGCGGGCAATGCCGAAGTCTGTGAGCTTCGGGCGCAGTGGCTCCCCGGGGCGGATCTGTACCAGCAGGATATTGGCGGGCTTGATGTCGCGGTGGATGATCCCGAGGCCGTGGACATACGCCAGGGCATCAGCGATGCCGGCACCGATGACTGCCAGTTCCTCCAGCGGGACACGGCTGTGCCGGATCCTGGTGCGCAGGTCCTGGCCGTCCACGAGTTCCATGGTGAGGAAGGGCCTCGGCTCATCGGGGACCCGGGTGTCGATCCCGGCGTCGAACAGCGTCACCAATCCCGGATGGTTCAGGGTGGCCAGAAGCTGGATTTCTGCTTCCTGCCGCTTCAATTCGTCGGCGTCCGGTGCCTGCGGGGCAAAGAGCTTCAGGGCAACATCGCGACCCAGATTTTCGTCCC
>NZ_JBNHFF010000379.1:0-1959 GCF_059089965.1 Arthrobacter sp. SPT-J7
GATCGGAGAGGGGCTGCTCCGCCCATCTTCAATTTTCCTCTTTTTCTTTCTGCCTCGATTGATGTGGGCAAGCATGGCTGGAGCGCCTCTGCACAGTCCGCGGTTTGATCCGCTGCGTATCGAATGAGGTGCCTAAAAAAGTTTGAAGAATTTTTGCGGGCACCCGCTTTGGGGTCCGGAATGTCAGACCCTCGCAAGAGGATAGTCGTATGGAAACGAACGCGGCAGTGGTGCAGGCGGAGGCGGCTGTTGTGGCTGCTGTCGCTGCTTTTGCTGCTGTGCTCGCTGGCGGTGATGTTGCTCCGTCCCGTGCCCTTGAAGCGTTGGATGGCGATCCGTTGCAGCGGGTTGCTGATGGGGCTTTGGATGTCCTTGCCGGCGTGGCACGGTCGGAAGCGAAACTGGCGGCCCTGAAGGCGCAGGCGGTGGCTGTGTTCGCCGGGGCGACAAAAGCGCTGAACGCTCCGGCTTCGTCGCCGTATGAGGCGACGGCGCAGGACCGGAGCCTGGTGGCGGAGGTCGGGTGTGTGCTGGCGGTCGGTGACCGGGCCGCGGGTGCCCTGGTCGCCGATTCCCATGCCCTGACCACGTCCCTGCCCCGGACCCTGGAGGCTTTGCAGGCCGGGACAATTTCCTGGGCGCATGCCCGGACCATGGTGGACCAGACCGTGAGCCTTGACCCCGCCGGGGCGGCTGCTTTGGAGGCGCACTTCCTGGACCCGGAGGCGCCGAACGCTGCCCGGGGGTGCCCGGTGGGTGAGATGCCTGCGTACCGGTTCAAAGCCAAGGCCAGGACCTGGCGGGAGCGTCACCACCCGGAGAGCCTGGAGAAGCGGCATGCCAAGAGTGTGGGAGACCGTCGGGTTGAATTCTGGCGGGACACTGACGGGATGGGCTGGGTGGCCGCGTGCCTGCCAGCGGATCAGGCGTCCGCAATCTGGGACCGGCTCACGGTCATCTCCCGGGGCATGCAGGGACCGGACGAATGCCGGACCCTGACCCAGTTGCGGGCGGACAACTTCGCTTCAGGGCTCCTCAACACCAGGGTCAGTGCCGGCGGTGCTGGCGACGGTGGTGCCGACGTCAACGGGGAAGCAGGTTCCGGTTCAGGTTTTTCAATTCGGGCGCAGGTCCTGGTCACCGTGCCCGTATTTTCGCTGCTGGGCCTGACCGATGAGCCGGCGATGCTGGACGGGTACGGCCCGATCCCCGCTTCGATGGCAGGTGACCTGGTCGCTGACGGGGCGGACTCGTTTTACCGGGTGCTGGTGGATCCGCGGGACGGGGCTCCGTTGGAGATCGGCCGGACCAGTTACCGGTTGACCAAAGCCATGCGGAACTGGCTGCGGATGCGCGACGGCAAATGTCCGTTCCCCGGCTGCAGCAACAACTCCCTGGACAATGAAGCGGACCACATTCTCGCCTGGCACAATGGCGGCACTACCGGAATCAGCAACCTCGGCCAGCCCTGCCCCAAACACCACAAACTGCGGCACGCCGGCGGCTGGAAACCCACCCCGGCCACCACGACCGAACCACCCAGCTGGATCTCACCCACCGGCAGGCACCATAAAAGCGAACACCCTGACTGGGAACCACCCCACTGGCCGGGAAGCCTTGGCGCCTTGGTGAGGCCCAATACTCATGCCTGCCCTGGCGAAGACGCCCTATTTTTTGAGCCCCCACTGGAGGAACCTCCGGGTGACAACTTCCTGGACCCGGACGATCTTCCGGCTGAAGATCCTCTTTGGGAGGCCTTCTATGCCGGCCCGATCGTTTTACCCCAAGACCCGATCAGGGACGGGGAGCTGGCACTGACCTAGCAGCTTTTGCTGAGCGAGCCCCGGGGCTAAGCGCTGCAAAGCGGGAGGAACTGCCGTCAAACTTTCCCCAGCGCACGCAGGCCGCTAGATTCATCAGCAAGATGACTGACTCACACGCGCCCATCCATGCAACGGC
>NZ_JBNHFF010000380.1:0-1939 GCF_059089965.1 Arthrobacter sp. SPT-J7
TGCCTTCACTCATCAGCTGTGCGAGGTCAAGCCGGGCGCCCGGTGCGGCGGGCTCCTCCAGTGTGCCGATCAGGCGGTTGAGGTCCTCCCGCACGCCGTAAAGGATCTCGACCACCTTGGCGGCATTGCCGCCCAGGATCTGCACCCACAGGGAGGGATCACTGGCAGCGATCCGGGTGACGTCGCGCAGCCCGTTTCCCGCGAGGGACAACGCGTGCAAAGGCGTACCCTGCAGCCGGCTGGCCAAAAGCGATGACATGACCTGCGGCAGGTGCGATACCAGGGCCACGGCTTCGTCGTGTTCGTCAGCGGTGAACTGGGAAACTACCGCCCCCAGGTCAGTGGCCAGAGAGCGGGCCGTCTGGAGGGCAGCACCGGAGGTTTCCTCCGCGGGGCACACCACCCAGGGCATCGAGGTGAAGAGCTCCCCGCGGGCCGCAACCGGCCCGGACTTTTCCCGTCCGGCCATAGGGTGTGTGCCCACATAGCGGGAGAGGTCCACGCCGCGGCTGCGCAGCGCCGAGAGGATCTCCGCCTTGACGCTGGCGATGTCGACCACCACGGAGCCCGGGTAGTCAGTCAGCGCCTTTGCCACAACATCTGCCGTGACATCCGGCGGGGCTGCGACCACCACCAGCTGCGGCACAGCACCCGCAAGCCCGGCCAAGGGTTGCCCTGCACCGATATCCACGGCAACAGCCTGGTTAGTGGGCGAAGGGTCGGACAGGTAAACCGGAACACCCCGGCCGCGCAGGCCCAGCCCGATGCTGGTGCCCAGCAGCCCTGTACCGATGACCACCACCGGACCGTCCAGGTGCCCGCGGCCCTGGCTGTGGAAAGCGGACATGCCTCAGAGCCCTACGGATGCCAGCAGATGGCCGACTTCCTGCTTGCCGAGGTTGCGGATGCTTCCCTGTCGCTGGTCACCCAAACCTATGGGTCCCACCTTGACGCGGACCAGCCGCAGGACCGGGAATCCGACGGCGTCGAACAGGCGCCGGACGATGCGGTTCTTGCCGGAGTGCAGCACTACCTCGATCAGGACGTGGCCGGGAGTGGAGTCAACGAGGCGGAAGGAATCCACCGAAGCAAAGCCGTCCTCCAGGTCCACGCCTTCCTTGAGCTGGGCACCGATTCCCTGCGGGAAGGGGCCCCGGACCTGGACCAGGTACGTCTTGGGCACCTCATAGGAGGGGTGCGTCAGGCGGTTGGCAAGTTCGCCGTCGTTCGTCAGCAGCAGCAGCCCCTCGGTGGCGACGTCGAGCCGGCCCACGTGGAAAAGGCGTTCGCCGTGCTGGTGACGAAGGAAGTCGCTGATGCAGGGGCGGCCCTCGGGGTCCTCCATGGTGGAAACAACGCCCTTGGGCTTGTTGAACACCATGTATACCAGGTTCTCATCCAGCTGGATCCGCAGTCCGTCAACGTGGATGACGGCGGTCTTCGGGTCGACGCGGACGCCGAGCTCGGTGACTACCTGGCCGTCCACTTCCACGCGGCCCTCGGCAATCATTTCCTCGCAGACGCGGCGTGACGCTACGCCCGCGGAGGCCATAACCTTTTGCAGGCGCACGCCGTCGGCATCGTGGAGTTCCGACTGGGGAACCTCGCCGCGGGGGCCCTTCTTCCGGGTGGGCCGGCGTACCGGACCCAGGTTCTGGCCGAAACGTTCGCTGCCGAAAGCACGGGAAGCCGCTGCCCCCGGGGCACCGGTGCGTGGCTTTGGCTTCAGCGCACCCGGCGTTCCCGGTGCCTTCTTGGCACCCGGCTTACGTACGGCAGGCTTCCGGGAGGAAGGCTTTGCAGATTTGGGTTCCGGTGCTCCGCGGCCCCCCTGGCCACCGGCCGGTGCCTGGTCCGGATCGATAAACCGCTCCTCGCGCGGCTTGGGCGCACGGTGCGGACGGTCGCTGCCGAATCCGCCGCCGCGCTTGGCGGCCCC
>NZ_JBNHFF010000381.1:0-1932 GCF_059089965.1 Arthrobacter sp. SPT-J7
GGAGGGTTTCGGAGAACAGCGCGAAGCGGTTGACCGGGACGGGTCCGTGGTGGCTTGGGGCGGGTGTGGTGCTGTCCATGACGCTCATTTTCTGTATCGGCTTCCGGGCGGTCAGCCCTTGAGGCCCTGGGTGGAGACGCCTTCAACAATGTACCGCTGGAACACCAGGAAGAAGATCAGCACCGGCAGGAGGGCCAGGACGGACATGGCGATCATTGCACCGTAGTCCGAGCTCTGGGTCTGGTCCACGAAAAGTCGCAGGGCCAGGGGCAGCGGGTACTTGTCCGGGGTGTTCAGGTAGAGCAGCGGGCCCAGGAAGTCATTCCAGCTCCAGATGAAGGAGAAGATCGACGTGGAGATCAGGGCCGGCTTCATCAGCGGCAGCATGATGGAGGTGAAGATCCGGACGTGGCCGGCGCCGTCGATCCTGGCGGCCTCGTCCAGCTCACCCGGCAGGTTGCGCATGAACTGGACCATCAGGAAGACGAAGAACGCATCGGCGGCCAGGAACTTGCCGATTAGCAGCGGCACGTACGTGTCCACCAGGCCAAGCTGCTGGAACACGATGTACTGCGGGATGATCACCACGTGGAACGGCAGGAGCAGGGTTGCGATCATCATGCCGAAGAACACACTGCGGCCGGGGAACTTGATCCTGGCGAACGCGTAGGCCGAGACACTGGCGGACAGGATGGTTCCCACCACGGCACCGATATCCAGGACCAGCGAGATGGTGAAGAACTGCAGGGTGGACACGCCACCAATGCCTTCCATCGCCGTGACGAAGTTGTCGAAGCTGAAGTTGTTGGACCACAGCGAGGTGTTGGCCCCGCCGATTTCCGAGTTGGGCTTGAAGGACGAGGCGATCATCCACAGGCCCGGGTAGAGGACCACTGCCGTCAGGGCGAGGGCAACGACGTGGAAGACGGTGCTCTTGGCGCGCTTGGCCGTTACTGACTCGGACTTGGGGTTGTAGTGCGCAAGCTGTGCGTCCGGAAGGGACTGTGTGGGCGTTGCCGTGCTTGTCATTTTGCATCACCGCTGTAGTGGACCCAGGACTTGGAGGTGCGGAAGAAGATCAGGGTAATGATGCCGACGACGATCACCAGCAGCCAGGCCATCGCCGAGGCGTAGCCCATCCGGAAGTCGCTGAAGCCCCGCAGGTACAGGTAGAGGGTGTAGAAGAGGGTGGAGCCGGCCGGGCCGCCTTCACCGTTGGAGATGATGTAGGCCGAGGCGAAGATCTGGAATGCGTGGATGGTTTCCATCAACAGGTTGAAGAAGATCACCGGGGAGAGCATGGGCCAAGTGATGTTGAAGAACTTCCGGATCGGGCCGGCACCGTCCATGGACGCAGCTTCATAGAGATCGGCCGGGATCTGCTTCAGGCCGGCGAGGAAGATCACCATCGGCGCGCCGAACTGCCAGACGGTCAACAGGATGAACATCGGCATGGTCATGGAGGGGTTGCCCACCCAGCCGCCGAGGTTGATCCCAAAGAAGGACAGGCCCTGGTCCACCGGGCCGGCATCGCCGAACATCGCTTTCCAGACGATGGCGATGGACACGGACGCGCCGATCAGGGACGGGGCATAGAACGCGGAGCGGTAGAAACCCTGGCCGCGGCGCTTGCTGTTCAGCAGCATCGCCACCGCCAGTGCTGCTGCCAGTTTCAACGGGGTGCCGAAGACGACATAGCCCACGGTGACCCCCACCGACTGCAGGAACCGTTCGTCCTGGAAGAGGGAGGTGTAGTTGTCCAGGCCGATCCACTTGGGCGGCTCGAACAGGTTGTAGTTGGTAAAGGACAGGTAGAGCGAGGAAATCATGGGCCCAACAGTGAGGGCAATGAATCCCAGCAGCCAGGGCAGCAGGAAGGTGTAGCCGGCACGGGCATCCGCTCCCCGCTGCCGCGACTTGCGCGGCAGCGGG
>NZ_JBNHFF010000382.1:0-1911 GCF_059089965.1 Arthrobacter sp. SPT-J7
GGTGCCGTCCAGCATCTCCACCGTCAGTGTCCCGGCTGCGCAGATGCCCACGTGATTAACCTGGCAACTATCGGTATGGACCACGGTTTTGACAGTCTCGGACCACTTCCAGCCCGGTTCAAAAGTAAACCTGCCCAAGGTAGTGTCTCCGATGTTGACAACATCGACCTGGGTTTTCGGCGGGCGGCGTTTTTCATCCGGTTCGTCGAATGACTTCGCTTCAAGGACTCTGATCGAATCTCCGGCCATTTCTATTTCCTAACAGGGAGTGGGTGGAACTATTCATCCGGAGTGCCCAGAGAACTCCGGGAGGGTTGGCTGGCGGCTCCCCCCAAGCGGCTGAATGCCGGCCAACACACGGGCAACCAGCGCTATCAGGGTGCGCCCGGCAGGGGGTCCTGTCAATACGGCGGGATGACTGGTTGGTGGACTTTGACCTGGCAGGACGGGCACACTGAAAGGCCAGGTACTTCCAGGATTTCACCGGGAGAGGACCCGATGGAGCACCTCAGCCGATTTGCCCGCGAATTCCTCAAGGCGCTCAAAAACCTCCTGCCCATAGTCTTCGTCGTGGTCCTGTTCCAGTTGCTGGTGTTCCGCTCCATCCCTGAAGATCCCCTGCAACTGGCGGCGGGGCTCCTCATCGTGGCTGCGGGCATCGCACTGTTCCTCCACGGCCTGGACCTGAGCATTTTTCCGGTAGGCAAGAACCTGGCCAACCAGTTCGTTCGGCGCGGCGCCCTGGGACTGCTGCTGCCTTTCGGTTTCGCCATCGGCTTCGCCGCCTCCGTGGCGGAACCCGCCGTGATTGCGGTAGCAGAGCAGGCGCAACTGGTCAGCGGTGACCGGATCAACGCGCTGGTGCTGCGCTTTGTCATCGCGGTGTCCGTGGGGCTCGTTCTGGTCCTGGGGGTGTTGCGTGTCCTGCGCGGCTGGGCGGTCCATAAGCTCCTGATTGCCGGCTACGTCGTGGTACTGCTGCTCACCTATGTGGCCCCGCCGGAAATCATTGGTATTGCCTACGACTCCGGTGGAGTCACCACCAACATCGTCAGCGTGCCGCTGATCGCGGCGATCGGGCTCGGCCTAGCGAATTCGATCAGGGGGCGCAGCCTGCTCACCGACGGGTTTGGACTGGTGGCTCTGTGCGTCATGGTGCCCATGATCGGCGTCCAGCTCTACGGGACCTGGGTCTACAGCTTCGGCGCCAGCGGCCCACCACCACCGGCCACCGGGCCGGAAGAGGACCCCGGAGACTGGGTGGTGGGGATGATCCTCGGCCTGGCATCCATGCTCCGGGAGGTCCTGCCGATCGTCGGCGTGGTCCTGTTCTTCCAGTACGTGGCACTGCGGCGCAGGCTGGCGCACCCGCTACGCGTCGTCGTCGGCTTCGTTATGGTCCTGGTGGGCCTGTACGCCTTTGTGGTGGGGCTCAAGCTGGGGCTCTTCCCGCTGGGGACGCTCATGGCCGAGCAACTGATCGAGCAGGGAGTCCCCGCGCTGATCCTACTCTTCGGCCTGCTGATCGGTTTTGCGGTCACCATGGCCGAACCGGCCCTGCTGGCCATCGGTGAGCAGGCGGAGGTCGCGTCGCCCGGCCGGATCAGCGCCTTCGCGGTCCGCGTAATCGTGGCGGCCGGCGTTGCCCTGGGAATCGCCTTCGGCGTTTTCCGCATCCTCAGCGGCGGGCCCTTCCACTACTTCATCATGGCTTCCTACGCCGTGGCGATCGCGCTGGTGTTTGTCGCGCCGAAGTACATCATCGCCCTTGCCTTCGATCTCGGCGGCGTGACGACGTCGGAAGTCACCGTGCCGCTGGTGACCGCCCTCGGCATCGGGCTGGCAGCCGCGGTGGATGGGCGGGATGTGCTGATCGACGGGTTTGGACTGATCGCTTTCGCCTCGGTCTTC
>NZ_JBNHFF010000383.1:0-1872 GCF_059089965.1 Arthrobacter sp. SPT-J7
GGTTGCCGTGACGCCGGCGAGGGCCACAGGGCGTGATGGCTGCTGCCCTGGTGGGCCTGTTCGGCGTCGCCGGCGCGCTTCTTCGCTTCGGCGCGGACAGCTGGTTCGCGCATCACACGTCCATCCGATCGGCCGGCTCCGGTGGCAGTTCGCCGCGCGGGTGGGGGCACAAGGCGCGGCTGCACTGGCCTTGGGCGACGCTGCTGGTGAACGTCGCGGGCTGCCTCATCATTGGCATCTCGCACGCCATGGCCATGAAGCTGGGGCTGGCCCCGGAATGGGAAGCCGCACTGGCAACGGGGCTGGCAGGCGGACTCACCACCTTCAGTTCATGGACCACGGCAACGGTGCGGTTGTTGACTGAAGCACGGTTCGGCTCCGCCGTACTGAATCTGGCGGCCAACCTTGTCCTCGGCTTCGCGGCCGCAGCGGCGGGCATTGCGGTCGCTTCTTAGCCGCGAGGGCGATTTGGCCGGCTCCCGTATTGTGGATGGTGATGATTAGCAGACGCGACGCGGCCATTGCCCTTGATGTACCGATGGAAATGGCCCAGCGCCACGGCCTTCCAAAGTGGATGACCGAGGCAGAGCTGGGTGAGATCCTGGACAACCCGCCGGCCTGGCTGGTCCAGTCCCGCGCCAACCGCACGGGAAAACGGCCCGTCTGGGTCCACCTCGAGTGCGCCGTCTGCGGCTACGAGGAAGCAGCGCGCCCCAAGAAATGGTGGCCGGACTTTACCTACGTGGTGTGCGGCCACCACAACCCCGAAGACGTTCCCCGCGTTCGCGAGGGCTATGTCCGCAGCGAGTTCGACGGCGTCGGCACCCGTTTTGTGGGCATCGCGGACGTGCCGGGCCAGGGCTAGGCCCCCTCTTTTGCGGGTGGGGCGGCGTCTGCCGTCTCCGCCTACTTTCCGTTGCTGACCATCTCTTCGGGAACGGCCGTAAGGTGGATTTCCTTTCCGTCCCGCAGCACGGCAAGCTGGAGCGATTCGCCGATGGCGTCCGAGAAGAGCAGGCGCTGGAGGCTTTCGGCGTCGCTGACGGGGCGGCCGCCGGCGGCGAGGAGGATGTCCCCCGCTGCCAGGCCTGCCTTGTCTGCCGGAGAGCCGGCGAGCACCTCCACCACGCGCAGCGCCTCCCGCTGGCCCGTTCTTATGACGGCGCTGGGGCTGAGTTGCGTCGGCGTGCTGACCAGGCCAAGGTAGGCCCGCCGTACCCGTCCGTCCGCCAGCAGGGCCGAGATGATCCGCTGGGTGGTGGCATTGATGGGAATGGCCAGGCCGAGTCCGGCCCCTGCTACGGCGGTGTTGATTCCAACGATCCGGCTGTGCGTATCCGCCAGCGCTCCGCCGGAACTTCCCGGGTTGAGGGCGGCGTCCGTCTGGATGACGTCCTCAATGACCCGCCGGTTGCCCCCGGACCATACCGGGATAGCACGCCCCAGGCCGCTGACCACTCCCGCAGTCACCGAACCGGCCAGGCCCAGGGGGTTCCCGACGGCGACCACCAACTGGCCAACCCGCAAGGACTCAGCAGCACCGAACTGTGCCGGCGCCACCCGCGGCGGCCTTCCATGCACCACCGCAAGGTCCGACAGCGGGTCCGCGCCCACAAGTTCCAACTCCATCCGGTTGCCATCGGCGAAGACTGCGTGCCCCCGCTGTGTTCCGGCCACGACGTGGGCGTTCGTGAGCAGGTAGCCGTCCTCGGTGAAGAGGACCGCGGAACCGGCACCGACACGGACCCGTCCGTTCCGGCGGGCCGCAGACATTTCCAAGGCAGCAACGTGGGGTGTAACTGTGGCGGCCACGCGCATCACTGTCCGGGAATACGAGTCCAAGGCGTCGACGTCGGGCTCCTGTGAAGCTGG
>NZ_JBNHFF010000384.1:0-1799 GCF_059089965.1 Arthrobacter sp. SPT-J7
GGCGTCGATGACGGTGGCGCCCTCGGCCAACAGGCCGGGTCCAGTTTCGGCGATCAGACCGTCACGGATCAGGAGGTCCGACGGCTTTCCACCCAGGATTGAGGCCTCGCGGATCAGATAGGTTCCGGTGTTGCCTGCCATCATTTGCTCTCCTTGGTGGAATGGGTGCCGGTATACGCCAGGGCGGGGGTGGCGGCTGGTTCGCGGGTATCCCCGGAGAGCAGCAGGTAGAGGGCGGCCATGCGCACGGACACGCCGTTACGGACCTGCGCCAGGACGGTGGAGCGGGGGGAATCTGCGGCGGCGGCGGAGATTTCCAGGCCCCGGTTCATGGGGCCTGGGTGCATGATGATGGTGTCCTTCATGCCCAGAGCGTCCAGCGCCCGCAGCCGGTTGTCGTCAAAGCCCCACCGCCGCGAGTATTCGCGGGTGCTGGGGAAGAAGGAGGCGTTCATGCGTTCGCCTTGGACGCGGAGCATCATCACGGCGTCAACGCCCTGCTCGATGGTTTCGTCCATGTTGTAGCTGACGTTGCAGGGCCACTTTTCGACGCCGATGGGCAGCAGGGTGGGCGGCGCCACAAGGGTGACTTCGGCGCCGAGGGTGCGCAGGAGCCAGACGTTGGAGCGGGCCACGCGGGAGTGCAGGACGTCGCCGGCGATGGCCACGCGCATGCCCTTGAGGTCGGCGCCTTCGGAGCCCGTCCCGGCCAGGCGGGCCCAGTGCCGGCGCATGGTGAATGCGTCCAGCAGTGCCTGGGTCGGGTGTTCGTGCGTGCCGTCGCCGGCGTTGATGACGGCGGCGTCGATCCAGTCGGTCGCGGCCAGCCGGTGCGGTGCACCCGAGGCCCAGTGCCGGATAACGACGGCGTCAGCCCCCATCGCAGACAGCGTTTGGGCGGTGTCCTTGAGGGACTCCCCCTTCGACACCGAGGAGCCCTTGGCAGCAAAGTTGATGACGTCCGCGGAGAGGCGCTTGGCGGCGGCTTCGAAGGAGATGCGGGTACGGGTGGAGTCCTCGAAAAAGAGGTTGACCACGGTGCGGCCACGGAGGGCCGGCAGTTTCTTGACCTCGCGGTCACCGACGGCAGCCATTTCCTCGGCGGTATCGAGGATGCGGATGGCGTTGGCGAGGCTGAGGTTTTCGGTGGAGAGCAGGTGCTTCACGAGCGGCCCTCGATAACCACTTCATTGACCGGGGTACCGCCGGGGGCAGTGTCGGTTTCTTCGAGCCGGACCCGGACCTTCTCCTCGGATGACGTGGGCAGGTTTTTGCCCACGTGGTCGGCGCGGATGGGCAGCTCACGGTGGCCGCGGTCAATCAGCACGGCGAGCCTGACGATGCGGGGCCGGCCCAGGTCCACGAGAGCGTCAAGGGCGGCACGGATGGTGCGGCCCGAATACAGGACGTCATCAATGAGGACAACCACCTTGTTATCGATGCCTGTACGCGGGAGCTTGGTGGGGTACGGCGGCCGCGTGCCCTGGTGGGACAGGTCGTCGCGGAACATGGTGACGTCCAGCTGGCCAACAATCGCGGCGGCGTCCACGCCGGGATCAGCGGCGGCAATTTTTTCAGCAAGCCTCGCGGCCAGGGGGTAACCGCGGCGGGGAATGCCGAGCAGGACGAGGTCCTGGGAACCCTTGTTGGCCTCGAGAATCTCATGGGCGATACGAGTGAGGGCCCGGTCGATGTCAGCCTGGCTAAGGACTACCCTGGCTGGAACCGGTGCGCTGGCGACAGAAGTCAACGCTCGTCTCCCCTTTCCCCGCCTCACAGGACGGAATTAAAAAAGGATC
>NZ_JBNHFF010000385.1:0-1797 GCF_059089965.1 Arthrobacter sp. SPT-J7
CCCGATGCAGAAAAGCCCCGGCACGGATTCGTGGCGGGGCTTCTTGCACCTGCGCTGCTGGCTAACCCAAGGAACCGGTTTAGTGGCTAGCCCGCAACCCGGAACGTCAGGGTCTCAGTGAACGTCCGGCCGTACACATCGGTGGCGAAGACGGTGGCGGTGTGCTCGCCTACCGCCAGGTCGGCGGGCAGCTGCAGCCGCCACAGGTGCATCATGCGGTCAGCCAGGCTTCCACCGTGCACCAACTGCTCCTGGGCAGCAACGGGGTCGGAGTACTCGGCGCCCACCAGCTGGCCTTCGCCCTGCATCTGCTGGGTGCGGACAGCCTCAACCGTCTCCCCGCCGTCGAGCTGTACCTTCACCGTGGAGCCCGTGCTGCCCATCCAGAAGTTGGTGGTCAGCCAGGTGGTCTCGGCCAGGTCCTCGCGGGAGACCGTCAGCGGCTCGGTGAACGCGGGGGCGCTGCCCTTGTTCGCCAGGTTCTGGGCGAACCACTCGCGGTAGCGCGGCGTGTTCAAACCCAGGGACATCTGCAGCGACTCGTCCTCGCCGCGGACGGTGAAGCGCTCCTGGAACTCGGTGTTCTTGATGTCCAGGGTCAGCACGCCCGGCAGGCCGCCGTCGCGCTGGTATGCCAGGGGGTAGCCCTCGGAGGTCTGTCGACCGGAGTACCAGTCGCCGGAAATGGCGCCGGCGGTGATGTGGGTGAACGGCAGGGCGTCGATGCCGAACAGCTCGGACCAGCCTGCCAGGGAGTCACCTTCGCGGAGGTTTTCGATGCTGTGGGTGTGCCCGCCGAGCGCGACTACCTCGCGGCCTTCGAGGATCTTGTAGATCTCCTTGACCTGCTCCACCTGGTGCTTGCTGCTGCCCTGGTCGGCGTAGTCCAGCAGCGGGATGTGGGCGGCCAGGACGATCAGCTGGTTCTGCGGCACCTGGGCAATGTCATTGCGCAGCCACTCGAGCTGCTGCTCATCGAGGGAGCCAGTGTAGTCGCCCTTGGCAGCCGGCAGCTTCGTGGGGAATTCCACGGTGTTCAGGGCTACGACGTGGGCCTTGCCGGCGTCGTAGGAGTAGTACTCCGGGCCGAGGTTGGCCTTGAACGTATCAAACGTGTGCTCGCTGCTGGTGGCATCGAAGTCAAGGTCGTGGTTGCCGGGCAGGAAGCGGGCCGGGCCGTTCAGCATGCCGGACAGTTCGCGGGTCTGGGGATACAGCGAAAGGTCATCGCCCACGACGTCGCCGATGAACAGTGCACCGCAGCCTGCGTAGTCCGTCCGTGCGGCCAGGTCGGCGAAGGCGCCGGTGCGGGCATATTCCACTTCGTCCTGGGTGTAGGTCTGGACGTCCCCGCCAATGACGCAGTGCTGTTCCGGCGATTGGGTCAGGCCGCTTTTGGCCAGCGGGAAGTTCACCTGGTCCGGCAGCTGTCCGGTGGGCTCCAGGCCGCCGAACTTCAGTTCCGGCGAACCTGCAGGCAGGTGGTGGTAGAAAAACTGGGCTACGTTGTCCTCGTCCACGGGAACCTGGTAGCCGCGGGGCTGGGTGACGAACACGGTCATGTTGTGGAACGCCGGCAGCTCGTAGCGGCCCTGGCCGTCGGTCTTCGTGACGTCACGACCATTGGAGACGGTTACCCCGGTCAGCCCGCGCTCGTTTTCGTCCTGCACGGAGTCCTGGTCCTCGTCAACAAAGGCGACGCCGTCGATGACTTCCTGGTTCTCGTCCGGTCCCTCCACCACGTTGACGCTTCCGCGGTAGGCCGCGGCGGCCCAGTTGGTGGACTCGGCGGCGGTG
>NZ_JBNHFF010000386.1:0-1791 GCF_059089965.1 Arthrobacter sp. SPT-J7
GCGTGTCGAAACTTTCATTCTCGACTTTAACCTTAACGTGACCTTAGCCGTCGAAATCCTCAGGTTCCACGTCGTCCAGGAACTCCCGGAACCGGCGCAGTTCGCGCTCTTCGTCGACGGTGGGGCCCGGCTCCGTATCCTCGCCCTCATCGTGCTCGGTGATCCTTACGCCAGCTTCGTCCATCACGGAATCCGCGCACCAGATCCGGCACTTGGCCCGAAGGGCGACGGCGAGGGCGTCGGAGGCACGCGAACTGACGGTGGTCCCGTTCTCGAACTGGAGCTGGCCGTAGAAGATGTTGTCCTCCACAGCCACGATGTTCACGCTGACCACGGAGTGGCCCAGCGACTCGACCACGTCCACCAGGAGGTCGTGCGTCATGGGCCGTGGCGGAACCACACCTTGCTGCGCAAGGGCGATGGCGCTTGCTTCAGGGGTGCCGATCCAGATAGGCACATGGCGTTCCCCATGCATTTCCCGCAGGAGGACCAAGGGCTGGTTGGAAGGCAGTTCGATCCGAACGCCTACGATCTCGACTTCAATCATCAGATTTCCATGCGTGAGATGTGGTCCTGCACCAAAGCCCGATGCAGGGTGAGGCAGAGGTCGCTGATTTCGCGGGCGGCCTCCGCTGCCCGCGCCTGGGAAGCGGCGTCCTTGCGGGATGCAAGCGGCGCCACAGCGCGTTCCACGAGACCAAACTCCCTTTCGGCAGCTGCCTGGAAGGGCCGAAGGTGGCGGGGTTCGAGCCCGTGGCTTTCCAGCTGCACACAGGCCCTGGCCACCTGCAGGGCGTGCTCGTTAAACTGCCCGTTGGAGTGGCTGATCAGGCCGAAACTCAGGAGGGCCTGGAGCAGGGGGACGCTGGCCCCGGATTCCGTTCTTAGCTGCTCCTCGGTGAGCTTGCGCCCCCGGCTCTGCAGTTCAGCGGCCAGTTCCTCCGAAACAACACGCGGGGATACCACGACGCCGGATGGCAGGCTTTCTGGGCGTTCTCCCCTGTCGATGGCGTCAAGATAGTCCTTGATGACCTTCAGGGGAAGGTACTGGTCCCGCTGCAAAGCCAGGACGAAACGCAGCCGCTCCACGTCGCCGTCGGAATACTGCCGGTAGCCCGCTGGCGTTCGGCGGGGATTAATCAGTCCCTTTTCCTCAAGGAACCTGATTTTTGACGCTGTCATGCCGGGGAAGTCACCGCTGAGCTGAGCGAGGACCTCCCCGATGTTCAGGACCTGCGGTCCCCTGCGTTCCGGTTGTGCCATTGCCACAGGCAGCGGTCCCCGGATCAGCCGCGGCCTGCAACGCTGGCAGGGCTCAGGTAGAAGGTGAGGCGGAACTTGCCGATCTGGACTTCACTGCCGGTCTTAAGCTCGACGCGGTCAACGCGGTCGTGGTTAACGTAGGTGCCGTTGAGGCTGTTCTTGTCCACTACCTCGAAGCCCCGGGCCGTGCGCCGGAATTCAACGTGCCGGCGGGAGACCGTGACGTCGTCCAGGAAGATGTCGGCGTCGGGGTGGCGGCCGGCGGTGGTGATGTCCGAGTCCAGCAGGAAGCGGGCACCGGCGTTCGGGCCGCTGTGCGCAACGAGGAGTGCCGACCCGGCCGGCAGTGCCTCAACGGAGTTGCGCTCTTCGGATGACAGCTTGGGGGCGATAGTGGGTTCATCCCGCACGGGGGTGAGATGGATCGAGGTGGTCTCCGACGCCCTGGCCGCACCATTGCCGTATTCCCCATCGGCAGGGTTGTGTGTGTGGCCAGCCATGGATTCCTCCTCTTAGACGTTGCAGCTC
>NZ_JBNHFF010000387.1:0-1788 GCF_059089965.1 Arthrobacter sp. SPT-J7
CCGAAACCGCTTCAGCCGAGGCGGAGGCTGAACCGGTGGCGGCGGGCGTGGCGGTGCCGGCGCAGGCCGACAGGCTGAGCGCGGCGCTGGCGGCGAGTGCGATGCTCGCCAGTGCGGTGTTGCGAATCTTCATTGAGGCACTGCTTTCTGGGGAAGAGTGGGGCGGACCGGGGTCCTCGTGGGCCTTGAGGAAAGATGCCCACCCGAGGAACTGTAGGGTAGGCAAACCTAAGGCAGAAGTGGGAAAGCGCTTTAAGTGACCAGCATCACATCAATTACGGAACTATTGCATGCCCTAATGCTCGCGGTGCGGGCCTGGGATTCCGCGTCCCCCGTCGCTCATCTGAGGCAAGGCAAGGCAATGCAAGGCAAGGCAAAGTCACCCTAGGCAGGGGTGGGTAAGAAAGGTCGAAGCAGCAACGACAGCGGTTTCCACGGTGATCCGGCGGAACAATGTCACGGTGTCCGGGCGGGCTGACGGGCCGGCGATGATGTTTTCCCATGGCTACGGGTGCGACCAGGACTTGTGGCGCCGGCTCCTGCCCTGCTTCGCCGACGATTACCGGCTGGTGCAGTTTGACCACGTGGGTGCCGGCCGCTCCGCCCCGTGACAGGAGCCCGTACCCAACCCGCTTCTAGGCGCTGTTCAACCAGGCGCCGTGCGGCTACCTGCTGACGGACGACGGCGGCCAGCGCCGTGCGGCGCTGCTCCCGCGATGCCCTCACTGGCCTGCTCAAGGAATGGCTGGACGCACACGGGGGAGGTGGACCGGTCCACGCTTAAAGCGTTCCCGCAAACTAAAAGTGCAGCTACCCGTCTATTCGGATACAGCTGCACTCAAAGTTTGTGGAAAATCAGGAAGAAAGTATGGGGCTGGCATCCTGGCCCGATGGTGGACGCTTCGGGTGCCTTGCCTGCGAAGCTTTTAGGCGGCGATCAGTGCGCGCCTTGCGGGTGCGTGCTCGCGGCGCTGTGCCAGGACGCTGATGGTACAAGGTGCCTGCTGCGGATCGATTTTGGCCGGCAGGTGATGCGTTTCGGAAGCTGTACGGAGCATTTCCAGGGCTTCTTCATCAACCCTTGCGTGACTGATGTCCAGCTCCAGGTCAAGGCCTTCCTTCAAGGAATTGGCGCGCTTCACTACTACGTAAAGTGCGTTCACACTGTGAACGGTGATATGGCCCTTTGCAATCACCAGAGCCTTGGCGTGGTCGAGGTCTACACGGACAACGATGTTGAGCTTGGAATTCAAGTTTTGAAGCCTTCCCCGGCATTGGCTGCGACGCTGCAGCTTCTTGCTATGGCCTGTTTCTTAAGCCTTATCCAGAGTAAGGGGCAAATGTGACCCACGCAACAGTTACGTATTTATTACACCGACTGTGATTGCTGATCCCGTGACGCGCGTGGGTGCGTTTTGCTGGAAGTGGCAGGCAGCCTGGAAGGACGGGCGGCTGAAGTGGCCACGCGGCGTCTTTCCAGCCAGACGTGCTCAGCCCACGGCTTCGGGAAGTCTTCCGGTTAACGCTGACACCGGAGCAGATGACCAGCGCTCGCGTTCCCGCTCATAGGAGATGACCACGGAGGTGTCCCTCTCCCGCGCCTCATCCATCGCGAGCAGCAGGGCGTCCTCAATGTGCCGCGCGTATTCGAGCCGCTCGGCCAAGGTTCCCTCAAGGTCGCCGTCGTCGATCAGGACATGGCTTTTACCATCCACAATGACCTTCAGCGAATACCCCTGGTCCTCATGGAGGGATCCCCGGGTTGTTGAAATCTCGGTGACCCTGTCT
>NZ_JBNHFF010000388.1:0-1772 GCF_059089965.1 Arthrobacter sp. SPT-J7
CTCCATTATCAGCGCGTCCAGGACGGCTGCATCGGCCGCCGTGGCTGCCGACTGGCTCAGCCGGGGACGCGGGCGTCCCGGACGCATCGGGTTCTTCGGCGTTGGCCTCATAGCCCGGTACATCCACACCTTCCTGAAAGGGACCGACTGGTCCTTCGACGAGATCGGGGTGTTCGACCTCTCGGCCGAGAGCGCTGAGGGATTCAAAGGCTATCTCGAACGCAGCGGCACCGGAGCCCGGGTGACCGTGCACGAGGGCCCCGAGCAGCTGATAAGAAGCAGCGACCTCGTCGTGTTCGCCACGGTGGCCGGCCAGCCGCACGTGCATGACACGACGTGGTTCGACCACAACCCGCTGGTGCTGCATGTGTCCCTGCGCGACTTGGCGCCGGAGATCCTGCTGGCGTCGACCAACATCCTCGACGACGTGGACCACTGCCTGAAAGCCGGTACATCGGCCCACCTTGTGGAGCAGATGGTCGGCCACCGGGACTTCGTGGACGGCACCTTGGCCGACGTCATGGAAGGCAGGGTCTCGCTGGCGGACGACCGCCCTATTGTGTTCTCGCCGTTCGGCCTGGGCGTGCTCGACCTGGCAGTGGGTAAGTACGTCTACGACGAACTTGCCAGCAGTGGCCAGCTCCGGGTGGTCGAGGATTTCTTTTCCGAGTTGCGTCGGTACGGCTAACCCTGCGGCGCAAGCCGCTTCATCGATTCGCGCTCACTGAGGAGTGACATAATGCTCTCCCTACCGCAGATGCTGGGGAACGTGTCCAAGGCCCACGCCCAGTCCCCTGAGGACTGGGCACGGTCGGTCACCGACGTCCTGCGGGACGCCGCGATCTACCACCACGCCGAAAACGGCTTCTACCGCGCCCAGTGTGACGCCTTGGGAGTCAACCCGGCCACAATCAACGACATCAACGACCTGCAATCCCTGCCACTGTTGCCGGTCGGCATGTTCAAGCGTCCCGACGCCAAGGTGCTGCTCACCTGTTCCCTGGCCGACGTCGAGACCGAAACCCGCTCCAGCGGAACCCGCGGTGTCCCGTCTGTCACCCACCGCGACAGCGAGACATTGACCCTGGCGCTGGTCGCCCTGACCGGGACCTACCGCGAGTTCTTCAGCCTGTCCGGGGGCGCGGGCCTTTTCTTGAATCCGTCGGACCCCGAAGCCTCGGAGATGGGACTGCTCAAGGACTTGAACGTCCTGAACAGCGTCTTCGACCACCACGCATATCTCGTTGCCGGCCAGTCGTTCGACGCCGGGGAGGCCCTGGAGCACCTGCGCCGGTGGGAGGGACACATGACACGCCACATCGTCAGTCCGCCGTTCCTCATCGGCCGGCTCCTCCAGTTCCTTGAGCGGGAAAATATCAATGTGCGCCTGGACCCGTTCAGCATGATTATCACTCTCGGCGGCTGGAAGCGGCACACAGCCGAGGCCATCCCCGATGAAAGCTTTCGGGAGCGGTGCCACGACTTGCTCGGCGTGCGTGCAGTGAACGTGCGCGACATGTACGGGATGATCGAGTCGAACATGCTCGCCGTTGAATGCCACCTGCATCGCAAGCACGTTCCGCCGTGGTGCTACATCTCCATCCGGGACCCTGGCCAGAGCGGCAAGGAAATCGCCCCGGGGGAGACCGGCACCATCGCCGTACTGGACGCCCTCAGCACCAGCTACCCCGGTTTCCTCCTCACCGACGACATGGGCGACGTCGAGACCGGCACCTGCGGATGCGGCAGAACCGGCCAGGTCATCAACTTCC
>NZ_JBNHFF010000389.1:0-1764 GCF_059089965.1 Arthrobacter sp. SPT-J7
TGCTCGGCGGGGTGTTTGCCGGCACGGAAATGGCGCTGGTGTCCCTCCGCGAGAGCCAGGTGCGGCGGATGGAGAAGTCAGGGAAGCGCGGCGCCCGGATCGCGGCGTTGGCAGGCAACCCCAACCGGTTCCTCTCCACCGTCCAAATCGGCGTTACGTTGTCCGGCTTCTTCTCGGCGGCCTACGGTGCCTCCACGATTGCGCCAGATGTGGAACCCCTCCTCGAAGGCATCGGTTTCGGCGCTTCAGCTGAACCCGTCGCCTTCATCGGTATGACGCTGTTGGTTGCGTATCTATCCCTGGTGCTCGGCGAACTGGTGCCTAAGAGGCTTGCCATGCAGAGCGCCGTCGGCTTCACCAAAGTGCTGGCCCCTCCCTTGGGCGTCCTCTCCGAAGTCATGCGGCCCGCCGTCTGGCTGCTGTCCGTGTCCACGGACGCCGTCGTAAAGCTGTTCGGCGGTGATCCGAACGCCAAGCAGGAAAGCGTCAGCTCCGAGGAACTGTGGGACATGGTGGCCGAGAGTGACATGTTGGAGGAACACAGCCGCACCATCCTCTCGGACGTCTTCGGGGCGGGGAACCGCTCGCTGCGGGAGGTGATGCGCCCCCGCACCGAAGTGACCTTCATCAACGGCAACCTCAGCATCGCCGAGGCGTTCAGTATGGTCAGGGATGGCCCGTATTCGCGCTATCCGGTGATGGACAAGACGCCGGACGACGTCCTGGGCTTTATCCACGTCCGTGACCTTGTGCCCCGGGATGGAAAACACGACGACGGGCAGGTGCGGGACATCGTGCGGGAGATCCTTCCGCTGCCGGGAACCAACAAAGTAGTGCCGTCGCTGCAGCGGATGCGCAGGCTGGGCCAGCACATCGCGCTGGTGGTGGACGAGTACGGCGGCACCGACGGCATCGTCACCCTGGAAGACCTGGTGGAGGAGCTGGTGGGTGAAATCTACGACGAGTACGACGCCGGCGCCGACCCCGAGGACCGTGTCACCAAGGCAAACGGTTCAGTCGACGTCGACGGTGGACTGATCCTTCAGGAGTTCGCCTCGGCGTCCGGTATTGAACTGCCGGAGGGGCATTACGAGACGGTGGCCGGGTTCGTCATCGACCGCTTGGGTCGGTTGCCCAAGCTTGGCGACCGGGTGGAGGTGGACGGACACACGCTGACGGTGACTGCGATGGACCGGCTGCGGATTTCGCGGATCCACGTGACCCCGGCGGCCGGAAGCCGGGCGCGGACTGACCCCACCACATGAGGCGGAGGCACAAGCAAATGAGGACCGTCCGGAAACGGGTCCTCCCAAGGCAAACCTCAGGCACCATCTGCCCGCTTCTTATGCCACCAGCTTGGCCACCAGCTCCCCGCGGCTGCCCACGCCCACCTTCTCGAAGAGCGACTTCAGATGGTCGTGCACGGTGTGCGGGGAGATGAACAGGTGCCGGGCGATCTCCGCCGTCGGATTCCCGGACAGCACCTCCAGGCAGACCTCCCGCTCGCGGACAGTGACTCCGTAGGCCGCCAGCAGCAGGGTGGCGAGATCATGCGTGGTTGCCGGTTCCACCGTTACCACCATCTGTTCGGGGTCGTCGCCGGTGATCAGGCGGCTGGCCTGCAGTACTACCCAGTTGTTCCCGGCGTCGCGCATCCTGGCCCGCGCTGTCCCCGACGCCGCCGCGTGTGCCTGCGCCACTACCGAGTACAGCGTCATGCTGAACCGGCCCGGCGCCGCCTCCTCGACCGCGGCGAGCCAGGAC
>NZ_JBNHFF010000390.1:0-1757 GCF_059089965.1 Arthrobacter sp. SPT-J7
AACCAACACCGGAGGGGATGGCGTCAATAAGTTCTCGTGCCCACGCGGCTTCAGCGTATGTAGAGAGTATGAGGATGCCTAGTTTTGAGTGGTGTGTGCGCAGTGTTATCGCGGCGCGGATGCCTTCGTCGGTGTAGGTGGGGGGCATCCGAATATCGAGGATGGCTACGTCCGCGGGGTGTTCGTTGATCTGCTCCTGCAGGGTTTGCACGTCAGCTACGGATGCGACGATGTGGATTCCAGCTGCTGTCAGCAGGGCGGCTAGCCCTGCGCGAAAGATACCGGAGTCGTCGGCAAGAGCGACCCGTGCACCGCTCATGGCACACCCAGGGTGGTAGAGGCGTGCACAGGTGATCGGATTTCTATCCTCGTTGGTCCTCCTTCAGGGCTGGTGATTGTTGCTCTTCCGCCGACCGCGGCCAGGCGATCCTTCAGCCCGGCAAGACCACCCCCTGGGACAGGGCGTGCCCCGCCGGCTCCTCGATCGACGACGGCGATGGTGACCTGTTGCCCATCGCAGGCGGCCGAGATCGTCACGGGCCTGCTGCCGTACTTGATGGCGTTGGACAGTGCCTCGGCGGCGGCGAAATAACACGTCGTTCGGACGGTCTCGTCTAGGCATGCAAAGGACGCCTCCGATGATTTGAGGACGAGTTCGCAGTTATCCCACCGGTCGACCATGACGCGCAGCCCTCCGGGGAGGCCTCCGTGCCCGAGTGCTACAGGGTGGATGCCGCGGGCCAGCCGGCGCAACTCGGCCAAAGCCTCTTTGAGTCGGTTCTGAGCTTGGTCGATGACGTCCGTGCTCTCGGTCAAGTTGGACGCAAACTGTGCCAGGGACAGGGTCGTCGAGACGGCGAGCAGGTGTTGCTGAACCCCATCGTGCAGGGCGCGCTCCAGCTCTATGCGTTGCGTGACGCCGTCGGTGACGATCCGTTTGCGTGATTCGGCCAGATCCTTCGCGTAGGCGTCTCGTTCCACGGCGAGGTGGGCGGCCTGAAGAACCAGCTGTGTGGCCGAGAGGACGATGGCGGTCTGGATGGGATCCTCGAGCACGACGTCATCGAGATCTGCTAAAGCACTGGGCTGACCCTGTTCATTGTTGAGAACCTTCTGCACCCGTCCAGGGGCGGCTGCCGGGCTCGCCGGGACGCCGCGGGCATCCAGCCACGTCCCGGCGAGGTCGTAGTACAGCCGCCCAGTCGGGTCGCCGAGCACGCGGCGTAGTGCCACTTCGACCCCCAATGGGTCCCCGGCCGTTGCAACCATGGTTTCGACCACCTTCGGGCGTTGCGCGAACGACCAATAGACCGATCCCACGGTTAGCAGCACTGCCACGATCGCCAGCACGGTATGTCCGAAGCCAATCCAGGACCGGTTTTCCTCGGTGATCAGTTTGGTGTCGACTAGGAAGCGGGCGACCTCCCGGCTGCTCACACCTACGGCGAGAAGGATTCCTGCCGCCGCGACGAGCCGCGACCTCGGCGCCAAGGGTCCTTTCGCTGCCTGCCATCGCCGCCACATGAGGTGGACAGCCCAGATCCCCACCACCACGGAGCCCGCACTTGCAATGGATACTGCGAACAACGCTCCCGGTTCGAAGTCCACAAGCGTCAGCCACTTGTTGGAGTATGGGACACGGGCATGGTCGGGGTTCCACAGCACCGCTGAGACAAGCCAAGGCACAACGGCCCAGACCCACGTGACGCGTAGGAGCAGCGTCGCTGACCGGCCACGCGGTGCAGGAGCCGGGTAGC
>NZ_JBNHFF010000391.1:0-1757 GCF_059089965.1 Arthrobacter sp. SPT-J7
AGCGCCGCGGCGCCAACGCGAGGCTCCTGGCGTATAAGGAAGGCCGGCACTGGCGGCCGGTCACCAGCGCGGACATCAATGTGTACGTGAAGGAGCGGACTGGTTCTGACTTCACCGCCAAGGACTTCCGGACCCTGCGGGGCACAGTGGCGGCTGCCGCCAGCCTCGCCAGGACAGGCCCCCAGCGGACGGCGGCCAAACGAAAGCGGGCCATCAGCCGTGCCATGATCGAAGCGTCCGAGGTGCTTGGCAATACGCCGTCGATCGCGCGTAAGAGCTATGTTGACCCGCGCGTGCTGGACCACTACCACGAGGGCGAAACCATCGACCCCAAGCGGCCCGACTCCGCCGAATCGGAGTTGCGTGCGCTGCTTTACCGCGAAGGCAACGTGGTGCCGCTTGCCAAAAGCGGCTAGGGCACGGCGTCACGGGCAGCATTATTTCCCGGAACGGGACAATTAGAATAAGTGACTGTGCGCTGCACCTGCGGCGTATCGTCATCGGCCAGAAGGGTCCCAGGTGTCCAACCACGGCGAAAGCACCCCCGCACGTCCCCTGCGCGTAGCGATTGTGGGCGCGGGACCTGCCGGTGTCTACGCTGCGGATATCCTTACCAAGTCCAGGGGCGTCAAAGACGGCGACTTCGAGGTCAGCATCGACCTCTTCGAGGCCTATCCTGCGCCGTACGGACTGATACGGTACGGTGTGGCGCCGGACCATCCCCGGATCAAGGGCATCGTCAACGCCTTGCACAAAGTCCTGGACCGCGGTGACATCCGGTTCCTGGGCAACGTGACCTACGGGCGGGACCTCACCCTGCACGACTTCCGTGCGTTCTACGACGCCGTCATCTTCTCCACCGGGGCGGTCAAGGATGCGGACCTGGCCATCCCGGGGGTCGACCTGCAGGGCTCCTTCGGCGGCGCTGACTTTGTTTCCTGGTACGACGGGCACCCTGATGTTCCCCGTGACTGGCCGCTGGAAGCGAAGGACATTGCGGTGATCGGCAACGGCAACGTTGCCCTGGACGTGGCCCGGATGCTGGTGAAGCACCCGGAGGAGCTGCTTTCCACCGAAATTCCCGACAACGTGTACAAGGGGCTGAAGGCTTCGCCTGTCACGGACGTGCACGTCTTCGGCCGCCGCGGCCCGGCCCAGGTGAAATTCACCCCCCTTGAGCTGCGGGAGCTCAGCCACATGAATGACGTGGACATCGTGCTCTATCCCGAGGACTTCGAGTTCGATGAGGCTTCCGATGAAGCGATCCGCAGCAACAACCAGATCAAGACCATGGTGAACACGCTCACCAACTGGCTCGTTGAGGAACACGCCGAGTCGGAGAACCCGTCCTCCCGCCGCCTGCACCTGCACTTCCTGCACAGTCCGGTCGAGATTTATGACGACGGCGGGTCCGGCAAGGTGGCGGGCATCAAATTCGAGCGCATGCAGCTTGACGGCACCGGCAACGCCAAGGGCACGGGCGAGTTTATGGACTACCCCGTGCAGGCCGTCTACCGCGCCATCGGCTACCACGGCTCGGCCCTCGACGAGCTGGAGTACGACGCCAAACGCGGAGTCATTCCCAACGAAGGCGGCCGCGTACTGGACGCCGAAGGCAACCCGGTCCCGGGAATCTACGCTACCGGCTGGATCAAGCGTGGACCTGTCGGCCTGATCGGCCACACCAAGGGTGACGCCCTGGAAACCATTGGCTTCCTCCTGGAGGACCGGCTCACGCTTCCGCCGGCCCGTAATCC
>NZ_JBNHFF010000392.1:0-1741 GCF_059089965.1 Arthrobacter sp. SPT-J7
CACCACATCCCCGGCGGCTAGTGCTTGGCCCTAATTGTCCAGCAGGTTCTCAAAGCCCGGTGACACCCTGGCGGCGTGGAACTCCACCACTTCGAAGTCGGCAACGCCATTCGAGTAGAACGGGTCCTGTGCCAGGCTGGCGTCAAGCGTTCCGCGGTCTGCCCTGGAGAGCAACATGCCGCCCGTCCGCGGGACCTTGCGCCCGGCGGCAATGAACACGCCGTCGTCGAAAGCCTTCTGCAGCCAAGCGATGTGGGCGTCGTTGTGGAAATCCACGATGTCCTGGGGTACCCGGTAGCTCAGTGAGACAACATACATGCGCCCAAGCCTACCGGCCGGCCCGGCCGCTACTTGAAGGATCAACCGCCCTCTTCTCGTAGAATGGGCACATGACCGAACCCCGCTGGCTTAACGCCGACGAACGCCGTGCTTGGCTGGCCCTGGTAAGCATCAATACCCTCCTGCCGGCGGCCCTCGACACCAAGCTCCATGCTGCGGGGAAGCTGTCCCTTTTCGACTACACGGTCCTGGCCATGCTGTCTGAGGCAGAAGAGCGGTTCCTGCCGATGAGTGAGCTCGCCGCGCGAAGCAGCGCATCGTTGTCGCGGCTTTCGCACGTGGTGACCAAACTGCAGAAGCGGGGGTGGGTGGAGCGGCGTCCCCACCCGCACGACGCCCGCGTCACTACGGCCCATCTCACGGAAGAAGGCATGGCGACCATCGTTGGCCTGGCACCCGGTCATGTCGAGACGGTTCGGGACTTGTTCCTGGACGCCTTGACGGAGCAGGACGTGCAGGATCTGGCGCGTATCGGCGAGAAAGTAGTGGGCCGGCTGGACGCCGACCACTGGATCCTGCGGGAAAGCTAGGCCTCCACCCGCGGTTGGTTGCTCCCAGCAACTGGTGGCAAACTAGCCGAATGCATTTCACGACCCGGTACGTGGCCCTTGGTGACTCCTTCACGGAAGGTGTGGGCGACGACGAGCCCGCCCGCCCCAACGGTGTCCGCGGCTGGGCAGACCGTGTGGCCGAGCAGTTGGGAGCGGCTGACCCCGGCTTCGGCTATGCCAACCTTGCTATCCGTGGAAAAAAGCTTCGCCAGATCCTGGCTGAGCAGGTGGACGCCGCCGTCGAACTCAAACCCACCCTGGTAAGCATTTACGCGGGTGCCAACGACATCCTGCGCCCGAGGATCGACATCGACAACCTCCTGGTGGAGTACGACGACGCCATCGCCAAACTGCGCGCCGCCGGTGCCGCCGTGGTCATGTTCACCGGCTTCGACGCCAAGGGTTCGAAGGTCTTCAGCACGACGCGCGGACGGACGGCCATCTACAACGAACTGGTCCGCGGCATCGCCGGCGATCACGGCGCGTTACTGGTGGACTACTGGCGCTTCAGCGAATACTACGACTGGGGCATGTGGGCGCAGGACCGGATGCATATGTCCGCCGCGGGCCATGCGAACATGGCCAAGCGAGTGCTGGACGTGCTGGAACACGACCACTCCATCGACGTCCCGCCCATGACTCCAGTCCCGGAGCTCAGTGGCGTGGATGCCATCCGCGCAAACGCCCGCTGGTTCCGCGAGTATGCGGGCCCCTGGGTTGTCCGGCGGGTCACCGGGAAGTCCTCGGGTGATGGCTTGGAACCAAAGTACCCCCAGCTCACACGGCTCTAGCCGCCAGCCTTCCTTATACACCCTTCGGGGCCGGATTGGTCTTTAATTGCGTGAACTCGT
>NZ_JBNHFF010000393.1:0-1724 GCF_059089965.1 Arthrobacter sp. SPT-J7
CGCCGTGCTCTTCGATATCCTGCGCAAGGGTGCCGAGCATCTCTTCGGCTTCTGAGATCATGCCCGGGTCATCCGAGGCAATCCCCTTCACCAGGTACTGGGCCAGGGCGAACTCGGCGGAAAGTGCTGCCCGGCGCAGGAGATGGTTGTCTGGAGTGTCCCTGCGGCTGGCCGTGTAAGCGCCCAGTACCGCGTCCACGAAGTCCTGTTCATTGGAGGCAACAAGCCAGGCGAAATCGTCGGCTGGATCGCCAATCCGAAGGTCGGTCCAACCGGTGACGGCAGTGACACGCTGGCCTTCCACCAGAAGGTTGTCCTCGTGAAGGTCGCCGTGCACCACACTTGGGTTGAAGCGCCACAGGGACACGTCTTCCATGGCGTGCTCCCAGCGGAGCAGCAGCGCGGGAGGAATTTTTCCTGTGGTGGCCGCCTGGTCAAGCTCATTCAGCCGCCGCTGCCGGAACTCATTGGGGGTATAGCTGGGCAGGTCGGCATTGCTGACCAGCGAATGGGGCAAGTCATGGATCGCGGCCAGGGCTACCCCAATTTCACGGGCGAGCGTATCCGGGCCTGCGGTCAGGTCCTCGACGCTTCGCGTGCTGCCGGACAGATGCGAGTAGACAAACGTGCTCAAGGTGCCCAGCCGCACGCTGCCGGCAACGGTGGGCATCAGGAAGGGCAGCTCGGCCCGGATGGCCGGGGCGAAGGCACGCAGCACAAGGAATTCCGTCTCAAGCCGGGCACTTGCCTCAGCGTGCCGCGGCGAGCGGACACGCCACCGCTTGCCCTCGGAATCGAGCAACAGCGCGGAGTCGAAGTCTGCAGGGTCATCCGGGGCAGAGCTGACGGCCGTCGGGGTCAGTCCGGGGACTGCCGCGGTTGCAACGGCTGCCAGTTCAATCGGTTTTCTTCTCACCGTTCCACGGTAGATTGCGTCCAGTCGAAGATACCGGTCCAAGGACGGCGAGTCTTCAGATATAGTCCAAATCAGGTAGGCAGGGGAGCGCGGCCAAGGGAGAGTGCACCCCAAATATCAATTGTCGGTCCCAGTCAGTACGGTGGACACATGAGCCACGCGGAGTCTGCAACACCGGTCCCCTTAGGCAAGGCCGCCCGGCTGCCGGCGAACCACCTGATGGACACGGTACTCCCGGTGCCTCCCGCGCTGGTTGACCGTGGATCCGTCGCCCGGGCACAACCGGGAATGGTGGAGGAACTCCTCGCCAGACCAGACACATTGGCCGTTGTCCTCTGCGGCAGGCAGGGGCTGATCCACGGCGGCGGGCTGTTGATGTCGGCGGCCCGGCCACTCCACAAAGAACTGGCCGCCGCAGGTGCCGCGCCCCAGCTGACGGTTTACCTCGGTTCCGCGCTGCCCGCTTCGGACCTTGCCCCCGGTACCCAAATGCTGCTTTTCATCCTGGCGGAACCGGTGGAGCCTGGAACCGGCGGGATACCCTCGGATGCTTCGTGGGCAGGATTCCGGGAGGTTGCCGCCGGGCTGAGTCCAACACAGACTGCCCTTTTTGTCGAAGCCAGCGCCATTACCAACTGGCATGCCACGCACACGCACTGTCCGCGCTGCGGTTCTCCCACTGAAGTGGAAGCCGGGGGATGGGTGCGGCGCTGCCCGGCTGATTCGTCCGAACACTACCCGCGGACCGATCCCGCCATCATCGTTACCGTGGTGGGCCCCGACGGGCGCCTGCTCCTGGGCGGCGGCG
>NZ_JBNHFF010000394.1:0-1702 GCF_059089965.1 Arthrobacter sp. SPT-J7
GGGCCGCCCGAGGGGACGCTGTAGGTGTCCGGGCGGATGCCATTGGCCTGTTCCTCGATCAGCGCCTGCTCTTCGCTGAAGCGAATCGCGTTGGCTTCGTCTGCGGCATCTTGGGGAATATCCTCGCGCATTTTAGACGGGTCCGGAATGATGTAGCCGGCGTCCGGTTCTTCCTTGGGGCTCATTTTCTAACCTTCCTCTCGGGTTGTACTACTGTGTTGGCCGGTCGATAAGGTCCGCTTTGATGTCCAGCGTCTGGTTATCCCGCCGGACTTTGAAGCCTACGGTATCGCCGGGGTTGCGGTTCCGGAGCTCGGCCAGGAGCTTCTCGGGCGCGTTCAGCTCCACTCCTTCCATGGATTCAAGGACATCGCCCGGGCGGATTCCGGCCCGGCCCGCCGGACCGTCCTCGTCCACGGACAAAACGACGACGCCGGTGGTCGCATCGATGCCCAGCTGGTCCGCGATCTGCGGCGTCAGTTCGCCCGGGGTGAGACCGAGATAGGCATGTTCGGCCGTGCCGTCGGCGAGCAGCTCCTCCGCCACTTGGACGGCGGTGGCGGCAGGGATGGCAAAGCCGAGGGAGACGGCGCCGGCAGATGGCGGGATGTACGCCTCGCTGATGCCGATGATCTCACCGCGCATGTTGATGACAGCGCCGCCGGAATTGCCGGGGCTGATGGGCGCGTCGGTCTGGATCAGGTCCACCAGGGACAGGCTGTTGGAGGCCGAGCCGGGGATCGAGCGGTGGAGCCCCGAAATGATGCCGGACGTGGCGGTATTCTCGAATCCCAGCGGGGAGCCCAGAACCAGGGCACCCTCGCCCACGCGCGGAAGATCGGTCTGGTAGGTGGGCTTGGGCAGGCCGGTGCGGTTGGCCTGGACCAGGGCCAGATCCGTGACGGCATCCGTGGCCCGCACCGTCCCCTCCACGCGCTGGCCGTCGGCGAAACCGACCTCAACCCTGGTGTTTCCCCGAACCACATGCTCATTGGTGAGGATGAGGCCGTCCTCGGAATAGACCACGCCGCTGCCCAAGCCGCCTTCGGTGAAGATGGTCACTACGGACGGGGCCAGGTTCTCCACCAGCTGGGGAAGGCCGCCGGCTGCATCCGGCGCGGGGGCGTTCACACTGGGTGAGGCGGTGGCGTTGGGAGAGCTGTTGGTGCCGGCGGTGTTTGCAGCGGACGGTTCGGTGGGGGCCGGGGGAGCGGGCGAACCGGTGCACGCCGTGAGGGCCAGGGACACCGCCAGGACAGCGCCTCCGGCTGCTGCACGGAGGCGGGCAGGCCGGCGGGCTCCTCGGCTGATGGTGGTGCTCATGGACGTCCTCCTGCGGATGCTGGCTGGTCCTACCACCGTAACCGGGCAGCCGCAGAAATACCAAGCACACTTAGTATCTTGTTCGGAGAGGGTAGTTCAGGGCTGGGAGTGGAGCCCGTCGAATGCCATGGTGATGACGTCGTCGGCAAGCTTTTCAGGTGAAAGGGACCCGCCGGGCTTGTACCATTCGACGATCGAGTTGATCATGCCGAAGAGGAGCCGGGTGACGGTCCGGGGGTCAATGTCCTGGCGCAGGGAGCCTTCGTCCCGGGCGTTGGAGATCAGCGCGGCCACCTTGTGGTCAAAGGTGCGGCGCCGCTCCAGGGCGTCACGTTCGATCTCGGTGTTGCCGCGCAGGCGCAGGAGCAACGTGACGAAT
>NZ_JBNHFF010000395.1:0-1692 GCF_059089965.1 Arthrobacter sp. SPT-J7
ATCGCCCCGGAAGGCCGAACGCCTCCGGCGGCTGGCCGCAACGGGTGTAATCTCCGTAGGCGTGGACTCTGCGTCCGGCGCGGCAATGCTTGGCGAGGGCCTGGGCAATGCTGTCCGGAACGTGGCTGTGCTGGTGGAAATTGACAGCGGGCACCACCGCAGCGGCGTCCGGCCGGAAGCCGCGGCAACTGTGGCCCGGGCAGCCTCCGACGCCGGTTTGCAGGTGGCAGGAGTGTTCACCTTCCCGGGCCACAGCTACTCCCCGGGGATGCCCGCCAAGGCGGCGGCGCACGAGCAGGCAGCACTGCAGCAGGCGGCAGAAGTCCTTGCGGCGGCAGGGTTCGAAGCGACGGTCCGAAGCGGCGGATCGACCCCAACGGCACTGCTCACCGAGGGTTCCGCTGCCACGGAAGTGCGACCGGGGGTCTACGTGTTTGGTGATGCGCAGCAATTCGAGCTGGGCCGCGGCGCCCTTGAAGACATGTCCCTCACGGTGGCAACCACAGTGGTCAGCCAGCACACCACTCCGCCGGGCACCCCTGCGCGCTTTATCGTTGACGCCGGCAGCAAGATCCTGGGCAGCGACAGGCCAGCCTGGGCAAGTGGATTTGGCCGGCTGATCGACCACCTGGAGGCCCGGGTCATCGCCCTATCGGAGCACCACGCCACCGTGGAATGGCACGACGGCGGCGCGCCGCCACCCGTCGGCACCCGGCTGAGGGTCATCCCCAACCATGTATGCCTGGCCATCAACCTCGTTGACGAGGTTGCCGTCGTGAGGCAGGGACAACTCGTGGACCGGTGGAGCGTGGCAGCCCGGGGAAAAAACAAGTAGCCCGCCAAACGGCGGAACCCTTCATGCGGGTGCTGACTAGATCAGCCCCTGCGCCAGCATGGCGTCTGCCACCTTCACGAACCCGCCGATGTTCGCCCCCAGGACGTAATCACCTGGCGCACCATACTCTTCCGCCGTGGCGGCGCAGACATCGTGGATACCCACCATGATCTCGGTGAGGCGCTGCTCGGTGTGCTCAAAGGACCAGGAATCGCGGCTGGCGTTCTGCTGCATTTCCAAAGCGGAGGTGGCCACACCGCCGGCGTTGGCCGCCTTGCCCGGGCCAAAGAGTACGCCGGCCTGCTGGAAGACGGATACGGCATCGGGGGTACTGGGCATGTTGGCCCCTTCGCCCAGGGCGAGCAGGCCGCCGCTGACCAGGGCCGTGGCAGCAGCGCCGTCGAGCTCGTTCTGGGTGGCGCATGGCAGGGCTACCGTGGCGCCTGCGTCCCAGACGGAACCTCCGTCGAAGTACTTGGCGCCGGGCGTTTGGGCGGCGTATTCCTTGAGCCGGCCGCGCTGCACTTCCTTGATCTCGCGCAGCAGCGGAACGTCGATGCCGCCCTCGTCAACGATGTAGCCGCTGGAATCCGAGCAGGCTACCACCGTGGCGCCCAGGTCCTGTGCCTTGGCGATGGCGTGGATAGCCACGTTGCCGGAGCCTGAAACCACAACCCGCTGCCCGTCGAAGGACAGCCCCCGGGTTTTGAGCATTTCGTTGGTGAAGATGACCGTTCCGAAGCCGGTCGCCTCCGGCCGGACCAGTGATCCGCCCCAGGAGATGCCCTTGCCGGTGAGCACCCCCGATTCGTAGCGGTTGGTGATGCGTTTGTACTGGCCGAACAGGTAGCCGATTT
>NZ_JBNHFF010000396.1:0-1686 GCF_059089965.1 Arthrobacter sp. SPT-J7
GGGTCCCGACGTCGGACTCTTGGGTATGTGGGGCGTGGAAGAGGAGGGGCGGTGGGCTGTCATGGCCGCGCTGGGAGCCGCGCTGCATGGCCGCGCCGGGCGGGCGGCGTCGGACTCCTGCTTGGGTGGACCGGTCACCGCGGGAGGCGTCGCCGACGCCTTACCCGAGATCTG
This sequence comes from Arthrobacter sp. SPT-J7, assembly GCF_059089965.1. Taxonomy (NCBI): domain Bacteria; kingdom Bacillati; phylum Actinomycetota; class Actinomycetes; order Micrococcales; family Micrococcaceae; genus Arthrobacter; species Arthrobacter sp. SPT-J7. Next base: position 175 of record NZ_JBNHFF010000396.1, read on the forward strand.
GGGTAAAGTAAGCACGCTTAGTAACGCTGCGGTCCGGAAACGTAATAGTCACAGCCAGCCGCTACGGTAGGCATTAGTTCGCACGGCGGTAGGGGGCTCTGCCCTTCTGCTGCGGAATCACAAAGAGGAGCATTATGGAAGTCTGGCCTGGATCGGCTTATCCCCTTGGCGCCACCTATAACGGAACCGGCACCAACTTTGCCCTGTTCAGCGAACGCGCCGAGAAAGTTGAACTCTGCCTCTTTGACGATGAGGGCAAGGAAACCCGCATCGCGGTGGACGAGGTGGACGGGTATGTCTGGCACTGCTACATCCCGCAGGTCCAGCCGGGCCAGAAGTACGGCTACCGGGTCCACGGCCCCTACGATCCTGCTTCCGGCAACCGTTTCAACCCCAACAAGCTCCTGCTGGACCCCTATGCCAAGGCAGTCCACGGCCAGGTGGACTGGGACCCGTCGCTGTTTACCTACAACCTGGGCGAGCCGGACTCGATCAACAACGAGGACTCCGCCAGCCACATGATGATGGGCGTGGTGATAAACCCGTTCTTCGACTGGGACGGCGACCAGAACCTGCGGATTCCCTACCACCAGTCGGTCATCTATGAAGCCCACGTCAAGGGCCTCACAGAGCTGCACCCGGAGATTCCTGAGGAGCAGCGCGGCACCTACGCCGGCGTGGCGCACCCCGCCGTCATCTCCCACCTGCAGAAGCTGGGCGTCACCGCCATCGAACTCATGCCCGTGCACCAGTTCGTCAACGACGGCACCCTGCAGGACAAGGGCCTGAACAACTACTGGGGCTACAACACCATCGGCTTCTTCGCCCCGCAGAACACCTACAGCTCCACCGGGGACACCGGCCAGCAGGTCCAGGACTTCAAAGCCATGGTCCGTTCGCTGCACAAGGCCGGCATCGAAGTCATTCTGGACGTGGTGTACAACCACACGGCCGAAGGCAACCACCTGGGCCCCACGCTGTCCTTCAAGGGCATCGACAACGCCGCCTACTACCGGTTGATGGAGGGCGACGAGAAGCACTACATGGACTACACCGGTACCGGCAACTCACTGAACGTCCGCCAGCCGCACTCCCTGCAGCTCCTGATGGACTCACTGCGGTACTGGGTGACCGAGATGCACGTAGACGGCTTCCGTTTCGACCTCGCCTCCACCCTTGCCCGTGAGTTCTACGACGTGGACAAGCTGTCCACCTTCTTCGAACTCATCCAGCAGGACCCGGTGGTCTCGCAGGTCAAGCTCATCGCCGAGCCATGGGACGTTGGCCCAGGCGGCTACCAGGTGGGCAACTTCCCGCCGCAGTGGACCGAATGGAACGGCAAGTACCGCGACACGGTGCGCGACTTCTGGCGCGGCGAGCCCGCCACCCTGGGCGAGTTCGCTTCCCGCATCACCGGCTCGGCGGACCTGTACGAGCATTCCGGCCGCCGCCCCGTGGCTTCCATCAACTTCGTCACCGCACACGACGGCTTCACCCTTGCAGACCTGGTGT
>NZ_JBNHFF010000397.1:0-1671 GCF_059089965.1 Arthrobacter sp. SPT-J7
TACACTCCGCTTGCCGCCTCCGGGGCTGCTGCAGATCACCTGCTCGCGTTCCACCGCGGCGCGGACGTGGCTCCGGGAGCCATAACGCTGGCCACCCGGCTCCCGGCCGGACTGGCAGCCGACGGCGGGTGGCGGGACACCGCCGTCGACCTCCCTGTCCCCGTGCGGGACGAGCTCACCGGCGCCGGCTACGGACCGGGCAGCGTTTCGGTGGCCGAGGTGCTGGGTACCTACCCCGTGGCTTTGCTCGTACCGGTGGATGGAGAAAAGGCATGACCCTTGTCAATGTTGGGCCCGAGCGTTTTGACGTCTGGGCCCCCGACGCCAGTTCGGTGATCCTGGTGGCCAACGGCCGGCAGTATCCGATGCTGAAGAAGGAGACGCCGCCCGGCTCGGAGGGCTGGTGGACTGCCCCCGATGCTCCCGCGGACGGTGACGTGGATTATGGCTACCTGCTGGACGGGGACGGCCAGCCCGTGCCCGATCCGCGGTCGCGGCGGCTGCCCGACGGCGTTCACCAGCTCTCCAGGACCTTCGACCCTGCCGCGCACGCCTGGCAGGACGGCGCCTGGAAGGGCAAGGACCTGCAGGGCTCGGTGATCTACGAACTCCACGTGGGCACCTTTACCCCGGAGGGCACCCTGGACGCCGCGGCCGGAAAGCTGGGCTACCTGGCGGACCTGGGCATCGACTTCGTGGAGCTGCTGCCCGTCAACGGCTTCAACGGAACCCACAACTGGGGCTACGACGGCGTGCAGTGGTACGCCGTGCACGAAGGCTACGGCGGGCCTGCGGCCTACCAGCGTTTTGTGGACGCAGCCCACGCTGCCGGCATCGGCGTCATCCAGGACGTGGTGTACAACCACCTTGGACCCAGCGGCAACTACCTGCCCAAGTTCGGCCCCTACCTGAAGCAGGGGGACGCCAACACCTGGGGCGACTCGGTCAACCTGGACGGCCCCGGCTCGGATGTGGTGCGGGAGTACATCCTGGACAACGCCGCGCTCTGGCTCCGCGACTATCACGTGGACGGGCTCCGCCTGGATGCCGTGCACGCGCTGCGCGATGAGCGTGCCGTGCACATCCTGGAGGAGTTCGGGGCCTTGGGCGACGCCGTCTCGGCTGAGACCGGACTGCCCAAAACGCTTATTGCCGAGTCCGACCTGAACAACCCGCGCCTGCTCTACCCGCGGGACGCCAACGGCTATGGGCTCGCGGGGCAGTGGAGCGACGACTTCCATCACGCCGTCCACGTCAACGTCAGCGGCGAGACCACCGGGTACTACGAGGACTTCCAGTCCCTGGCCGTCTTGGCCAAGGTCCTTAAGGACGGCTTCCTGCACGACGGCAGCTACTCCAGCTTCCGCGGCCGCCACCACGGCCGGCCCATCATTGCCGCCCTGGCACATCCTGCCGCCCTGGTGGTGTGCAACCAAAACCACGACCAGATCGGCAACCGGGCCACGGGGGACCGGCTCTCGCAGTCGTTGTCCTACGGGCAGCTGGCAGTGGCCGCCGTACTGACCCTGACGTCACCGTTTACGCCCATGCTGTTTATGGGCGAGGAGTTTGCGGCGAGCACTCCATGGCAGTTCTTCACCTCGCATCCGGAACCGGAGCTGGGCAAGGCCACTGCTGAGGGCCGGATCAAGGAGTTTGAGCGCATGGGGT
>NZ_JBNHFF010000398.1:0-1658 GCF_059089965.1 Arthrobacter sp. SPT-J7
CCCCGCCGTCGTTGTTCCTTTGTGCCTAGTGGGCGTGGTCGCCGCGGCTGTATTCGTAGACCCAGCCAACAAGGGCAACAACAGCCAGGCCAGCTCCGATGTAGACGATCCAGAAGCCTACCGCCAGGCCCAGGAAGCCAGTAGCGCACGCCAAGCCGAGGACCAGCGGCCACCAGCTCCAGGGGCTGAAGTGCCCCTGCTCGCCGGCGCCCTCGTGGATCTCGGCATCGCTGCGGTCTTCAGGGCGAAGGCCGACGCGCTTGCCGGTGAACCCAAGGTATCCGCCGATCATGCCGGCGAGGCCGCCGACCAGGAGGATTCCGAGGATACCTACCCACTCACCCCAGTCGGTGAGGAAACCGTAAATCACCGAAACCGGTACGAAGAAGAAGACTCCGGAACCAAAGATCCATGACTCAATTTTCACTGTGCAGTGTCCTTCTGGTCGGCGTTACCGAGCGTCTGGGCTGCGGGAGCCGGTGACTCGACAGTCTGGACCTGTCGAAGCTCGGGGTGGTGCAGGTCGAGGGCTGGACGCTCGGAGCGGATCCGGGGCAGCGAAGTGAAGTTGTGCCGCGGCGGCGGGCAGGACGTGGCCCACTCGAGCGAGGCACCAAAGCCCCAGGGGTCATCAACCTGCACCTTTTCGGCGCTGCGCCACGTGATGTAGACGTTCCAGAAGAACGGGATCAGGGATGCACCGAGGACAAACGAGGCAACCGTGGAGAACTGGTTCATCCAGGTGAACCCGTCCTCCGGCATGTAGTCCGCGTAGCGGCGCGGCATGCCCTCAACCCCGAGCCAGTGCTGGATGAGGAAGGTGCCGTGGAAGCCGAGGAACAGGAGCCAGAAGTGGATCTTGCCCAGGCGTTCGTTGAGCATCTTGCCGGTGAACTTGGGCCACCAGAAGTAGAACCCGGCGAACATCGCGAATACCACGGTGCCAAACACCACGTAGTGGAAGTGCGCCACCACGAAGTAGGAGTCGGAGACGTGGAAGTCCAGCGGCGGGGAAGCAAGGATGATGCCGGTGAGGCCGCCGAAGAGGAACGTGATCAGGAAGCCGAGGCTCCACAGCATCGGCGTCTCGAAGGTCAGCGAACCGCCCCACATGGTGCCGATCCAGTTGAAGAACTTCACGCCCGTGGGAACCGCGATAAGCATGGTCATAAACGCGAAGAACGGCAGCAGCACCGCGCCGGTGACGTACATGTGGTGTGCCCACACGGTCACAGACAGGGCAGCAATGGCGATCGTCGCGTAGACCAGGCCCTTGTAGCCGAAGATGGGCTTTCGGCTGAAGACCGGGAAGATCTCGGAGACGATGCCGAAGAACGGCAGCGCGATGATGTACACCTCGGGGTGGCCGAAGAACCAGAACAGGTGCTGCCAGAGCACGGCACCGCCGTTCTCCGGATCGAAGATGTGCGCACCGAAGCGGCGGTCTGCGCCCAGTGCGAACAGCGCGGCGGCCAGTGGCGGGAAGGCCATCAGCACCAGGATGGCGGTGACCAGGGCGTTCCAGGTGAAGATCGGCATCCGCCACATCGTCATGCCGGGGGCACGCATGCAGATGATGGTGGTGATGAAGTTGACCGCACCGAGGATGGTGCCGAAGCCGGACAGCGCCAGGCCGAACACCCACAGGTCCCCGCCGA
>NZ_JBNHFF010000399.1:0-1646 GCF_059089965.1 Arthrobacter sp. SPT-J7
CAGCGGGTCGCTCTTGCCTTCCATGGCCGCCTGCGTCAGGACGCGGGTGGTCTCCTGGAAGGAAGCTGCGGACAGCCAGGACTCGGTGGCCAGCGAAGCCTTCGTGATGCCCATGAGCTCAGGACGTCCGGAAGCCGGAGTCTTGCCCTCGGACACAACGCGGCGGTTGGCGTCCTCGAACCGGCTGCGCTCGGCGAGCTCGCCGGGCAGCAGATCCGATTCGCCGGACTCGATGACCGTGACGCGGCGCAGCATCTGGCGGACGATAACCTCGACGTGCTTGTCGTGGATACCGATGCCCTGGCTGCGGTACACGCCCTGGACTTCGTCCACCAGGAACTTCTGTGCCGCACGCGGACCCATGATGCGCAGGACCTGCTTGGGATCAACCGGTCCGTTGATCAGCTTCTGGCCGACGGTGACGTGGTCGCCATCCTCGATCAGCAGGCGTGAACGGCGCAGGACCGGGTAGGCGATCTCTTCTGTTCCGTCATCAGGAGTGATGACCAGGCGCATCTGGCGCTCGGACTCTTCGATGGTGATGCGGCCGGCTGCTTCTGCAATCGGTGCAACACCCTTCGGAGTACGGGCTTCGAAGAGCTCCTGGATACGGGGCAGACCCTGGGTGATGTCGTCGCCGCCGCTGGCGGAGACTGCACCACCGGTGTGGAACGTACGCATGGTCAGCTGGGTACCGGGCTCACCGATGGACTGTGCGGCGATGATGCCCACGGCCTCGCCGATGTCCACGGTCTTGCCGGTGGCCAGCGAGCGGCCGTAGCACAGGGCGCAGGTGCCGACGCTGGACTCACAGGTGAGTACGGAGCGGACCTTGACCTCGGTGATGCCGGCCGCGAACAGCTCGGCGATCACCACGTCACCGCAGTCGGTGCCGGCGGCTGCGAGGACGTTGCCCTCGGAGTCCACGACGTCGACGGCGAGCGTACGTGCGTACGCACTGTTCTCCACGTTCTCATCCAGCACCAGCTCACCGTTGGAATCGGCGACGGCGATGGGCGTGACCAGGCCACGCTCGGTGCCGCAGTCCTCTTCGCGGACGATGACGTCCTGGGAGACGTCCACCAGACGACGGGTCAGGTAACCCGAGTTGGCGGTACGCAGAGCGGTGTCAGCAAGACCCTTGCGGGCGCCGTGCGTGGCGATGAAGTATTCCAGAACCGACAGGCCCTCGCGGTAGGAGGACTTGATGGGACGGGGGATAATTTCACCCTTCGGGTTGGCCACCAGGCCACGGATACCCGCGATCTGGCGGACCTGCATCCAGTTACCACGTGCACCGGAGGACACCATGCGGTTGATGGTGTTCATCGGCGACAGGCTGTCACGCATCGCCTGGGCGATTTCGTTGGTTGCCTTGTTCCAGATCTCGATCAGTTCCTGGCGACGCTCGTCGTCGTCGATCAGGCCCTTGTCGTACTGGCCCTGGATCTTCGCAGCCCGCTCCTCGTAACCGGCGAGGATGGCCGGCTTGGCGGCCGGAACCTCGATGTCCGAGATGGCGACGGTAACGCCTGAGCGGGTGGCCCAGTAGAAACCGGCATCCTTCAGGTTGTCCAGCGTTGCCGCGGTGACAACCTTCGGGTAGCGCTCCGCGAGGTCGTTGACGATGCGGGACAGCTCGCCCT
>NZ_JBNHFF010000400.1:0-1645 GCF_059089965.1 Arthrobacter sp. SPT-J7
GGCTCGCCGAGGTGTTCGCCACCACCTCCGTAGCAGACCTGGTCTCCCTGGGGGGCCGGTTGTTCCGGGCCGATGTGGGTGGCCTGTTCTACATCTACCCGGCCCCTGATGCTGGTAATCCCGACAGGGTCCTCCTGTACGTGGGCCAGGGCGGTCTCGGACTGCCTGACGAGTCGTACTACCGGGAAGAGAAGTTCGCCCCGACGGTCACAGCCTACGGTGCACACGTGAAGACGATGCTTGCTTTGGCCGGCGTTCCGGACGCCGACGGTGGATCTGAGCGCGTGGTTGCGCTCGAGACGAAGCTGGCATCCCATCACTGGGACAACGTCACCCTTCGGGACCCGCAAAAGACGTACAACCTGAAGTCCGCGGACGAGGCATCCGCTTTGTTCCCGCTGCTCACAACCTGGTTTGACGCGGCGGGCATTGACGAGGAAAAGCGGCAGGAAATTGTGGTGAGCACCCCTCCCTTTTTCGACGGCGCCGCCGGCCTTCTCGAATCCGAGCCGCTGGCGCACTGGCAGGAATGGCTGGCCATGCGGGTTATCAGCGCCGCAGCCCCCTACCTGTCCTCGGCATTCGTTGATGCCAACTTCGCCTTCTACGGGACCACCATCAGCGGCACCCCGCGGAACAAAGACCGCTGGAAGCGCGGCGTTGGTGTGGTGGAAGGCGGCCTCGGCGAAGCCGTAGGTCAGATCTATGTGGCGCGGCACTTCCCGGAAACACACAAAGCCCGCATGCAGACGCTGGTCGCCAACCTGATCGAGGCCTACCGCCGAAGCATCACCGCCGTCGGCTGGATGGGCCAGGACACCAAGGCCGAAGCCCTGCGGAAGCTGGAGGGTTTCCGCGCGAAAATCGGCTATCCGGAAAAGTGGATCGACTACTCAGCCGTGGAAATCGATCCCGCCGATCTGCTGGGCAACGTGGAACGGGCACACAACGCAGACGTGGACCGGCACCTTGATGAGGTGGGCAAGCCGGTGGACCGCAACAAGTGGTTGATGACCCCGCAGACAGTCAATGCTTACTACCACCCGATGATGAACGAGATCGTTTTCCCGGCCGCGATCCTGCAGCCGCCATTCTTTACCGCCGACGCCGACGACGCCGTGAACTACGGCGGGATAGGCGCGGTGATCGGACACGAAATCGGCCACGGCTTCGACGACCAGGGCTCCCAGTTCGACGGCGGCGGGGCACTGCGGAACTGGTGGACCGATGAGGACCGCCAGGCCTTCGAAAAGCTCACAGCCAAGCTGGTGGCGCAATACGATGCACTTTCCCCGTACGCGGCTCCCGGCCATAACGTCAATGGACGCCTCACCCTCGGCGAAAACATCGGCGACCTCGCCGGACTGGCCATCGCCTACAAGGCCTACCTGATCAGCCTCGATGGAAAGGAGCCGGAGGTCCTGGACGGCCTCACCGGGCACCAGCGTTTCTTCGCATCCTGGGCAGCAGGCTGGCGGCAGGTGATCCGGAGCGAAGAAGCCATCCGCAGGCTGGCGACTGACCCGCACTCGCCCAACGAGTTCCGAACCAATGCCATCGCGAAGAACCTCGATGCCTTCCACGACGCCTTTGAGGTCACCGACCAGGACGGCATGTGGATGCCTCCGGAGGAGCGCGTCAGTAT
>NZ_JBNHFF010000401.1:0-1644 GCF_059089965.1 Arthrobacter sp. SPT-J7
GAGGGAGGGGTAATCGTGGTGGCCGGCGCGGCATTATTCCAGTTAAACCACAAGACCCCCGTATTTATCCGGGGGTCTTCTGGTTTACCTGCCGGCCTTCGCCGCCTTGGGTATTGAGGTTCTCAGTGCTCGCCGGCGGAGTCGGAGCGGCCCAGGATGGTCTGCGGGATCCAGTAGGTCAGGAAGAAGAGCACGATGCAGACGGCCATGGGCCACGGGTTGTCAAGCGTGAGGAAGGACAACGAGTAGATTGCGCCCAGGAACAAGGCCATGCAGACCACAAAAAGGATGACGCTGGTGGCAAGCTTGTTCTCATTCTGGGGGGTCTGGAGTGACCCTTCGTGAGATGCGGGGCCCTGGTTGGAAGCCGTGATCTTGCTGGACATTCATTCCTCCTTGGCCGCGGGGGCCTCATTCTGTGGCGACTCCGGCTGCTGTCAGTAGGAGGCTGAACCCTGTTCACCCTTGACGATGGCTATTCCGGAGCTGGCACCAATACGTGTTGCACCTGCAGCAATCATAGCCTGCGCATCCTCGAGGGAACGCACACCGCCGGAGGCCTTCACGCCGAGGTTGGGGCCCACCGTATGGCGCATCAGGGTGATGTCCTCCACGGTGGCGCCGCCTCCGTTAAAGCCTGTCGAGGTCTTCACGAAATCAGCTCCGGCCTCCACGGCGGCCTCACAGGCAAGAACCTTCCGGGCGTCGTCGAGCAGCGCTGTTTCGATGATGACCTTGAGGATGGCGCCACTGGCATGCACGGCCTCTGCCACCGCAGTGATGTCCTCAACCAACGCACCCTTGTCCCCGGCCCTGGCGGCAGCGATGTTGATGACCATGTCCACCTCGTCGGCACCATCCAGCACCGCACCGCGGGCTTCAAAGGTCTTGACGTCGGTGGGAGTGGCACCCAGCGGGAACCCCACCACGGAACAGGTCAGGACACCGGTCCCCTTGAGGGCCTTCTTGACTGTCTTCACCCAAAGGGGGTTAACGCACACTGACTTGAAGTGGTATTGGGCCGCTTCTGCACAAACCTTGAGGACGTCGGCCTCTCCGGCTTCGGGTTTCAGCAGCGTGTGGTCGATGAAGGACGCGATGCTGCCGGAACCTGCGGCTGCAGTTTCAACGGAAGGGGTGGCTTCGTTGCTCATGATGGTCCTCTCCAGGGGCCCGTGGGCGGGGCGTTGTAACGCCCTGCCCATGACTCGTTTCGGGAACCATCTTGCCACAGCGGGTGCCGCCCTCAGTGGAAAGGCAGCGGCCGTCCTCCGCAAGGCAGCGGCCGCACTCCGTCAGGCCGCGGCCGGCAAGGCGGCAGGAGCAGAAGCCGTGAGCAGTTGGGTGGCGCAGGCGCCCGCCGCGGAAGCGGCAGCAACCAGCAGGCCCAGGCGGACGCCGTCGAACGCTGCCGCGTCACCGATGGCCCAGATGCCGGGGACGGACGTCCGGAAGTCCTGGCTGATGACAATGCCGCCGGTGGGCGCCGTCCGCAGGCCGGCGCTGGCGGCGAGCCCGTCCCGGGACACCCGCTCCTCGGCCAGGACCACCAGGTCGCCGTACATGCTGCTGCCGTCTTCGAAGACCACGCCGGAAGCCGCGAAGCCTGATTCTGAAGCAGAGGGCATAACGGCGGCCGGCCTG
>NZ_JBNHFF010000402.1:0-1634 GCF_059089965.1 Arthrobacter sp. SPT-J7
GATGTCTACTCACGGATGTACGCCAGCCAGGCGGAGACTGCACTGATCGGACAAGGGGTAGAGCCTGCCCTGGAAAACTCCGCATTGGACGTCCAGCGCCGGGCCATGCCGTTTGTGCTGTGCGAATACATCCACGCCATGGGCAACGGCCCCGGCGGAATGAGTGAGTACCAGGAGCTTTTCGAACGGTACCCGCGCCTGATGGGCGGTTTTGTCTGGGAATGGCTGGAGCACGGCATCACCGTCGCCTCCCCGGACGGCGGCGAGCATTACGCCTATGGCGGGGACTTCGGGGAGCAAATCCACGACGGCAACTTTGTCACCGACGGGCTGGTGGACGCGGACCGCAACCCCAGGCCGGGACTGCTGGACTTCAAGAAAGTCATCGAACCGCTGCGGATCACCGTGGCCGGCGACTGGTCAAGCTTCACCGTCCGCAACGGGCAGGATTTCGCCGGCACCGGCGCCTACAGCTTCCGGTACGTCGTGGAGGCCGACGGCGGTCTGATCGACGCCGGCACGGTGGACGTTGCGTCCCTGGCACCGCAGGCCGAGGCGGCTGTGAAGCTGCCCGCCAGTCTTGCTGCCCTCGCAGAGTCACTTCCTGACAACCAGCCAGCGGTACTCACCGTCAGCGCGGTCCTTGCCGCTGATTCAGCGTGGGCATCGGCCGGGCACGAAGTTGCGTGGGGACAGGCGGTGCGAGGGCTGGGCGCCAAAGTTCAGCCAGCGCCGGTTGAATCTTTGCTCATCCAGGACAGCGAACTCAGCCTGGGGCCGGTAGTTCTCAGTCGCGTCACGGGCATGCCCACCTCCATCGGTGGCGTCCCTGTTGAGAAGATGAGCCTGGCATTGTGGTGGCCACCAACCGACAACGACCTCGGCCGGGAGTGGGGTGGCGCCGACGAGCGTCCTCTCGCCGCACAGTGGACGGATGCCGGGCTGAACCGGCTCCATACGCGGTTGCTGGAAATCAACTCGGAAGCCTGCCCTGAGGGAGGAGAAGCGTTGACGGTCCGCACCCGCGTCAGCGCAGCCGACAAACAATACGGAGTGTGGGTGGACTACACCTGGAGCAGTGACGGCAAAAGCGTTGCACTCCGGACGCAGGTCAAGCCTGACGGCCAATGGATTAACCGCGGCTTCGCGGTGGAATGGGCGCGGATTGGACTGGAAATCGTGCTGGCCGAAGAGACCACGTTGGTCTCGTGGTTCGGCCAAGGCCCCCACCAGAGCTATCCCGATACCGGGCAGGGAGCAAAAACGGGCTGGTTCTCGCTGCCTCTGGCCGACTTGGACGTGGACTACGTGCGCCCCCAGGAGTCCGGGGCACGGTCAGGGGTGCGACGCGCGGCGCTCGAGCTGGCCGGGAGTACCCTCGAAATTTCCGGAGATCCCTTTGCCTTGACTGTCCGGCCCTACGCCCAGGACATTGTGGAGGCAGCCGATCATCGCCCGGACCTGCGGGCGGATGGCCGGAGCTATGTGTATGTTGACCATGCGCTCCGCGGTGTTGGAACCGCTGCCTGTGGTCCCGGCGTGCTGGAGCAGTACCGGCTCAAGCCCCGGGAAGCTGACTTCATGCTGACCTTCGAAGTCAGGGACTGAACGGCAAAGAAAATGTTCGCCACTCC
>NZ_JBNHFF010000403.1:0-1614 GCF_059089965.1 Arthrobacter sp. SPT-J7
GGCCCGTCGTCAAAAGTAAGGCTTACATACTTGCCGTCATGGCGGGTAGAGTCCACGATTGCAGGTGTCGCTCCGTCCGCCCAGGCCCATGTGGCGCCCGCGAGGCTCGCTGGAACAAAGGCGCTTACAGCAAGAACTGCAGCGGTGAAGGGGAGTCTTGCCTGGCGCAGGAAAACTGCGCGGGGGAGCTTGAGCTTCATGGGTTTCCTTTGCTGTCACTTGCCCCAGGCACCTCAGCGTGTGTACCGCGCGCGTGGGTGGAGCGCGCGCACTGGACTAACTGGGGCAGCAAATTAGATCGGGCCTTCCGGTACTTTCCGGAACTCAGTCAGCCTAAGCTTCCAGCTACTCCCGGTCAAGGGTTAGCGCTAAGACGGAGCGCGGTAACCTCTGACGGGTGGTCACCACCAGAATCAGCGGTTCCTGGGTGCTGCTGTGCTCTCCCGCACCACGAGCCTGGTGGCCAGTTCAACACGGGGGCTTTCGAGACTTTCCCCTTGGACCATTCGCAGGACGGTACGGGCGGCGAGCTTGCCCATTTCGGCCAATGGCTGCCGCACGGTGGTGAGGGGAGGCGAAGCCCAGCGGGCCTCGGGAAGGTCATCGAAGCCAATGACGCTGACGTCTTCGGGCACTAGCAAACCCTTTTTGCGTACAGCTTCGTAGACACCCAGGGCCATCTGGTCGCTCGCTGCGAAAACGGCGGTGGGCAGCTCGGCCAAGTCCAGGAGTTTGCAGCCGGCGCGGAAACCTGACTGGTAATCGAAATCCCCCTCGGTCACTAGCGCGGGATCAAATGCGATGCCGGCCGCGTCCAGGCCCGCCCGGTAACCGTCCAGTCGCGCCCTGCTGCACCAAAGCCCGGGGGTACCCGCAACAAAACCGATGCGGCGGTGGCCGAGTCCGGTGAGATGTTCTGTAGCACTGACTGCCCCCGTCCAGTTGGTGGCCCCAATGGTCGGAACGTCGAGGTCAGGCACCCCGGCCGGATCAACTACTACGGCAGGTACGTCCAGGCGCTGCAGCTCGGCGCGCAGAAACGAATCGAGGTCAGTGGTGACCAGGATCGCCCCGTCACTCGCCCTGGCGCTGACATGCTCCAGCCACTGCCTCGTGGATGTGGGACTGGTGCGGCGATGGATCGCCGAAACCACCGTGGAGGCCCCGGCTTCATTGGCTGCCTCCTCCACGCCACGGATGATTTCCACGGCCCAGGGGCTGTCGAGGTCGTTGAAAACGAGGTCGATGAGGCCGGACCGCACCTCCGGACGGTTCCCCCGACGCTGGTATCCGTGGTCCCGCAACAGAGTTTCCACCCGCTCACGGGTCCGTGCGGAAACATCGCCACGACCGTTCAGTACCCGAGAAACAGTGGGCACCGAAACGCCCGCTTCGGCCGCAATAGCCGAAATTGTGACAGCCGGGCGCTGGGTCTCGGGCACGCTTTCCTCCTGGGTTCGCTGCAAGTATAGGCCTTCCCGCCACACCGTCGGCCATGACTTTTCTGCAAACCCTTGACGTGCTCTCTGAAACACTCCTAATCTACAACGACGTTGTTCCGGAAGTTTCCGGAACGGTTCGATTCGGAATTCACCCGCGGATCGCTCGTACTCA
>NZ_JBNHFF010000404.1:0-1607 GCF_059089965.1 Arthrobacter sp. SPT-J7
CGTTAGGTCCCGCAGCACCCAGGGGACCAGAGTCCAAGCCTGCAGGTGCCCCTGGAACCACCTGGTCCGTTGTTTGACCCAGCGCCGGACGTCCACGAGACCTTGCTGATGCACGGCCGAGGTGGAGCAGAACTCGATATTCCACCCCCTGATCAGCAGCCGCACGCCGAGGTCGAGGTCCTCGGCGAGGCTCCTGGACCAGGGTGCGGGGCCGAGGCTGATGAGGGCCGAGAGCCTCACGAACTGCCCGTTGCCACCCAACCCCACGCTCCCCAGGTGCCGGCGAGCGCGTTGGAAAACCTCGGTGTAGAGCACGAACTCGATATCCTGCATCCGTGCCAGCAGGTTCTGGCGGCGGTTGTTAATCCGGACCCCGATCTGGACGGCACCCAGCCGGGGATCGACGAAGAGCGGAATCACCTCGTCCAGCGCCTGCGGCTCCATCCTCCCGTCGGCGTCCACGACGCAGACGACGACATCCGAGGGATCGGTGTAGGCGCCAAGCGCCCCGGAGCGGATGTGCCGGATCGCCGCGTTAAGCGCTTCGCCCTTACCCTGGCGGGCGGTCGGCAGTCGTCGTTGCAGCAGGCTGACCCGGGGATCGGGGTTGGCTTGCACGATGGCCGCTGTGCCGTCGTCAGAACCGTCATCGATCACCAGGACCTGCATCCGCGGGTAGTCCATCTCCACGAGCCGATCGAGACTGGCGGCGAGGACCCGCTCCTCGTTGAGACAGGGCACCACGAAGATGACTGCTTTCTCGGCGGTTGCTGGGAAGGTTACCGCTCGACGTCGCGCGTACGCCGGTTCGAACCGGGACAGCACGAGCATCAGCACACCGTACAGAACCGACAGGAGAACCAGGCTCACGGCCAGGGTCAGGACGAAGTCGATGCGCTGATCGTTCAGGAGAATCATGGTCTATGTTCCCGACACCCGTGCTCCATGGCGCTTGGCCGTGGAGCTGACCTGCCGCATCGGCGTCGCAGACTGCGGAGCGCTCGACGCGACCGGCCTGCTGTATACGAGGCGCCGGCGGACGGAACGAGTCGTGTTCAGAAGGCCTGACACCACGACGGCGCTGATCATGAAGAGCGCGTAGGCCAAGAACAACATCATCGAGACCATGAGCAGGAATCGTCCCCCCACGTGGAGCGCCGACTGTGCGGCCTCCGCCGACACGAAGGCGCTCATGGACATCACAGAGTACGGCATGAGGTCATCTCCGTGGCGGCGTGAGCAGCCTGGTCTTTGGTCCCCGTTGATAACTGAGTCATCGCGTTTCCCCTGTCGTAAGTGAAATGCTGTTTTTGGCCCGGGGATGTCCCTTCCGCTCCAAGGGCCCCGCCGGCGTAGGACAGACGCTGCAGGCAGCGCTATCGGCGGCTCCGAGTGTCTTTTCCGGGTGTCCGGTAGTAGCGAGGGGTCTCAAGGTGCATCTCCTCGGAGTTAGGTGTTCCAGGAGCCGCTGCATAGCCCGCCGGTGTGTCCAAACTACGGGCCCTCCAAAGCCCAAACACGAGTACCCGGTACTTCAAAAGTATTCTTAGGGATACTTACACGCGGCATCTTTTGGAACCGGGTGGTTAGGTACTTGGTCATGACAA
>NZ_JBNHFF010000405.1:0-1604 GCF_059089965.1 Arthrobacter sp. SPT-J7
GAAGCAGCCCCACCTGGGCCTCGAGCACATCAAGCGGAAGCCGCGAACTGATGCGGATTTTCGGGAGGTTCAGCGATTCATAGAGGGGCCCGCGCTGATAGCGCTCAAGCTCGATCTCGAGGGCCGCCCGGCGGCTGGGTGGTTCGGCTCCGAGCAGCTGGTCGATGCTGACGCTCAGTGCGGACGCCAGGTGCTGGAGGAGCCCGAGTTTTGGCTCCCGCTTTCCGTTTTCAATCAGGCTCAGCTGGCTGGGCGCTGTCCCGACGGCGGCGCTCAGGCCTTCGAGCGTAAGCCCCGCCTGTTTGCGCAGGTGGCGTACACGGCGGCCGAGTGAAATGACGTCCAGGTCAACTGCCGTCCCTGGAGACGGCGGCGGGGCAACTTCCCTGTTCCAGCTTGTAAGCGACATTTTTGAAGAATACGGGAAGAATTGCATTTCTTTCCAGAGTTCTTCTCTACCAACCATGTTGGAAGTGCTGAAAAGTAATGATTACGGAAGTAAGCATTGCACCGGGAAGCCGGCGGAACCGCAAAGGCGCGGTTCCCGCCGACCCCCGGAGCTCAATCAAGGAGATCAACGATGACTGCAGCATTTGAGCCCACCCAGCAGCCGTCCGGCCAGGACACAGAATCGCAGGCCGCCGCCCTGGAGCTCGAGTGGTCCGCCAACCCCCGCTGGGAAGGTGTGACCCGGGATTACTCAGCCTCCGACGTCGTCCGTCTCCGCGGCCGCGTCTCCGAAGAACACACCCTGGCCCGCCGCGGCGCAGAGAAGCTCTGGAAGCAGCTCACGGAAGAGCACAAGACCGGCGGATACACCAACGCCCTCGGCGCCCTGACCGGCAACCAGGCCGTGCAGCAGGTCAAGGCCGGCCTCCGTGCCATCTATCTTTCCGGCTGGCAGGTGGCAGCGGACGCCAACAACTCCGGCCACACCTACCCGGACCAGTCCCTCTACCCGGCCAACTCAGTGCCCACGGTGGTGCGCCGGATCAACAACGCCCTGCTCCGCGCCGACCAGATCGAATTCTCCGAAGGCGTCCAGACCGTCGAGGACTGGCTGGTTCCGATCGTTGCTGATGCCGAGGCCGGCTTCGGCGGCCCGCTGAACGCCTACGAACTCATGAAATCCATGATCCAGGCCGGCGCCTCCGGCGTTCACTGGGAAGACCAGCTCGCCTCCGAAAAGAAGTGCGGCCACCTCGGCGGCAAGGTCCTGATCCCCACCCAGCAGCACGTCCGCACCCTGAACGCCGCCCGCCTCGCGGCCGACGTCGCCGGCACCCCGTCCGTGGTCATCGCCCGGACCGACGCCGAGGCAGCCACCCTGATCACCTCCGACGTGGACGAACGCGACCAGGAATTCATCCCTCGCGAAGGCGGACAGCCCGTCCGCACCGCCGAGGGCTTCTACAAGGTCCGCAACGGCATCGAACCCTGCATCGCCCGGGCCAAGGCCTACGCCCCCTACTCAGACCTGATCTGGATGGAAACCGGCACCCCGGACCTGGAACTGGCCCGCAAGTTCGCCGAGGCCGTCAAGGCCGAGTTCCCTGACCAGATGCTCTCCTACAACTGCTCGCCCTCGTTCAACTGGCGCAAGC
>NZ_JBNHFF010000406.1:0-1599 GCF_059089965.1 Arthrobacter sp. SPT-J7
TTATCCAAGCCTTCGTGGTTCAGGAGCGCTGGTGGGTAGGGGAGCGTCGTGTGGGCAGTGAAGCTGCGGCGGAAGCCAGTGGTGGAGCCTACACGAGTGAGAATGCAGGCATGAGTAGCGAAAGACGGGTGGGAAACCCGTCCGCCGAATGATCAAGGGTTCCAGGGTCAAGCTAATCTGCCCTGGGTAAGTCGGGACCTAAGGCGAGGCCGACAGGCGTAGTCGATGGACAACGGGTTGATATTCCCGTACCGGCGAAAAACCGCCCATGCCAAACCGGTGATGCTAACCGCCCAAACCGTCCGTGTGTGCCCTTCGGGGCCAGTGCGGGCGGGGCGCGCGGGACCCGATCCGGGGAGGTAAGCGTATTAACAGGTGTGACGCAGGAAGGTAGCCGAGCCGGGCGATGGTAGTCCCGGTCCAAGGATGTAGGGTGAACGGTTGGCAAATCCGCCGTTCGTGAAGCCTGAGACCCGACGGGACCCCCGCATGGGGGGATTCGGTGATCCTATGCTGCCGAGAAAAGCATCGACGCGAGGTTTTAGCCGCCCGTACCCCAAACCGACACAGGTGATCAGGTAGAGAATACCAAGGCGATCGAGAGAATTATGGTTAAGGAACTCGGCAAAATGCCCCCGTAACTTCGGGAGAAGGGGGGCCCGGACCGTGACAAGACCTTGCGTCTTGGAGCGGGTAAGGGCCGCAGAGACCAGGGGGAAGCGACTGTTTACTAAAAACACAGGTCCGTGCGAAGTCGCAAGACGATGTATACGGACTGACTCCTGCCCGGTGCTGGAAGGTTAAGAGGACCTGTTAGCCCCTTCGGGGGCGAAGCGGAGAATTTAAGCCCCAGTAAACGGCGGTGGTAACTATAACCATCCTAAGGTAGCGAAATTCCTTGTCGGGTAAGTTCCGACCTGCACGAATGGAGTAACGACTTCCCCGCTGTCTCAACCATAAACTCGGCGAAATTGCACTACGAGTAAAGATGCTCGTTACGCGCAGCAGGACGGAAAGACCCCGAGACCTTTACTATAGTTTGGTATTGGTGTTCGGTGTGGCTTGTGTAGGATAGGTGGGAGACTGTGAAGCCCGGACGCCAGTCCGGGTGGAGTCATCGTTGAAATACCACTCTGGTCACTCTGGACATCTAACTTCGGCCCGTAATCCGGGTCAGGGACAGTGCCTGATGGGTAGTTTAACTGGGGCGGTTGCCTCCTAAAGAGTAACGGAGGCGCCCAAAGGTTCCCTCAGCCTGGTTGGCAATCAGGTGGCGAGTGTAAGTGCACAAGGGAGCTTGACTGTGAGAGAGACATCTCGAGCAGGGACGAAAGTCGGGACTAGTGATCCGGCGGCACATTGTGGAATGGCCGTCGCTCAACGGATAAAAGGTACCTCGGGGATAACAGGCTGATCTTGCCCAAGAGTCCATATCGACGGCATGGTTTGGCACCTCGATGTCGGCTCGTCGCATCCTGGGGCTGGAGTAGGTCCCAAGGGTTGGGCTGTTCGCCCATTAAAGCGGTACGCGAGCTGGGTTTAGAACGTCGTGAGACAGTTCGGTCCCTATCCGCTGCGCGCGCAGGAAATTTGAGAAGG
>NZ_JBNHFF010000407.1:0-1593 GCF_059089965.1 Arthrobacter sp. SPT-J7
CGTTATCGGCGCTCTCGTGGCCGGGCTCGTAGATGCCGTCGTAGACGTGGCGGCCGAGGTGTTCGACGAACCCGCCAAAGATGTTGCGGTTGATCCGTCCGACGGTGAAGTGCGGGTCGAGGGTGAGGCGTGCGTTCTGCATCAAATGACTTTCTGTGCGTACGTATGTGCTTGGAGGCTGGAAGCGGGGCCGGGCTACTTGAGCGAGCCCAGCGACAATCCGCCCTGCCAGTACTTCTGGAGGGAAAGGAAGGCAATGATCAGCGGGATGATTGAGAGGAAGGCGCCCGTGGTGATCAGGTTCCAGAGGGCCTCACCGCCGCTGCCGGCGTTGGACAGGGCCTGCCAGCCGTTAAGCCCGACGGTGACCGGAAGCAGCAGCGGATCGCTGAGGACTGCCAGTGGCAGGAAGAAGTTGTTCCAGGTTCCGACGACGGACAACAGGAGCACTGTCACGATGGCCGGGCGCAGCAGGGGCAGCGCGATCTGGAAGAACGTGCGGATTTCTCCTGCCCCGTCGATCCGCGCGGCGTCCAGTAGTTCGTCTGGCACCGCTTCCTGTGCGAAGACACGCATGAGGTAGACGCCGAACGGGCTGAGGAGCGAAGGCAGGATCACGGCCCAAATTGTGTTCACCAGCCCTACTGAACTCAGCAGCACGAACGTCGGGATGACGAGTGCTGTGAGCGGCACCATCACCGCACCGAGCAGGAGCCCGAAGAACGGTCCCCGGCCACGGAAGTTGTACTTCGCGAAACCGTAGCCCGCAAGCACGGCGAGGATGGTCGCTCCGACGCCTCCTGAGATGGCGTACAGGAACGAGTTTCCGAGCCAGCGCCAGTAGATGCCGTCCTGCCGCTCGAACAGGCCCTGGACGTTGCTGAAGAAATGGAACTCATCATCAAACCAGAGAGGCCCGCCTGAGCCTCCGAAGAGGCCGGCAGTGTCCTTGGTGCTGGCGACGGTCAGCCACCAGATCGGGGTGATGAAGTAGATAACAAGGATGAGCAGGAAAATGTGGGAGCCGATGCGGGGACCGCCGTTGCGGGCCCTGGCGCGGCCTGCGGCGCTGCGGCCTTTCCGGCCGCCCTTCAGCTGGGGGGTATCGGTGACGAGTGCCATGGTTTATTTCAGTCCGCTCTGCTTGCGGGTCAGGAAGAGGAAAAGGAAGGAGAAGGCGAACACGACGATGCCGAGTGCGAAGGAGATGGCGGAAGCATAGTTGAACTGGCTGTAGGAGAAGGCCAGCGAGAAGGCGTACATATTGGGCGTGTACGACGTCGGGATAGCTCCTTGCGCCACCCCCCGGAGCACTTGCGGTTCGGTGAAGAACTGCAGGGTGCCTATGAGGGCGAAAATGACAACCATGACGAGGGAAGACGAGATCATGGGAATCTTGATCCGCCATGCGATTTGCCGGTCAGAGGCGCCGTCAAGGACGGCAGCTTCGTAAATTCCGGGATCGATACCGCGCAGTGCGGCGTAGATGATGATCATGTAGTAGCCGGCCCACTGCCAGGTCACGATATTGACGAGGCTGCCAAAAATGCTGTCCTGTGCCAGGAACTCCGGCGCGGCCATGCCGAAAGCGCC
>NZ_JBNHFF010000408.1:0-1582 GCF_059089965.1 Arthrobacter sp. SPT-J7
AGCACCCAGAAAACTTTTCCTGCCCGGGGGTGGCGCCGCCAGTCGCGGAAGACGCGCAGCCGGTTGCGGCCCACACTGATGGCCGGGAAGAGTACCGCGTAGCCGCCGCCTAGGCATAAGGCGAGGGACGGCAAAAGGAGCAGGGGGTCCGAGCGGCCGCTCTCGACAAAGCCGGGAAAGGATGCCACCCCCAGTCCGGTTCCCGCCAGGACGGAAACTGTCCCGCCAACCATCCACCGCTTCGTTGTTAAATCAAGCAACTGCCACAAACTCCCCAAAGTCATGCTTCTACCCTAATGGTCCATGTCGGCGGGCCCGTCCGGGAGCCTAGGATGGGCTCATGGCTGCGAGGGTGGGGAACCGTGTTGACCGCCGAACCATGGGCCGGCTGCGGCTGGCGTCCCAACGGCTGGTGCCGCATCCGGCGGTGTCGCCAGCGCCCGCATCTGACGTCTCCCAATCAATCCCCGGAACGGTCCGGTGGATGACGGCCATGCAGGCCCAGGACCTGCAGGCCGCCCTGTGGGCCGTGGGTGCCAGGGCACCCGGAGCGGGTTTGAACGAGGTCCGGTCCGCCCTCCACGCGGGTGATGTGGTCCGGTCGTGGCCGATGCGCGGCACCTTGCACCTCGTGGCACCGGAGGATCTCCACTGGATGCTGGACCTCACTGCAGAGCGGCTCACGAAGAGTATCGCCGCCCGGCACCGCGAACTGGGCATCACCTGGGCCGACATCGAGAAGTGCCGGGACATTGCGCTGGAACAGGTTGCCGGTAGCGGAGCTGCCAGCCGCGCGGAGCTCTTCCAGGTATTCGAGGCCGCCGGGCAGCCCAGCCAGGGCCAGCGGGGCATCCACATCCTCGGGACGTTGTGCCGGCACGGCTGGCTGGTGCAGGGGCCTTTGGCCGGGAACCAGCAACTGATGGTGGGCTTCGAGAGCTGGATTCCGGTGTCGCGGAAACTGGAGCGGCAGGAGGCCATCGCGGAGTTTCTGCTCCGCTACTTCAGGAGCCACGGCCCGGCGACGATCCGGGACTTCGTCTGGTGGACGCAGATTCCCCTGACAGAGGTTCGGGCGGCCTTCGAGGCCGTCAAGGGGCAGCTGGTGGAACTTGAATTCAAGGGCACAAGCTACTGGCTTTCCCCGGAGACGGCATCCCTGCTCGACGCCGTCGTACCCGGCCAGCGGTCCGTGCTGCTGCTGCCCGGCTTTGACGAGTTTGTGCTGGGCTATACGGACCGGAGCCTGGTCCTGGAGCCGGAGCACGCCAACAAGATCGTTCCCGGCGGCAATGGTGTCTTCAAGAAAACCCTGGTGGCCGGGGGAGAGGTGATTGGCACGTGGGCGCGGGAAGGCACAGGCCCGCGTGCCGCAGTCGTGCCTGAGCTTTTCGACGACACCCGCCGGCTCGGTCCGGCAGCACAGGCCGCCTTCGACCGCGCAGCCCGGCGGTATCTCGAGTTCCTTGCGGGCTGACCGGAGGCACTCCCCACACACGCGGCCCTGCCCCCCTCTGACAGCAGAAGCGGCCCTGCCCCGTTTGAGCGGTCCTGGGCAGGACCATCCAAGCGGGGCAGGGCC
>NZ_JBNHFF010000409.1:0-1561 GCF_059089965.1 Arthrobacter sp. SPT-J7
TTATCGGCGAGATACTCCTTGTAACTGGCTGGAAGCTCGCTCATGTTCAAAAGGATAGACCCGGGAAGGCGCGGTGGGGAGGGGTCCCCAAAGCTTGAACCGCCGAGGCGAAGGACTGCTGGAGGGAAACTCGGAGGAGCCCGTAGCGGACGGGAACGGACGCCGAAGGAGAGGGGCCGGGAAGAGCCGGAAGCCGGGACTCCCGGCAGGAGGCAGCTGGATTACGGTAGGCAGGGCGCTGACGGAAAAGCTGTCCAAGCGAAGATTGTTCAGCACGGAGTTGAAACAAGGCGTAAGACTGCGTCTTAATTCGGCGCGCAACTTGAATGCTCTTCCGGCCGCTCCTAGAGTTCTATACAAGTTACCGCGGTAACGTGTCAGCGATCCTCCGTCGGGAGGGTGTGGGTGCCCCCATGTGGGCCTGACATTTGCTCACGGACAACTTCATTCCAGGCGTAACAGTCGCGGCTGCGTCCTTGTGGAGTCCTTCCGTGTTCCCCAAACTCAATTCATTGCCGGTGTCCCGTCACAACTTCTGGCGGGGAGCCCTCAATGGCCCAAAGCCAAGGACGCAAATGTCACCACCAAGCCTTATTGACACACATCCGAATCTCTCCGACGCAGCCCCGGTGGCGCTTTCCTATGAGCTGTTCCCGCCCCGGTCGCCGGCCGCTGCGGAGACGCTGTGGACCACCATCCGCGAACTCGAAAGCACTGAACCGGACTACGTCTCTGTCACCTATGGTGCCAGCGGCTCCAACCGGGACACCGCCGTCGAACTCATCAACCGGCTCCTGCTCGAAACCACCCTCCGCCCCCTGGCCCACCTGACCTGCGTGGGCAACACGCCGGAGGAACTTGCGGGAATCATAGGTCAGCTGCTGGATACCGGAGTACGTGGGATCCTGGCACTGCGCGGTGACCGGCCGCAGGACGGCGCACCGCCCGTAGCCGGGTCCCTGCGGTATGCGCAGGACCTGATCGAGCTCATCCGCCGGGTTGAACAGCGCCGGTCGGCGTTGCTCTGCGCCGGTAAAATTGCCGTTGGTGTGGCCGCGTACCCCACCCGCCACCCGGAATCACCCAGCGAGGACCACGACGTGGAGGTGCTGCTTGCCAAGCAGCGCTCCGGCGCCGACTTCGCGATCACGCAGGTCTACTTCCGTGCCGAGCAGTACGCGGACCTCCTCACCAGGGCCCGTCGTGCCGGGGTCACCATCCCGGTCATCCCGGGCGTTATGCCGTTCACGAGCCTGCGCCGGGTGAAGCGGCTGGGCGAACTCAGCGGCGTGGAGCCGGCACCGGAGCTTGTTGCCCGTCTCGCTTCCGCAGACAGCGACGCCGAACGGCTCCGGATCGGCGTCAGCGCCACGGTGGACCTGGCCAACGCTGCCCTGCATGCAGGAGCACCGGGTATCCACCTTTACACCTTCAACGAGCACCAAAGCGCCTTGGACGTACTGGACAAGCTGGCTCTTCCGCGGCGCTCCGGTGCCGGCAGCCGGCGTGGCGCCGTGGCCCGGCCGCAGCTCGCCAGCTGAGCATCCCGCCGGCTGAAGCA
>NZ_JBNHFF010000410.1:0-1560 GCF_059089965.1 Arthrobacter sp. SPT-J7
ACCAGGACACGGGTTGCCGCACCGCATTCCTGCCCGCCGTTCCAGAACCCGGCACTGCGGACACCCTTGGCAGCTGCCTCGAGGTCGGCGTCGGCAAAGACGACGACGGGGGCCTTGCCGCCCAGCTCAAGGTGGACACGCTTCACGGAACCGGCGGCGGCAGCGGCCACCTTCTGGCCGCTCCCCACGCTGCCCGTGATGGCCACCAGGTCCACGTAGGGGTGCTCGGAGAGGCGGTTCCCCACGATGCGGCCAGGGCCGGTGACGATGTTGACGACGCCTGCCGGAACCTCGCCGGCGATGAGTTCGGCCAGCTTCAGGGTGGTCAGCGGCGTCTGCTCGGAGGGCTTGAGCACCAGCGTGTTCCCTGCGCCCAGGACCGGGGCGATTTTCCATGCGGCCATCAGCAGCGGGTAGTTCCAGGGCGTGATCACACCGACGACGCCGACCGGCTCGCGGTGGACCACGGAAGTGTGGTTCTCCGCATAGTCATCCGCCCCCAGAGTGCTGTAGGCGCGGGCCGCGCCGGCCGAGAACCGGAACGTGTCGATGGCGCTGGAGATGTCGTCTTCCGCCACTGCCGCAGGCTTGCCGGTGTTGGCAGCTTCGAGGGTTTCGAACACCTCACGGTTCGCCTCGATGATGTCAGCGATCTTCAGCAGGACTGCTGAGCGGTCCCGGGGCGTGGTTGCCGCCCACGCGCCCTTCGCTGCCACGGCAGCGGCGACGGCCGCGTCAACATCATCAACCGTGCCGGCGGGAACCTGCGTCAGCACTTCCTCCGTGGCCGGGTTGACGATATCTACTGTTTCAGAGGAACTGGAGGGCACGAATGCCCCGCCGATGAACTGTCCGAAAGGCGGAAGGGCAGGGGTCAGCGCCGCTTCTGCCCGGCGGACGGTGAACAATGCAGTTTCTGTCGTCATGGTGTTATCCCACGTTCTGGTAGAGGGCGGACACGGCCTGCTGGACACGGGCGAGGTCGTCGGCGCCAAGGTCGGCGGTGGGGCGGCGCGGGGAGCCTGCCGGGAGTCCCTGCTGGGTGAGGCCCGCTTTGACGGCAGGAATGAACGGCACGGAGAGGAGGGCATCGATGACCGGGTATACCTTCTTCCACAGTTCCAGTGCCCCCGCCAGGTCGCCTTCGGCGATGCGGCGACTGACCGAAACGATCTCGTTGGGGACCACGTTGGCGGTGCCTGCCATGACGCCGGCTGCGCCTTCGACCAGTGCGCTGTAGAGGTAGACGTCCCAGCCGATGAAGGTTCCGATGACGTCACTGTGGTGGTGGATCAGCTGTAGCGCCTGCTCCCAGTTAGCACTGGAGTCCTTGATATAGCGGATGTTGTCCACTTCTTCTGCCAGTGCCCGGACGGTGACGGGGTCCAGGTTGACGCCGGTAACAGCCGGGATGTTGTAGAGCATTACGGGGATGTTGACGGAGGTGGCAACGTCCTTGAGGTAGGTGACCGTTTCTTCCAGGGACAGCGGTTCGTAGTAGGGCGTGATCAGCATCAGCACGTCTGCGCCCAGCTTCTCGGCGGCCTGGGACAACCGGAT
>NZ_JBNHFF010000411.1:0-1559 GCF_059089965.1 Arthrobacter sp. SPT-J7
TGGAGGGGCGTGATAGATGTTGCCGAGCTTTTGACTTCACTGCCTAGGGAGGGCGACTTCCTGGTCGGGGTCTCCAAGACGAGTTTGGCATCGAGCCCGGCTGTTTCTTTGTCGATGGGCTGTTTGGCTCCGATCTGCAAGATCCTGCGGATCCCGTAGAGCGGGTCGCCTTTGGCGGTGTCCGAGGGTGTCCTCCTAGACCCGAGGCGGACCTCGTCAGCCGTTGCCGACCGGAGTTTGACGACGTGGACGCGTCCAGGACGGTGACGGCTTCGGGGGCTCATCACGGACCGCGTTGGCGTGCCGGGATGGTCACCGGGATCGTGGACCAGACCCGCGACGAGAACGGTGTGGTGCATGCACGGTTGCTGGACCTCGTCCCAGACCAATCCGTTATGGCATACGCGGACTGGCTCAAACCCGCGGTCCTGAGTTCACCGCGGGGATCAAGACCGCCGCGCTGGACCCGTTCTGCGGGCCGTCCTCTTCAACTTGTCCGACTACCATGTCACTTCCACCACCGTCACTACCGACGGCCGCAGGTAATCATTGCCTCCGATCAGCCACCGGGCTGCCCGACCCGCGGTGTCATTGCATGTAGGCTGCAGCAACGCCGCCCTGAACGAAATGCGATATTCCTCGCCCGGCCGACGGGCGATCTCTGGTCCAAGTACCGTCTTGAGAAGTGCAGTCCGAGTGGCATTCTCAGTTGATCTCTACGGAATTCATTTTGCCCATGAACCGTGGGAGCGGTCAAAGCTGTCTGGCGAGATAGGGGGCGAGCTGCACCACGTACTGCCGGTTAAGGTGATCCGCATCGAAGTATATGGCCACTCCACCCGCCGCTCCATGACAGAACGACGCGTCACAGAAGTAATCGGACATGTCCAACAGCCGAATTCGCCCGCCTTCGGAATTTGCTTTCGAAGCCTCAACCAACGGGTCAATCGGCAGGGCCTGGGCTCGTGGAGCGCGGCATTGAGCCGGATCCGCGGCGCTCACGGCGATGCAGCTAACGTCGCGCACCCTGTCGTTGAGCGGCGGGTCGGCGATCGGGTACACGACCGCGCCCGCCCGGGACCATCGTGACCAGTAACGGCCAAATCCGTCCTTGTACTGCTCCACTTGGGACCGGCCTGTGCCGTCATCGATCTGTTCACCCGCCGCAAAAGTCGATGTAAACACCTTGGCGGCCTTGTCGCGCTCTACTGCGGCGACGACATTCGCTCCCCAGATGGCACATTTTCGGATCTTGGAGGGCTCCGCTGCTACGCCGCGGTACCCGACGTAAGGCGCGTCAGTCAGAGGGCAGCCGCCGCTGTAGCTCAGGTTCAACTTCCAGTTCTTCTGCCGGGCAAGCTCGATTATCGCGGACTGCCACTGCTGGGCGTGGGAGTCCCCCACAAGCCACACAGATTCGGCCTCCGGGTGTCCGCCTGAGTAGTCGCAAATAGCCGGGTCACCCGGCTGCTCCAGGTGCAGGGTGTCCTCCCGGTTCAGGCAATCCGCCGGCAGCCCCCAGTACTCATTCGCGGGCCCCATATTCGGGTCGCTGACGG
>NZ_JBNHFF010000412.1:0-1553 GCF_059089965.1 Arthrobacter sp. SPT-J7
CGCATTTTTCCGGCGCCCTGCTCCACCCGCAAGGGGGCCGACCACCACTACGCGGGACCCTCCGGAAAGCCGGAGCCGGAATCCCCACCGAGGAAAGAGTGATCCCATGACACGCAAAGTAGTCATCACCGGTCTGGGTGCCACCACGCCCATCGGCGGCGATGTACCCACGATGTGGACCAACGCGCTCAAGGGGGTCTCCGGTGCCCGCACCCTGGAGGACGACTGGGTTGCCAAGTACGAGCTTCCCGTCCACTTCGCCGCCCGCTGCAGCACGCCTGCCGTCGAGGTACTCAGCAGGGTCGAAGCCAAGCGGATGGACCCCTCCACGCAATTCGGCGTCATCGCGGCGCGCGAAGCCTGGGCCGACTCCGGTATTACCGAGTTCGACAAGGACCGGCTGGCTGTTGCCTTCGCCACCGGCATCGGCGGCGTCTGGACCCTGCTTGACGCCTGGGACACGCTGAAGGAAAAAGGCCCCCGCCGCGTTCTCCCCATGACCGTTCCCATGCTGATGCCCAATGGCGTTGCGGCTGCCGTGAGCCTGGACCTCGGCGCCCGCGCAGGCGCCCACACCCCGGTATCCGCTTGCGCCTCCGGCACCGAAGCCCTGCACCTGGGCCTGGACCTGATCCGCTCGGGCAAGGCAGACGTGGTGATGTGCGGCGGCGCCGAAGCAGCCATCCACCCGATGCCCCTGGCTGCGTTCGCTTCCATGCAGGCCCTGTCACGCCGCAACGATGACCCCCAGGGGGCTTCCCGTCCGTACGACCTGGGCCGTGACGGCTTTGTTATGGGTGAAGGTGCCGGCGCACTGGTCCTCGAAGCCGAGGAACACGCGCTGGCCCGCGGTGCCCGGATCTACGGTGAACTCGCCGGCACCTCCGTGACCGCTGACGCCTACCACATCACGGCCCCGGACCCGGAAGGCCTCGGCGCAACCCGTGCACTCAAGGCGGCGATGTTCGACGGCCGAATCCAGGCCGAGGACGTGGTCCACGTCAACGCCCATGCCACCTCCACTCCCGTTGGGGACAAGCCGGAGTACACGGCCCTCCGCACAGCACTTGGCAACCACATCGACAATGTTGCGGTTTCCGCCACCAAGTCGCAGATGGGGCACCTTTTGGGCGCCTCCGGTGCCGTTGAGGCTGTGCTCACGGTGCTCGCTGTTTACGACCGGAAGGCGCCGGTCACGATCAACCTCGAGAACCAGGATCCGGAGATCCCGCTCGACGTGGTCACGTCCGCCCGTGACCTGCCAGCCGGAAACATCGTGGCTCTGAGCAACTCCTTCGGCTTCGGCGGACACAACGCCGTGATTGCTGTGCGCAGCGTGTAGTTTCTGCTCCGGGCTTTGCCGCCCGCACTACGGAGGAGGCCCCGCCGGCTGGCGGGGCCTCCTTTGTTGCTATGGAGATTGCTTCCTGTGTCGCTCCCCTACGGAACCAACGACGGCGGCTGTGGGCTAAGCGGTCAGCCCACCTGGTGGAGCCAGCGGACTGGAGCGCCTTCGGCAGCGTGGCGGAACGGTTCGAGCTCCTCGTCCCAGG
>NZ_JBNHFF010000413.1:0-1544 GCF_059089965.1 Arthrobacter sp. SPT-J7
CCCCGAACGCATGGACCTCACGGCGCGCCTGGCCCAAAGCCTTGGCCTCTTTGACCTGGACCACCTCTCGGTGGCAGCGCCAGGCGTTGCCACTGACACCGAGCTGGAGTCCGTTCACGCCGCCGAGTTCGTGGCTGCTGTCCGCAGGGTGAGTGAAGATCCCTACGCAACTGACGAAGCGCGCGGCCTGGGGACCGAAGACGATCCTGCGTTTGCAGGCATGCACGAGGCCGCCGCACGGCTGGCCGGCGGGTCCCTGCTGGCGGCCTCCGGCATCCTGGACGGATCGGCGCTGCACGCGGTGAACTTCGGCGGCGGCATGCACCATGCTGCCCGTGACAAGGCCAGCGGGTTCTGTATCTACAACGACGCCGCGCTGGCGGTACAGAAGCTGCTCGACGGCGGCATCCGCAAGGTAGCCTACATCGACGTCGACGCCCACCACGGGGACGGGACGGAGAGTATCTTCTGGGACGATCCGCGCGTGCTCACCGTATCCCTGCACGAAAGCGGCCTCACCCTGTTCCCCGGCACCGGGTTCGCCAACGAGATCGGTGGGCCGAAGGCTGAGGGCAGCGCAGTCAACATCGCACTGCCTTCAGGGACTGGTGACGCCGGCTGGTTGCGGGCGTTCCACGCGGTGGTGCCGCAACTGGTGGCAGCCTTCCGGCCCGAAGTGATCATCAGCCAGCACGGCTGTGACTCGCACCGGACCGACCCGCTCACGCACCTCAACCTCAGCGTCGACGGGCAACGGGAGGCGGCCACCGCCGTTTGGAACCTCGCTGCACGGTATTGCGACAACCGCTGGATTGCCACGGGCGGCGGCGGGTACAACGTGCTGCACGTGGTCCCACGGTCCTGGAGCCACCTGATTGCCATCGCCGCGGGGAGGCCGGTGCCGCTGCGGACCGCGGTCCCCGAGGACTGGCGGAGGTACGTCGAGGAGAAATTCGGGGCGGCGGTGCCGGGACTGATGGGCGACGACGTGGAGCTCTGGTGGCGGTCCTGGGAAGTGGGGTTCGACCCTAACGATGCCGTGGACCGCACCGTGATGGCAACCCGCAAGGCAGTCTTTCCCCTGCACGGACTGGATCCCTGGTTCGACTGATAGCCGTGTGCTCCCAGGGCCCCTGGCCGGCGAAACAGTAATGCCTTTGGGGGCATATGTCGCTAGGGTTGGAGGCATGGTGACAGACGACGTATTTGCCGTCATTGCGGAATCGACCCGACGGGACATACTGGCCTCCCTTCGTTCCGGGGACAAGGCCGTGGGGGAGCTCGTGGAGGAACTGGCGGCGAGCCAGCCCACTATTTCCAAGCACCTGAAAGTCCTGCGGGAAGCCCAGCTGGTGAGCATGCGGGCGCAGGGCCAGAAGCGCTATTACGCGCTGAACCGTAAGCCGTTGGAAGGGATCGCCAGCTGGCTTGAGACCTTCGACGTCGGCTCTGCAGCTTCCGCTGCCGCGTCACCCGCCCCCGCTGCCTCCACCCCGGACGGCGCTTCTGAGGCGCCTTCGGCTCCGGCCAGGCGCAACGACGTC
>NZ_JBNHFF010000414.1:0-1532 GCF_059089965.1 Arthrobacter sp. SPT-J7
GTGCCCGCGGCGCCGATGGCTGCCCGGGCAACAGCAGCAACAAGTAGGAAGGGCCGTCTGTGAGTTCGCAGAACCGAACCGGCAGCCGACGCAAAACGATCACCACGATCACAAGCTTGGCAATTGCCGGCGCGTTGGTTTTGACCGGATGTTCGCCAGAGGTAGAGAAGGGGTGGCTGCCCACAGAACGTGGCACCACCAGCAACAGCGACCGCATCATGGACCTCTGGGTCAACTCATGGATCGCCGCCTTGGTTGTGGGCATCATTACCTGGGGCTTGATCGTCTGGTGCCTCGTGGCCTACCGGCGCCGCAAGGGCACCGTGGGCTTCCCGCGCCAGACCAGCTTCAACCTTCCGCTGGAAGTGTTTTACCTGACCATCCCACTCTTTATGGTCCTGGTGTTCTTCTACTTCACGGATCGTGACCAGCAGGCCATTGATGACCGGTCACAGCCTGCCGACGTCGTTGTCGACGTCCGCGGCAAGCAGTGGGCATGGGACTTCAACTACAAAGCCGGCGACGTCATCCAGGAAGACGTTTACGAGGCAGGCGTCCAGGCGCACCTGACCGGCAACACGATCGACAAGGAACAGCTCCCCACGCTGTACCTGCCCGTCAACAAATCCGTTGACCTCGAACTCAACGCACGCGACGTGATCCACTCCTTCTGGGTTCCCGCCTTCCTGCAGAAGCGCGACATGATTCCCGGCAAGACCAACTACATCCGGTTTACCCCCACTAAAGAGGGCACCTACGACGGCAAGTGCGCCGAACTCTGCGGCGAGTACCACTCGGAAATGCTGTTCCGCGTCAAGGTGGTTTCGGAAGCTGAATTCCAGGCGCACCTGGAAGGGCTCAAGGCCGCCGGCAACACAGGCCTCCTTGGTGTGGAATACGACCGCAACCCGAACCTGAACGAAATTAAGTAAGGGGAGCGACGTGGCTACGTACACTCAATCCGCACCCACCGGAGTTCTTACGGCTCCCGTGGTTCCCAAATCCAAGGGGCGCATCGTCGTCAACTGGATCACCTCCACCGACCACAAGACCATCGGGTACATGTACCTGATTGCGTCATTCGTGTTCTTCTGCCTTGGCGGCGTCATGGCGCTGCTGATCCGAGCCGAACTTTTCGAGCCCGGAATGCAGATCCTGCAGACCAAGGAGCAGTACAACCAGCTGTTCACGATGCATGGCACCGTGATGCTGCTGATGTTCGCCACCCCACTGTTCGCGGGCTTCGCAAACGTGATCATGCCGCTGCAGATCGGCGCACCGGACGTTGCCTTCCCGCGGTTGAACGCGCTGGCTTTCTGGTTCTTCCTGTTCGGCTCCACCATCGCGGTGTCCGGCTTCATCACCCCGCAGGGCGCTGCGTCCTTCGGCTGGTTTGCCTACGCTCCGCTGTCCAACACCACCTTTAGCCCTGGCATCGGCGGGGACCTGTGGGTGTTCGGCCTGGCGCTGTCCGGCTTCGGCACCATCCTCGGTGCGGTCAACTTCATCACCACCATCATCTGCATGCGTGC
>NZ_JBNHFF010000415.1:0-1523 GCF_059089965.1 Arthrobacter sp. SPT-J7
GTCCTGGCCGCGGGGGCCGCCGGACAGCCACTAGCCGGCAGCCCGGCCGCGAGACAGGGCACACGGCTCCCGGCCCTGCCGGAAGACCAGGCAACCAACGCCACGTCATGGCAGCCGGCCCCGCACATGCCATCACGCTCACCGGCTTCTGCCCAGCCTGCACCTGCCCGAAGGCGTCCGTGGGAAAAACTTCGACGCCCCGGAAACCGCCGGCTATGGGTGCTGGCCGCAGTCGCCGCCGCCGTGGTGACGCTCCTCGTTGTGCTGCTGACCACGGTGCAGCGGCCGGCCCCTGCCCCGGTGCAAACGCCCGGGCCGGCCATCACTGGGCAGCTGGGCGAGCACTTCAAGGAACTGGAAGAAAGCGTCACGCCATGAACCCCACTCCCCTGCAAAAAATACTGGCCGCTGCTGTGGCCGGCGCCCTTGGCATGTCGCTCCTGACTGGCTGCGCCGGTCAACCCGATCTGGACAATGCCGTGGCGGCGCAACTGCAAACCCGGGTCGCTGCGGCGAAAGGGCTGGCCGCGCGGCAGGACTTTCCCGCAGCGCTGGCCGAGCTGGGGCAGCTGAGCCAGGAGGTGGCAACAGCTGCCGAGCAGGGCCGGATGACCCAGCAACGCCGGAGCAGGATCGAGGCTGCCATCGGCACCATCAGGAGCGATTTGGAAGCGTCCCTCGCGCCGGTACCGTCACCCGCAGCCCCGGCGACTGCTCCGCAGCTGACCGAGGACCAGCAGGAGCAGGCGGAAGAGGCCAGAAAGGAAGCCGACGAGCAGCGCGAGAAAGCACAGAAAGAAGCCGACGAGCAGCGCGAGAAAGCACAGAAAGAAGCCGACGAGCAGCGCGAGAAAGCACAGAAAGAGGCCGAAAAGCAGCGCGACAACCGCTGACTTCAGGGAAGCCGCGGGGCTGGCAGGGCCGCCATGGCCAAGCAGTAAATTCTGGGTACGCTGTGAGCTGGATGGGCGGAGAACAATTACTCCTCACGCAAACGTCGAGAAAAAGGGGGTGTGCCTGATGGAGACCATCACCGTTGACGGCGGCAAGGGCACTTTACAGCTCCGCGCGGATGGAGTCCTCCACCTGCTCTGGCAGCCAAAGGCCAGTCTGGATGAAGCCGACATCAAAGCTGCCATGGCCAAAGTCAACGATATCTGCCAAGGCCAAAGCCGCCCCCTGTTGGTGGAGATGACCGGCGTCGAAACTGTCAGTCACGGTGCGCGGTCCGTTTTCTCGATACCCAGCGCGGCGGCGCGCATCGCGCTGCTGGGCTCCAACCCGGTGGACCGCGTCATAGCCAGCTTCCGCGTCCCTCACAGCCACCCGTGCCCAACCCGCTTTTTCACGGACAAAACCGAGGCTGTGGAGTGGCTTCTCCAGAGGTCCCCGTCCCAACCCTGAAGCCGGTGAGCAGCTTGGGATTTCCTTGGGGGCCTCCCGTGCACCGCGTCCTAGGTTTTCCTCAAGGCGGCGGCTTCAAGCTGTGGTTATCTGGCTGGGGAGTTAGGCCCCCATAACTC
>NZ_JBNHFF010000416.1:0-1520 GCF_059089965.1 Arthrobacter sp. SPT-J7
CGCTGGCCCGAGCCGCTTATGGAGAGGTTGAGCTGTCCGTCGGAGACCAGGACCTGGTTGATGATCTTCGTTGCTGATGATGCCCGGCTGGAAGACACCTGGCCGAATGGAGTGCCCTCGGCTGCGACGTCCGTCCGCGTGGAGCCGATCCAGTCACTGTGGTAGGTCTTCAGGGCATAGGTGCCGTTGGGGACGTCGAGCTGGAATTCGAAGCTGGAGCCGCTGAGGACGAAGTCCCGCAGCAGGTTGTTGGTCACCGCGCCCCGGTCCCGGTCGCTGAGCACCGAGATGTCCTTGAAGCCGAAGCCCCGCTGCGGAGTGTACGCCATGGTCCGGCTGACCTCGGTGTAGCCGGCCTCAAGGGGTGCCCCCACCGGTCCAAAGTCGAACTTGTACTTTGCCTGTTTGGTGGTCATGTTGAGGACATCGCTGGGTTCCGAAAGTCCCTTGCCGTTCATGGCGGCGACCCGGACGCTGTAGGCGGTACCTTCGGCGAGCCCGCCCAGGTTGGCCGTGGGGACAGTTGAGGTCGTGGTGAGCTTGTAGGCGCTGTCGGGTTCGGAAGCCAGCTTCCGGTACACCTTGTAGATGTCCGCGCCTTCGACGGGCTGCCACTTCAAGAGTGCCCCCGCGTTGGAGACGCTTCCGGCCACCAGTCCCTGCGGTTTGGCAGGAACTGACGACGGCGGCACGATTTCCTTGACCCGTGAGGCCAGCGGAACGCTGAGCTGCTTCACGCCGCCGGCCACCAGGCGCGCGACCTGGATGGCGCCGTATTCCTGGAAGTGGGTGTTGTCCACCGTGCCGGTGGGGCGGTTGGGGTAGACGCCAGCGTCGACGTGGAGGAAGACGGACTTGGTGTCTTCAGGGCCGATGGCGTCGTAGTAGGCGCGGCTCGAGGCGGAAAGGTCCACCAGGGCCACGTTTTCCTCAGCGGCCAGTTCCTGCATCTTGGCCACGTACTCGGGGAAGCTG
Organism: Arthrobacter sp. SPT-J7; assembly: GCF_059089965.1. Lineage (NCBI taxonomy): Bacteria > Bacillati > Actinomycetota > Actinomycetes > Micrococcales > Micrococcaceae > Arthrobacter > Arthrobacter sp. SPT-J7. Next base: position 976 of record NZ_JBNHFF010000416.1, read on the forward strand.
ACCCGGAACTTGCCGGTGGCTTCGTCGTAGTCCCGGCGTCCCACGGGGGTGACCAGAACGGGCGTGGCACCGCGCTGGCGGGCGCCGTTGACGTACGTCCGGAGGTATTCCTTGTAGTCGGCTGGTGAGGCATAGCGGTCATCGACGCCTACGGTGGCGTCATTGTGGCCGAACTGGACCATCAGGTAGTCGCCGGGGTTGATGACGCGGAGGATCTCGTCAAGCCGTCCCTGGCTGATGAAGTTCTTGGAGCTCCGGCCGCCGATTGCGTGGTTCTTGAAGGAGACGCTGTCATCGAAGTACCGGTCGATCATCTGGCCCCAGCCCGATTGGGGAGCGAAACCTGGATCGTAGGTCTGCACGGTGGAGTCGCCCGCGAGAAAGACGCCGGGGTCAGTGGTGGCGGTGCGCGGAGCACGGGCGGCAATGACCAGGGAGTTGATCTTGGCCGCTGTACCGGTGAAGTCGAGGTTGAGCTGTCCGTCCACCAGGGAGATGGGGAACTCCATCTCCAGGTATTGCCCGGCGGGCTTGTCCGTTGCCTG
>NZ_JBNHFF010000417.1:0-1516 GCF_059089965.1 Arthrobacter sp. SPT-J7
ATGGCAGGCTCCCGATGGTTGTTTGGCTCGACCACAGTCTTGCAGCCCGCGGTGCGTCGCCCAAGTCAGTTTCCGGTCCGCTGCAGGAGTGGAACTCGTCGGGGCAACTCGCCGTCATGACTCGGTGACCAGCAGGTCGTATCCGTCGGAGATGTGGAAGAGCCGGCGCCCGCCGACAGTCGTTTTGACCCAGACCACGTCTCCGTCCGCCGTTCGGTCATCCACCAGCCCGGCGTATACGGGACGGCCGTTCCTGCTGAGTTGCACTGGTTCGCCCACCTGGACTTCTTCCCAGCGGGCCGGGCCCTTCACGACGTCCACCTTCGAAGTCACGCTTCTTTCCTTGAATTGAGCTCGTTGTTTGACGAATCCGGCCGTTGGTGCCGGTCCACTCATCAAACCGGTCGCTGCAGCACACCTCAATGGAGGAGTGGCCACGCTGATCGATGGGTCTTTGTGCAGCCCGCCAAAGCGGCCACCAGGTCGCCCGTGAGGTGTACCTGCCGATTGGGGCCAGACTAGACTGCAGGCGTAGATGTCGGCGTCCTTGAGGAGTAGTTATGGAATACACCCGAAGCCAGCAAGAGAAGGCAGTTCCCGCCGGTGAACTCGGCCGCAGCCACGTCGGCCAGACCATCAGCTTCCAGCCGAACGAGTTCACCGTTGTGTTCGGCAAAATCTCCGGAATTGCCCGGACCGAGGCGATGGTTTACCTGTCCTTGGAGGGCGTGGGGAACGGCACGCATTTGAAGGATGAATACGACCTGCCGCTCACTCATGAGGTCTACCTGCCGGTGGATGTCCTTACCAACGCCGAATCCACGATCAAGGATCTGTTCGGGAAGGTACAGGAAAACCTGCGCGGAACGGGCCACAAGGGCGAGGACCAGACGGACCGGCTCTAGCGGAACCAGCTGCAAGGAAGCCCCAGCGGCAGGCGCCGTTGGGGCTTTCCTGTCCGTGCCTGCCACTGTCTCCCGTGCCCTCAGTTAGCCCGGCAGGGTCAGCGCAAAGACGCAGAAACTTATCGAGGCCGCAGCGGCCCAGCTGAACGACCAGGTCAATCCGTTCGCTCATGCCCCTGCCCACCGGCCGGACCAAAGCCGTAGCCGATCGGGCCCACGTAGGACGGCGAGTCGAAGGACACCGCGTTCGGGATGGTCCAGAACCATAACGCGCGTGGCGTCGGTTTCGAACCGGGCCTTGATATCGAGCGGTCCTGGGTTTCCTTCGCGTCAATCGGGCCGCACGGCTCTGTCGGGTCAGATCATGGTAGCCAGGCCTGAGCAGCCGAAAATTTTCAGTTGGGCTTCCAAGCCGGGAGTGGGGGTCTTGCCGTAGGCCGGGGAGTGGTTGGGCCGCTGCAACTATCTAGGGAAACAAAAGACCCCTGCTTCCTGGTGAAACAGGAAGCAGGGGTCTTTTTTATGGCGGTGACGGTGGGATTTGAACCCACGTTGGCTTTTACACCAAACAACATTTCGAGTGTTGCACCTTCGGCCGCTCGGACACGTCA
>NZ_JBNHFF010000418.1:0-1502 GCF_059089965.1 Arthrobacter sp. SPT-J7
GGGACGGCAGCACGACCTACCGCCCGCTCCAGCCGGTGAACCGGGACGCCATGGCCGCATTCATGTATCGCTACAACAGCCGGTTTGGTTCCCAGTAGCCCTCCGATCGGCAACAAGGACGCAGATCCGCGCTTGCACGTGGTGGAGGTACACAGCATCTGACGCAGCTGCTGTGGACGCAGATGCGGATGCAGGTGCACGAACAAAGGGCCAGGCGTCGAGTACCGTGTATAGCACTCAACGCCTGGCTGGCCCTATTGGCTAGTTCGTTCCGAACTTCGCGTCGTACCTGAAGGACATAAACGCCGCCATGGCGTCCCGGGAGAAGAGGTTGACCATACCGTAGAGTCGCATCTGGGCAGTCAGGGCTTCCGGCTAGCACGACGGCACCAGCCGGGCTACGTGCACCCGCCTCGCCTGTGCCATCTAGGACTAGGGCTGGCACCAGCTACCGGGCCTTTGCTCGGATGAGTCCTGCTGCCAGAAGGCCTGCCGCGCCTAGTGATGCCAGCGTGCGGCAAGGGCCACGGCGTAGTCGGTGATTGTCGTCGGTAAAGCCACGACAGTCCTTACCGGTACCCGTCCACGATCGCTGCGGCGATCTCCTTGTAGGCGCGCCGGGTCTCGGGCTTCAGCACGTCCAGGGTAACCAGGTCTCCGTCGGCAACGCCGCGGTCGTGCGGGACGGCGATGAGCTCGCGGCAGATACCCGAAAGGTGTTCCTCGATGGCGTCCTTGTCCACGCGGGAGGACACCTCGTCCTTGTCGGTGATGACCACAATCGCGTTCCGGGCCAGGTCCTCGTACCCGTGGCTGGCCAGCCAGTGCAGCGTGCTGCGGGCACGCTTGGCGCCGCTGACCGCATAACCGGCGGCGATCACCAGGTTGTCCGCGGACTGGAGGATACCGCTCATGGCGTTGTGGGTGACGCCGGTGCCGCAGTCGGTGAGGGCCACAGAGTAGTACGCGGCGATGAGCTTGCGGATGCGCAGGTACTCCTCGGCGGTCAGCGAGTCCGACACCTCCGGGTCCTGCTCCCCCGCGATCAGATGCAACCGGCCGGCGTGGTGCATGTACCGGGCCAGGGCAGTGAGTGAATCGACGGACTCGATGTTCCGGAGCAGGTCCGTGATGGTGCGCGGACTGGCCTGCTGGTAAATACCCTCCCCCAGGGCGCGCTCCACAAGATCGCCGGAGTCAGGGTTTGCGTCAATCGCGCAGGGCGCGTCGCCGCGGTACTCGGCCAAAGTCAGGCCCACGCCCACGGTGGTGGAGGTTTTACCGATGCCACCCTTGAGGCTCAGCACGGCCGTGTTGTAGCTGCCCTGCAACTGCCGGGAGATGCGCCGGCCCAGTTCTTCCTCCTGGCGCTGCTTGGCGCCGGGGCCCATGTTCCAGGCCCCGCCGGTCATGTTGAAGACTGCACCTCGGAAACCACCCACCGGCCTCGGCTTCTGCTCCTTGACAAACAGGCCCGGCGAGCTGATGAAGTCCGGCATCGG
>NZ_JBNHFF010000419.1:0-1498 GCF_059089965.1 Arthrobacter sp. SPT-J7
CTTCACAAGGTGGCCCGCCGTCGTCGTGATTCCTGGCGCGTCAGTCGTTGATGAGGTCATTCACCACGATGGTCTGGTCCCGGTCCGGCCCAACGCCGATGGCAGAGAAGCGTGTCCCGGACAGTTTCTCCAAGGCCAGAACGTAGTTGCGTGCGTTCTCCGGCAGGTCTGCCAGCGTCCGCGCACCCGTGATGTCCTCGGTCCAGCCCTCGAAGTATTCGAAGATCGGGATTGCGTGGTGGAACTCGGTCTGTGTCATGGGCATTTCGTCGTGGCGTACGCCGTCAACGTCATAGGCCACGCACACCGGAATCTGCTCGATCCCGGTGAGCACGTCCAGCTTCGTGACGAAGTAGTCCGTGAAACCGTTGACGCGTGAGGCGTGGCGGGCCAGGACGGCGTCGTACCAGCCGCAGCGGCGCGGCCGGCCGGTGTTGACGCCAAACTCGCCGCCGGTTTTCTGCAGGTAGACGCCCATCTCGTCGAAGAGCTCCGTGGGGAACGGGCCAGCGCCGACGCGCGTGGTGTAGGCCTTGATGATGCCGATGGAGCGTGAGATGCGGGTCGGTCCAATGCCCGAACCAACGGATGCGCCGCCGGCGGTGGGGTTGGAGGAGGTGACGAACGGGTAGGTTCCGTGGTCCACGTCCAGGAACGTTGCCTGGCCGCCTTCCATCAGGACCACCTTTCCCTCGTCCAGGGCCGAGTTCAGGACCAGGGTGCTGTCGATGACCAGTGGGCGGAGCCGGTCGGCGAAGGACAGGAAGTACTCCACAATCTCATCCACGAGCACGCCACGGCGGTTGTAGACCTTCACCAGGAGCTCGTTCTTCTGGCGCAGCGAACCTTCCACCTTCTGGCGAAGGATTGACTCGTCGAATACGTCCTGGACACGGATGCCCAGGCGGGCCACCTTGTCCATGTAGGCAGGGCCGATGCCGCGTCCGGTGGTCCCGATGGCGCGGCTGCCCAGGAAGCGCTCCGTCACCTTGTCCAGCACCTGGTGGTAAGGAGCAACAAGGTGTGCGTTTGCTGAGACGCGAAGCTTGGAGGTATCGGCACCGCGGGCCTCGAGGCCTTCGATCTCCTGGAAGAGTGCCTCGAGGTTCACAACGCAGCCGTTGCCGATGATGGGTACCGCGTTGGGGCTGAGGATGCCTGCCGGAAGCAACTTGAGTTCGTATTTTTCACCGCCTACAACAACGGTGTGCCCGGCGTTGTTGCCGCCGTTGGGTTTGACGACGTAGTCAACGCGGCCGCCCAGCAGGTCGGTCGCCTTGCCTTTTCCTTCGTCGCCCCATTGGGCTCCTACGATCACAATTGCTGGCATGGGATCCTCCCCCATTCGTTCGGGCTGCCCGTGCCGTGCCACGGGTGGCTGGCCTGGGCAGCGCCGTTCATGAGAATGCCCCGGATGGACCGACCTTCGCTGGTCCGCGGGCGGCGCAGCGACGCAAGAGTTCCGGGGCTCTTACCACCCAAGTTTAGCCGATGAGGG
>NZ_JBNHFF010000420.1:0-1490 GCF_059089965.1 Arthrobacter sp. SPT-J7
TCCGGGAAGGGCCGGCGGTTGCCGTCGCAGGAGGAGCGTGAGGCGGCGATCGCGTTGATTCTGGCGCGGATGAAGCCGGCCCGGACGGAGCCGGTGCCGGCGCCGGAGCGGTGGGCGGAGCCGGTGTTCGAGCCGGGCCCGGACCCGTACGCGGGGCTGGAGATCCCGCCGGCCCCGGAGGAGGAGCTCGATCAGGGGAACCGGGCGTACCGGGAGGACTTCGCGGCCTGGCAGCTCGACGACGACGGTGCCGACCGGCCGCCGGGGGTGGGTCCTGTCCCGGCGGAGTTCGCGGAGTTGCCGAACCTGCCCGAGGGCTGCTGGCTGCCGGAGGGTTTGTTCGATTCGAAAGCGAACGCGGACTATTACGCCGAACGCCTTCACACGCTGGTGGCGGGCGCGGAGCCGGCGGTGCTGCTGGCCACCCTGACCGGCTCCGGAACCCAGGGGTTGGGGTATCAGGAGACGGTGGAGCATCTGGCCGCGGTGCAGCGGGTGCGGTGCTGGCTGGACGGGCGGGAGGTGGCACTGGAAGCGCGGCTGGGCCGGGCCGCGCTGGCGCAGCTGCCGGCGCCGGGGCCGGGCTGCACCACCGTGAAGCAGCGGCAGCTGCTGGCCGCGACCTCCGCGGCCGAGGAGCTGGGCTGCCTGCTCGGCCTGCCAGAGCACCGGGCCCGCGCCAGGATGGACCAGGCCGCGGACCTGCACCGGCTGTTTCCCGCCACGCTGGCCGCGATGGCCGCCGGGGACCTGGACCGGGAGCAGGCCGCGGTCATTGTCGCCCAGGGCCGGTCGCTGCCGGAGGACGCGACCGCCGGGTTCGAACAGACCCTGCTGGCCAGGGTGCAGGGCAGGTCGCTGCGGTCGCTGCGGGACAAGGCCCGGCGGCTGCGCGAGCGCACGCACCCGGAAACCATCAGCCGGCGCCGCCGCAGCGCGGAACAGCGCCGGAACGTGGGCGTGGAACCGGCGCCGGACGGGATGGCGTGGCTGAGCGCGTACCTGCCGGCCGAGCAGGCCGCCGCGATCGATGACCGGCTCACCCGCGCCGCACGGCATCTGCGCGGCCAGGACGGCGAGACCCGGTCGACCGGGCAGCTGCGCGCCGATGTGTTCAGCGACCTGCTCGTGCACGCGGGCCTGGACGCCGGCCCGGCGGCCGGGATCCACGCCGAACCCGCGGTCACCGTCCCGGTGCTCTCGCTGCTGGGACTGAGCCAGGAGCCGGCGACGCTGGACGGGTACGGTCCGATCCCCGCCGACGCCGCGAGGCAGCTGTGCGCGGATGCGAAGTCGTTCTACCGGATCCTGACCCACCCGGAGACCGGGGCCAGGCTCTCCTACGGCCGCACCCGGTACACGCCGCCGGCCGACCTGGCCCGGATGGTGCGGAAACGGGACGAGGTGTGTCCATTCGCCGGCTGCCGCAAACACGGCAAGGCCTGCCAGATCGACCACACCCGGGCCTTCCGCGCCGACGGCGCCCAGGG
>NZ_JBNHFF010000421.1:0-1485 GCF_059089965.1 Arthrobacter sp. SPT-J7
GACGACGTCAGGCGGCTGGTGGCCGAGGACTACGCAGCGCACATGTTCTTTGATGAAACCAAGCGGGCCATGGTGTCCGTGGAACAACACATTAATGTGGCCAACTCCGATTACCTGGCCGAGCAGAAACTCTTCGACGCCGACGCCATGAGCCTCATGGCCCGGCATGGGCTGGGGGTGGTCAGGCTGGACCACCACGCGCCCAACTCCGAGGACGAGTTGGACTACCGCGTGGATCCCACCATCATCTCCACGGACATTGAGTCAGTGCGGCTGGGCAAGGACCTCGGCGCCAGCCGGGCTGTGGAACTGCTCGCCGCCCAAGGCATCACGCCGCAGGCCTGGCGGACAGTGGGCGATTCGCGCACCGACTACGCCATGGCTGACTGGCTCCACCACAACGACCACGCGGTGAAGCATGTGGATGTCCGTCCCGCCGATGGCGTTCCGGACAAGCCATACGCTGTCCTGACCGCAGCGGATCTGGGACTGGAAGCCTCTGTCATCCATGACGACGCCGGCAGCGCTTTCCTGCGCAGCTGGCTGGAAGAGCTCGGCGCCTAACCCCGCTTCCTACCCCGGGCAGCCCCGTCCGAAACCTGCTGTTTCCACTGCGCGGCTATCATGCAGTTAGACACGCTTACTTTGACGAGCACGGAGACGACAATTACAGAAGCACCGGTACAGGACGAGGTTTACTACGGCAGCCAGGCATCCGTAGAAGAACAATTTCATGCAGAGGTCACGTCTGCCGCGGCGGAGCAGCGCCTCCGGCACCGCCCGGACGTGCTCAGGCACAAGGGCCGTTATGCCCTGATCAACTACAACAGGACGCCCTACCAGGCCATGGTGGAGGACCTGCTGTTTGTGCGGAATGTGTTGGTGAATGCCGGGCTTTCCTACCTGCTGGTCCGCGGCAACAACGACCGTCCCGTGATCGCCCTGGACTGGAAGGACCGCAAGAAGCTTCGCGCGGCCCTCGTGGAGGCCTGCAGGGACGAGCCGGTGTATTCCATGACGGTGGATGCCAAAAAGAAGACCTCCGTACTGGTGGCGGACGGGGAGCTCTCCTCGAACCGGCAGGCACGGATCTTCCGTCTGTACCGTCCCCGTGTTGAGCCCGTCGGCGGCTTCGAGTTCGGCGCCTCGGCAGGAGTGCAGATTGAACTGTGGTCGTTTGATGGGGAGGAACTGATCCTTCCGATCGAAAACTCCCTAACGCGCCGGACCATGCTGCGGCAGGACGCCGTGCGCGGCACCGTGGAGCGTTACGGCCACACCTGGCCAACCATCGAGAACATGTTCGCCGACCACGCGAGCGACATCAGCTTCGACGTCGACCTGGTGTTCTCATGGGTGGACGGCAGCTCCCCTGAATACATCGCAGCCCGGCGTGCCCAGCAGAAGGACGTGGTCCTGGGCGAGGGCGATGACCACGAGGCCCGCTTCCGCCAGATCAACGAGCTCAAATACGCGCTGCGGTCC
>NZ_JBNHFF010000422.1:0-1482 GCF_059089965.1 Arthrobacter sp. SPT-J7
ATCGTCGCCTGGCAGATCTTCAGGGGCGGGCACGACCGCCTGATCCGCCGACTGACCCTTGCCTTTGCAGCCATAGTCCTGCTGGCACCCATGATCCAGTCCTGGTACGTCGTGTGGCTGATTCCGTTGTTTGCCGTGACGGGCATCCGCAACGACTGGCAGGTCAAGGCCCTCTACTTTGTGGTCTCGTTCTTTATGATTTATGCCATTTCGGACCAGTTGGAGGTTTTCCCCTACCTTCAGACCGCGGACCTTGGGTTGGCGCTGGCCCTGGCCCGCGTAGCCGCTGCCGTGACCGGCCTGCTGTTCGGCCTGTACCTGGTTTTCTGGGATCCCCGCACCCGAAGCCTCTTCCGGAAGAGTTCCGATCCGGTAGTTGAGCGCCCCGTCATCTAGGCAGGTGCTTCACCGCCTCCCGGCGTGACAGCGGGCTCATTCTGTCCTTGTGTGCAGCCACGAAATCGGACACCCAGCCCGGCGCCGTTTTTGCGTACTCGCGCAGGGCCCAGCCGATCGCCTTCCTGATGAAGAACTCGGGGTCAGCGAGGTTCGCCTCGACGACGAGGCACAGGAGTTCGGGATCAGTCCCATCTTTGGCCTTCAGCTGGGCCGTGATCGATGCCCGCCTGATCCAGAAGTCCGGGTCCGTGCTCCAATCCAGAATTACCTCTGACATCTCGGCAGGGTGTGCCTGCAGCAGCGCGCAGATCCGGCCGGCCACACCGTCGGCGAAGTCCCACCAGGCACCCTGGCGGATGATCTCCTCATAGACCGGAAGCATCTGCAGGTCCGCGGCCACCAGCTTGCCGAGGGTTAGGTCGATAGCCGCATACCGCTCCTCGCGGAACTCCGCATTGCGCCACAGCTCCAGCACGGTGGCCCGCTGCTCACCGGCTGACCCGAACGGATACCGGGCCACGGCAGCCGTGGTCAGCCGGCGCACCTCCGGTACCCGGACACCTAGGAACGGCATATCGGATTTCATGTAACTCCGGGCGCCGGCAGCACGCACAGGATCCGCCATTTCACGGAGCCGGGCGCGGATGGCATCGAGCACTTCCCGGTTCACCATGTGGGCGTCAGAAGGCGCTGGGTGAGGGGTGGGTCCAGCCCGCGCGGCCCAGCCAGCCCGCACACAGCGAGCTCCATTGATCGGGCCCGGGCTCGCCGTCGGCAAGGCCCAACCCGTGGCGTCCGTGGGGAAAGACGTGCAGCTCAGCGGGCACGCCGGCGCTGAGCAGGGCGCCTGCGTACCCAAGGCTGTGGCTTACCGGTACGGCGGCGTCATCGGCTGTGTGCCAAAGGAACGCCGGCGGCGTTTCGCCGGTAACCTGCTGTTCTGCTGAGAGCTCGGCCAGGACATCCGACGGCGGCGCCTTGCCAAGGAGGTTGTCCACCGAACCCTGGTGCACTTCCCGGGTGTAGGAAACCACCGGGTAGCACAGGACGGTGAGATCCGGAACGGCCCCGGGAACGTCGAGC
>NZ_JBNHFF010000423.1:0-1478 GCF_059089965.1 Arthrobacter sp. SPT-J7
TGCAGTCTTTTATGCCGCCCGTCGGATCACCGTCGGTCTTCGGCCTGAGGCATCCCTTCGGCGGCAATGTGCCGATCACATCCGGCTTTGGGTGGCGTGCCACCCCGCCAGGCACCATTGACTTCTATGGGCAGGGCGGCTACATGCACACGGGGCTGGACTTCGGAGCGGCCTGCGGCACACCTGTCTACGCTGCAGCGGCAGGTGAGGTCTTCAGCTCTGGCTGGAGCTCCGCTGATGGAGGCGGTTGGCGGGTAAAGATCTCGCACGGGCTGATGCAGGGCAACACCCTGACCACCATCGTGTACCACAACGCAAGCGTCGTGGTGTCGAACGGCCAGCGCGTCTCGCAGGGCCAGCTGATCGCCTACTCCGGCAACACCGGCAACTCCACCGGTTGCCATGCGCACTTCGAAACCTGGCTCAATGGCCGCCCCGTCGACCCGATGGGGCTGCTGTAGGGCGCATATCCCTGCCGTACACTGGTATGACTCCGCGCCGGTCGGCCAGGAGAACATCCGATTGTCAAACTGAGGAGCTTTCCCTTGCCTAAAGAAAGTGGCCGTAAAGTGGTGGCCACCAACCGGAAGGCCCGGCACGACTATCATGTGCTGGATACCTACGAGGCTGGAATCGCGCTCATGGGAACCGAAGTGAAATCCCTGCGCGAGGGCCACGCCTCCATGGTGGACGGATTCTGCACCTTCTACAACGACGAGCTGTGGATGGAAGCCATCCATATCCCGGAGTACAACCAAGGCAGCTGGACCAACCACGCGGCCCGTCGCCGCCGCAAGCTGCTGCTGCACCGCGAGGAACTGATCAAGATTTCGCACAAGGTGCGCGAATCGGGCTTCACCATCGTTCCGCTGCAGTTGTACTTCGTTGACGGCCGGGCCAAGGTTGAAATTGGGGTGGCCCGCGGTAAGCGTGAGTACGACAAGCGCCAGACCCTCCGCGAACAGCAGGACAACCGCGAAGCCCAGCGGGAGATGCGGGAACGCAACCGCCGCCGCTAGGCTGGAATGAATTTCCCGAAGGATGCGTTATGATGGGTAGTCCGGTGGGCTTGCCTGCCGGTTTGATAAAAAAATATGGGGATGATCGGTTTCGACGATGTTAGTCGCGACAGGTGAAGCGGGCCGAGGATGCAGAATTATCTCGTAAACGCTTTCTGCAAACCAACAAGTGCCGAATCTAAGCGCACTGACTTCGCTCTTGCTGCTTAACCAGTAAGACAGTCCGTCAGCCCGAGGTTGCTATCGCCCCGGATCCTGGCGTCATTTAGATAGCCACTGCTGCTTACCCCCGTCATCGGGGTGAGCGGGACTCTTAGATGACTGGGCCCGGATCAGCCAGCTGTTTGCAGCATGGCTGGGGCCGAGAAAATCCGACGCAAACTGCGCCCGGAGAAGCCCTGACAACACGACATCGGACGGGGGTTCAATTCCCCCCATCTCCACATTTGTGATGGTGCG
>NZ_JBNHFF010000424.1:0-1478 GCF_059089965.1 Arthrobacter sp. SPT-J7
GTCCGGCAGCGCCGCGCCCTGCTTCGCGCAGCGGCGTGCCGCCCCGTTCGGGCTCATCACGTTCGGTAGTCCGGGGAGTCCCAGGGGCACCGGCGGCGCGCGGGCGGACACCAAAGGAGCGCCAGTACGGCGCCGGGGGAGCAGGACGGCTGGCCCTCCTGGCGGCATTCGTCATTTTTGCCGTGTACGTGCTGCCGTACTGGGGGCAGTGACTCGGCTGCGGCGGTAGGCTGGGAAGCAAAACTCCCAGGGGGAAACTGTGACTGACCAGCCCGCACACCGGCCTGAATCCGAACGCCGTGACGGCGTCCCGCCATCGGGCCTTGAGCCGCCCCGGTTCACCCCGCCCTACGGCACGGGGAATGCGGCACCACAGCAGTTCGGGCAGGGCAGCCACGGACAAGGCGGCGACGGGCAGGGCGGCTACGGGCAAAACCAGTATGGAGAACCCGGCCAGTACGGCGGGCCGTATGGCCAGCCGTCAAGCCCGTACAATCAGCCCCCGAGTCCCTATAACCAAGGTAGCCCTTATGGCCCGCCCGGGTATTACGGTGTGCCGGTGGAGCCGAAGACGCTCAGTATTGCGAGCATGGTGTGCGGCATTGCGTCGGTGATCATGGGTTTCCTCCTCCTGCCCCAGATCGCCGCGATTGTCACCGGCCACATGGCGCTCAAGCGTGAGCCGTCAGGCAAAGGCATGTCCATCACTGGCCTGGTGCTGGGGTACCTCTGTCTGCTGGGCTACGGCGCGTTCTGGCTGCTGGCAATCATCGCCCTGGCGGTTGCCAGCTCCACCACCGGTTCCTCGTACACGTTTTGAACCGGCAGCCGACGGCGGCCCGGGCTGAGGTGCCCGCGCCGCCGGCGTGGGCCTTAGGCTTTGGTTGCTGCCGGGAGTGGAAGGTTTTCCGCGAAGCCCTCCCGATAGATTAATTCGGCGGGCGCACGGTTGTTGGCCTGCGCGGGCTGCTTACCCTCCGCCGCCTACTTCCGCTGCTTGGTCCGGGCGTGTGCGTTCCTGCGGAGCTGAAGGATGCGGGCGCCGCCGGCGACGGCAACCAGGACACCGCCGGTTACGCTCGCTATGAACAGTGCCATTCCCAGCGGGACGAATCCTTCAAGACCGAAGTACCGGACTGCCACCTGGTCCTGGTTCTGCAGGATGAAGATGATCAGCAGGATCAGGAGCACCAGGGCTGCCACCACCGCAGCCCACACCACTCCGGCCCGGGTCACCCCAGGCTGGTCAGCAGCTGCGCGAGGTCCGGCTGCCGGCGTGGCATCTGTAGCAGGCGAGCCCTGGCTCATCCCGGCGGCGGGTGCAGGGGAGCCGGCGCGGGATGGAGTTCCGGCTGGCGGCGTGGCCGCCCCGGCGTTGTCGTTGCCCGGTTCCGGCTGTCCTGCGGGCGGGTAGTTTCCGGTGCTCATACTGTTTCCCTTCCTAGGACTCAAATACTAAGCATGCTTATGGTCCAACC
>NZ_JBNHFF010000425.1:0-1477 GCF_059089965.1 Arthrobacter sp. SPT-J7
CGGTGTCCGTGCCGGGCGGCGTGCTTGGCGCGCACCAGATGCGACGGCGAAGGCCCGGCGGCGATGCGCCGGGCATCGGAAGCGGAGCCCATTATCCCTCCTTAGTTCCTGGTTCAGATTTGGCGGACCGGGAGAAACCCGGTGCCCGTTGCTGTGCTGATCCGTTGTCTGGCCAAGGCTGGCCATGCCTGAACGGCACAGAACGGAGCGCACTGGTGATTGCCGGTGTCGCTCTTTGTGCCCACGTGGATGCAGCATTGCGTGAGCCGTTCCTCGATCAGGGTGGAGATGTCCATGAAGGGCTTCACCATGATCCGGGTGATCCGTTCGGCGAGGAGCCGGCGCAACCGCTGTTGCTGCCCCGGAAGCTTACCGGCGGCCAGCGTGGTAAGGGTGCCGATGCCGAGGTCGCACTGGGTGCAGATGTTCTTCCAGAGGTCCATGGTCCGTGGGTGGGACAGCGAGGACTGTTCGCTGAGCAGGTCCAGCAGGGAAGTCTTTATGAGGTTGCGGAGCTCAAGCGGGATGGCGCTGTCGGCGATGCGGTTGGCAATGCTGTCGGGGTTGAGTTCCAGCCAGGCGAGCAGTTGGTCGTGCCCGATGAGGGCTGTCAGCGACCGCCAGGTGCCCGCGTCGTCCTTCAGCATGTAGCCCACAGACGCGCAATGCGGATGCGAGCAGGGGAGTGCCGTCAGGTCGTGCCATGAGACCACCCCTCCGGTTTGCTCCGCGAGCCGCTCCAGGACACCTGTGTGGGTGAGCCGGTCCATAGGGTCGATGCCGTGGCCGCGACCTGAACCGAACACCGGCTGCAGCGCAACCCCGCCTATGAACGGGGTTTCCAGTGCCCTCATAACGACCGCGCCCACTTCGCCGTCATTGACGCCGAGGGCCGCCGTCATGGTCAGGGTAGTGAACACACCGGCCTCGGACAGGCGCGCGATGGCCATGTCTTTGAACCGGGTCAGGTCCCCGCCGCGGTGGTGGACGGATGCTTCCTTGGACGGGCCGTCGTACTGGAGGTACACCTCTACCCGGTCCCGGTGTTTGGCCAGCAGCGCGAGCAGGTCGTCGTCAGTGGCAATCAGCATGCCGTTGCTGTTCACCATGATCCGTACGATCGGCCGGGCGACAAGCTCATCCAAAAGTTCGGCCAGGTGGGGGTACAGCGTCGGCTCGCCGCCGGAGAGCATCAGTACATCCAGCCGCCCGTTTTCGCGGGCAAGCCGGGTGTCGATATTCGCGAGCACTTCGCGAAGCGGCGCAATTCCCTGAAGTTGCGGGCCGGAGGCGGTGAAACAGGTGGGGCAGCGCAGGTTGCAATGCTCGATGATGTCCTGCAGGAGGATACACGTGTGCTGCGTCTGCATGGCGGGCAGCCCGTAGGCATATGCCTCTGGTATCTGGCGGTAGTTTCCGGCCTGGTCCGGGATGTGCTGCTTGGTGTGAGCCTGCCATCTTTCCAAGTAACGCAGGA
>NZ_JBNHFF010000426.1:0-1474 GCF_059089965.1 Arthrobacter sp. SPT-J7
AGCCCCTTCAGTGCGTCCAGCAACTGGTGGGAGCTGTCCGCCCTGTCCCGCGCCGAGTCCGTGTCCTCGATCCGGAACACCATGGTGCCCTTGGTGTGGCGGGCGTAGGCCCAGTTGAACAGTGCCGTGCGGATCAGCCCGACGTGGGGAGTACCCGTGGGCGAGGGGCAGAAGCGGACCCGAACGGGCGTGTCCGCAGTGACGGGCGGGATGGAGGCAGCATTCGACGCAGAAGCAGTAGTCATAGTGGCTCCAACTTTACCGTCTGGCGCAAAGCCCCAGCGCGGAGCCAGGCCTCAGCGGCGGACGATGGGGTTGGACAGGCGGCCGATCCCCTCGATCTCCACTTCAAAGCGGTCCCCGGCGCTCACCAGGCCCACTCCGGCCGGCGTCCCGGTCATGATCACGTCGCCGGGAAGGAGGGTAAATGCCTGCGAGACAACGGACACGAGTTCCCGTACTCCCCTGATCATCTGGCTGGTGCTGCCATCCTGCCGCAGCTCGCCGTTGAGCCGGCCCTGGATCTGCAGGTCCTCCGTGTCAAGGTCCGTCTCGATCCACGGGCCCAGGGGCGCCGAGGTGTCAAAGCCCTTGGCCCTGGTCCACTGCAGATCGGTCTTCTGAACATCCCTGGCCGTGAGGTCGTTGCCACACGTGTAGCCGAAGATCACGTCGTCCACGCGTTCCTCGGGCACGTCCTTGCAGATCCGTCCGATCACCACGCACAGTTCCGCCTCGAAGGAGACTTCCTCGGAGAACTCGGGCAGCACCACGGGATCGTTGGGGCCAACGACGGCGGTGTTGGGCTTGAGGAAAAGAAGCGGCTGGGCGGGAACTTCGTTTCCAAGTTCATGCGCATGTTCCACGAAGTTGCGTCCCACGCCGATGACTTTGCTGCGGGGAATGATGGGGGCGAGCAGCCGGACGTCCTCCAACTTGTGCCGGACGGAAGTACGCTCCACCCCGTTGAAGAAAGGGTCCCCGTGGATGACAGTGATTTCCTCACTGCCTGTGTCACCTTCGACAACGCCGTAAAGGGGATCAGAATCGACGACAAACCTGGCAATACGCATGGGTCCTACCCTACCGTCTCGCCACCCCGCGCCTGTCGTTCTACGGCCGGGCCACTCAGCCCCGCAGGTAGTGAAGCTGCGCGGCAACGGACGTTTCAGCAGCGCGCCGCACGGAAGGGTCGACGTCGGAATAGACGGCGTCAGTAACCTCACCGACTGTGGCATCCTGGCCAAGCCGCTCCAGCGCCGCGCGGATCTGCGCCAGCCGTTCGAGTCGATGAGTCCGGTAGTCGCCGACGACGTCCGTCAAGGACGGCAGGACAGGACCGTGAGCGGGCAGGACGGTGGCCGCTCCCAGCGATTCCAGCCTGTCGAGGGAGGTCAGGTACTCCCCGAGGCTCCCATCCGGGTAGTCAAGCATCGTAGTGCCGCTGCCCAGGATGGTGTCCCCGGTCAGCACC
>NZ_JBNHFF010000427.1:0-1473 GCF_059089965.1 Arthrobacter sp. SPT-J7
CCCGAGCCGAAGCTGCTCATCCTCAACGACGCGCTCGCTGGGGAATTGGGGCTCGATCCGGAATACCTCCGGTCCCCGGAAGGCGTACGGCTCCTCCTGGGGAACCACGTTCCGGAGGGATCGACGCCGGTTGCCCAGGCGTATGCGGGCCACCAGTTCGGCGGCTACTCGCCACTGCTGGGCGACGGGCGTGCCCTTCTTCTCGGCGAGGTGACCGACGCTGAGGGCAGGTTACGGGACGTGCACCTGAAAGGCTCCGGCCGCACGCCGTTCGCCCGCGCCGGGGACGGTCGCGCCGTCGTCGGCCCTATGCTCCGGGAGTACCTCGTCAGTGAGGCGATGCACGCCCTAAGCGTTCCCACAACACGTTCCCTTGCCGTCGTTGCCACCGGCCGCCCCGTACGCCGTGACACCATGCTTCCCGGGGCAGTGCTCACAAGGGTAGCCAGCAGCCATCTCCGTGTGGGCAGCTTCCAGTACGCAAGGGCCACCGAAAACATGGACCTCCTGCGGCGGTTGGGGGACCATGCGATCAGCCGTCATTATCCGGATGCCGTCAAGGCAGAAAACCCCTACCTCGAACTCTTCGAAAGGGTGGTGGCAGCCCAGGCAACGCTGGTGGCGCAGTGGATGCTGGTGGGATTCGTCCACGGCGTCATGAACACGGACAATATGACCATCTCCGGAGAAACCATCGACTACGGGCCCTGCGCCTTTATGGACGCCTTCAATCCTGCCGCGGTCTACAGCTCCATCGACGTCGGCGGGCGCTACGCGTACGCCAACCAGCCGGTCATCGCCGAATGGAACCTCGCCCGCCTCGCCGAGGCAATGCTGCCCCTCTTCAACGAGGACCAGGAACAGGCCGTGGCCCCTGCCGTGGAGGCACTGGGGAAGTTCCGCCGCCAGTACGGCGATGCCTGGTTCGCCGGCATGAAAACCAAAGTAGGTTTGGCAGAGGCCCCGGCGGAAACCCCTGAGGCTGAAGAAGCTTCGGAGGTGGTGGACGGGCTGGTGGCACTCCTGAAGGATGGGCCAGTGGATTACACGTCGTTTTTCCGGAACCTGGCCCACGCGGCAAGGGGAAATGAACGGCCTGCCCGCGGCATGGTCCTTGACCTTGCTGCCTTCGATACGTGGGCGGAGCGGTGGCGTGCCCAGCAACCGGACGCCGCCATGATGGACCGCGTCAACCCCGCCTACATACCGCGGAACCACCTGGTGGAGGAAGCGCTCGCCGCAGCAACGGAGGGAGACCTCAATCCCTTCAACCAACTCCTCGAGGTGGTCCGTGACCCCTTCCGAGAGCGGCCGGGGCTCGAACGCTACACCGAGGGAGCACCGGAGGACTTCGGCACCTACCAGACCTTCTGCGGCACCTGACACGCACGGCATCTGCGGGCTTACCGCCGGGAGAACCCGGTGCGAAGACTGCGGACAACAAAACAGGGGCGGCAGCCGGGAAAATCCCGG
>NZ_JBNHFF010000428.1:0-1464 GCF_059089965.1 Arthrobacter sp. SPT-J7
GGACCTGTGGCAAATGCCACACTTCTGTCCCAGCACCCATACCCCATTCCGCAGAAACATCTGCGCCGGCAGCAACGCTGCTCACACAGTCTCCCTTAGTGCTTAAGACCGCATCTGGGGTCGCAGTTGTAGCCATTCTCACCCAGCGACGCCCGGCGTTGTCCACATACAGAAACTCTTTCAGCCAGCGCGGCGGACCGCTCACTAGCGTGGGATGAAAGGCCGTGAGGATCTGTACCGATGAAACTCCATTGCACGCTCGTCCGCAGCCCGGGGTCCGGGCAGCAGGAATCACCACTCGAACTAACCATCAATGCGCCCGACGGGACCACCGGCGAGGACGTTCATGCCCAACTGATCCAGAAGTTCGGCACAGGTCCGATCTCTATTCAGGGCAAAGACATCAAGTCCATGCGCGTGGGAACCGCCCCACTGGTGAACGGTGCCATCCTTGTGGATGGGGCTAGCCAGCGGAACACCCTGAAGGCTCGACGACGGATGCCTGGCGAAGACGCCCAACTCGCTCTGGCCGTCCACACCGGCGTCGGGGCGGGCACTGTCGTGCCCTTGCGGCGAGGCTCCTACACCATCGGCCGGAGCGGGACCCGCATCGTGATCCCCGACCCCGAACTTTCCCGCGAACACGCCCGACTCGTCGTCACCGAGACTGACATCGTGATCATTGACCTGGACAGCGCGAACGGCATCTACGTCAACGGTGAACGGGTCCGCAACGCCGGCGTCTCCACAGAGTCGAGCATCCGGTGCGGCAACACAACGATGTCGCTGGTTTTTCCGGACCTGGCTGGGAAAACGCTGCCCGACGCCGGGACTTCCACCCAGCAGCCCCTCACCGTCTCAGGCCGAACGGACACAGGCAACAGGGGGCTGCTCCTGTTGACGGCAGTTCTTCCCTTACTGATCGGGATAGGACTCGCCGTGATCACCGGGATGTGGATGTTCCTGGCCTTTGCCGCCGCCTCAGCAGTATCCGTCCTAGTCCCCCTCGCCTCAGGACGGCGGCAGCGCAACGACCTTATAAAAGCCGTCGCAGCCGCCGTGGCAGAAGACCGGGAACGACGACGACGGTCCGGCCCGTCCCTGGCACTCCTTGCGTTGGCCGTCAATCAAAACCAGTACACCACCGCTGTTTCCCCCGCCGAGGACGGGGTTTGGCTGCGGCTAGGGGAAGCTCCGCAGCTAGCCAATGTAAAAGTCGAGCCCGCCGCCTCATCGGTGAGCCTTCCCTGCCTGGACGCGGTTCCCGTGACCTTGGACCCGGCGATGTACACAACATTCCGCGGGTCAGACCACATGGCTGACGGCATCATTCGTTCCCTCCTAATGCAGTTGTCGGGCTACCCCAGGGGCCAGGGCACACGGATCGTCATTTACGGCGAAGCAGGGCGCCTTCCGTTGGCTGCCCGGTACTTGCCCGGCGTCACTCTCACCGCTTCTGCGGTC
>NZ_JBNHFF010000429.1:0-1459 GCF_059089965.1 Arthrobacter sp. SPT-J7
CCCGGAGCGCAGAAACGAGTTGGGCCGCCGCCAGTGATCCACCGCCGGCGGCGAAAAAGTCTGCATTGAGGCTGGTTGCGTTGACGCCGAGCACAGCGGCCCATTGGTCAACAATCCACCGGGCGTCGTCTGGAAGGTTCAGCGGGGCATGGGCTGCATCCTCGGCGCCGGAACCGGCAAGCGGCCACGGCAGGGCGTGCCTGTCAACCTTGCCGCTGGTCTTGGTGGGCAAGGAGTCGACCACGGTCAGCAGCGGAACGAGGGCTGCGGGAAGGCTGGCAGCCAGGAGCTGGCGGGCAACCGCCAGGTCAGGTTCCGCAGCCCCGGCGGGCGCCAGGTACCCCACCAGGATCTGGTTACCGGCCGCCGTCGTCCGGACAGCAGCCGCAGCGCCGGCGATGCCGGGCAGCGCCTGGAGCGCTGCATCCACTTCGCCCAATTCGATACGGCGTCCACCCAGCTTGACCTGTTCATCGGCGCGGCCCATAAAGACGAGTCCCTCGGCTTCATAGCGGACATGGTCGCCGGAGCGGTAAGCGCGGTCCCAGCCAAGAGTCGGAAACGGGGCATACTTTTCGGCATCCTTGGCGGCGTCCAGGTAGCGGGCCAGCCCGACGCCGCCGATGATGAGTTCGCCAATGGCTCCTTCGGGGACGGGAATTCCGTCGGCGTCCACCACCGCCAGATCCCAGCCGTCCAGGGGCAGGCCGATCCGGACAGGACCCGCACCGCCCAGGGGAGCAGCACAGGCAACCACGGTGGCCTCGGTAGGGCCGTAGGTGTTCCACACTTCCCGGCCGTCAACGGCCAGCCGCTCAGCAAGTTCCGGTGGGCAGGCTTCACCGCCGAAAATCAGCAACCGGACGTTTTCGAGTGCTTCGGCAGGCCACAGGGCAGCCAGGGTGGGAACGGTGGACACAACAGTGATGCCGTGGCTGATGAGCCAAGGGCCCAGGTCCATGCCGGTGCGGACCAGGGCGCGCGGTGCGGGGACCAGGCATGCCCCGTGCCGCCATGCCAGCCACATCTCTTCACAGGACGCATCAAAGGCAACGGACAGCCCTGCCAGGACCCGGTCCGACGTTCCGATGGGCTCCGCCGCAAGGAAAATCCGTGCTTCGGCGTCCACGAAGGCCGCCGCGGAACGGTGCCGTACGGCAACACCCTTAGGGGTTCCCGTGGAGCCTGAGGTAAAGATCACCCAGGCGTCGTCGTCGGCGTTTGCGGTACGGGCAGCGGGGAAGGGCGAGGGCCTGCTGCCGGTGAGTGCCACCCCGCTTTCCGTGACGACGGCGGCAACCTTGGCTTCGGCGAAGACCAGCCTTGCGCGTTCCTCGGGATCGTCTGCATCCACAGGGACGTAGGCGGCGCCAATGAGCAGGATGGCAAGGATGGAGATGTACAGCTTGTTGGTGCCCGACGGGATCCGCACGCCGATTCTGTCGCCGGCGCCGAGCCC
>NZ_JBNHFF010000430.1:0-1453 GCF_059089965.1 Arthrobacter sp. SPT-J7
GCGACGACGCCGACGGCGGCAGCCGCCGCAACCGGCGCAACCGCCGAGACCGCAACGACCGGAATGACCGTTCAGGCGGCCAGGACCGTGACAACGGCTCACGCAACGACCGCTTCCGCGACCGCAACGACCGCCGCCGGGGACGTGCCCAGGGTCCGGACGTCGACGACGTCGAGGTCACCGAGGACGACGTCCTGCTGCCGGTTGCCGGCATCCTGGACGTCCTGGAGAACTATGCGTTCATCCGAACCTCCGGCTACCTCCCCGGCCCGAACGACGTTTATGTGTCCCTCGCCCAGGTCAAGAAGTACAACCTGCGCAAGGGCGACGCAGTGGTCGGCGCCATCCGCGCTCCGCGTGACGGCGAAGACCGCAGCCAGCAGTCGGCCCGCCAGAAGTTCAACGCCCTGGTCCGCGTGACCTCCGTCAACGGCAAGACCTCCGAGGAACTCAAGGATCGTGTTGAGTTTGCCAAGCTGGTGCCGCTGTACCCGTCCGAGCGCCTGCGCCTCGAGACCGACCCCAAGAAGATCGGCCCCCGCGTCATCGACCTGGTTGCGCCGATCGGCAAGGGCCAGCGCGGCCTGATCGTCTCCCCGCCGAAGGCCGGCAAGACGCTCATCCTGCAGTCCATCGCCAATGCGATCACCACCAACAACCCTGAGGTCCACCTCATGATGGTGCTGGTTGACGAACGCCCCGAAGAAGTCACGGACATGCAGCGCACTGTCAAGGGTGAGGTCATCGCCTCCACCTTCGACCGTCCCGCAGACGACCACACCACAGTGGCCGAGCTCTCTATCGAACGCGCCAAGCGCCTCGTGGAAATGGGCATGGACGTGGTGGTCCTGCTGGACTCCATGACCCGCCTGGGCCGTGCTTACAACCTGGCAGCTCCGGCCTCGGGCCGAATCCTGTCCGGTGGTGTGGATTCCGCAGCACTGTACCCGCCCAAGCGCTTTTTCGGTGCTGCCCGCAACATCGAAAACGGCGGCTCGCTCACCATCCTGGCCACCGCCCTCGTGGAGACCGGTTCCAAGATGGACGAAGTCATCTTCGAAGAGTTCAAGGGCACCGGCAACATGGAGCTCCGCCTGTCCCGCCAGCTGGCAGACAAGCGCATCTTCCCGGCCGTGGACGTCAACGCGTCCGGCACCCGCCGCGAGGAGAACCTGCTCTCGCCGGAGGAAGTCAAGATCATGTGGAAGCTGCGCCGCGTCCTCTCCGGACTCGAGACCCAGCAGAGCCTTGAACTGCTGACCAACAAGATCCGGGAAACCCAGAGCAACGTCGAGTTCCTTATGCAGGTTCAGAAGACGACGCTTGGTGCGAAGTCGGATAACGACAAATAGCTGAGTTCGGGGCGGGCGCCGGTGCGTTCGTGCGGTGGGTGCCGCGCGGATGTTCCGCCCCCGCCCCTTCGCGTTGCAGCTGACGTACTGCGTACGACAGC
>NZ_JBNHFF010000431.1:0-1448 GCF_059089965.1 Arthrobacter sp. SPT-J7
TGTTCAGACTCGCTTTCGCTACGGCTTCCCCACACGGGTTAACCTCGCGACGTAACACTAACTCGCAGGCTCATTCTTCAAAAGGCACGCCGTCACAACTACAAGGCTGCTCCGACGGATTGTAAGCACACGGTTTCAGGTACTGTTTCACTCCCCTCCCGGGGTACTTTTCACCTTTCCCTCACGGTACTGGTCCGCTATCGGTCATTAGGGAGTATTTAGGCTTATCAGGTGGTCCTGACAGATTCACACGGGATTTCTCGGGCCCCGTGCTACTTGGGATACTCATCCGGGCGGTACACAACATTTCGGTTACGGGGCTCACACCCTCTCTGGCCGGCCTTTCAAGACCGTTCACCTATGCCTGCACATCACACCCCACCAACCCGGCAGAGTTGGTATGGAAAGTCCCACAACCCCGACCATGCAACGCCCGCCGGCTATCACACATGGAACGGTTTAGCCTGATCCGCGTTCGCTCGCCACTACTAACGGAATCACTATTGTTTTCTCTTCCTGCGGGTACTGAGATGTTTCACTTCCCCGCGTTCCCTCCACGCACCCTATGTGTTCAGATGCGGGTCACCAGATCACTCGCGCGTCTGGCGGGGTTTCCCCATTCGGACACCCTGGGATCACAGTCCGGTTATCGACTCCCCCAGGCTTATCGCAGATTCCTACGTCCTTCTTCGGCTCCTAATGCCAAGGCATCCACCGTGTGCTCTTAAAAACTTGACCACAAAAGATCAATCAGAAATTTTCGAGAGAACCATGAAAACCAACCACACCCAACAACCACCAACCCCGAAGAGCCAGTCATCACCACGCGCAGCCAGATCCAGGTTCATATTCTTGGAAATTGCTTCTTATAAAAGATGCTCGCGTCCACTATGTAGTTCTCAAACAACAACCCCAAACCACACACCCCACACACCCGCACAAAACGGGACAACCATGTGATCGATGCAGCCAGGAAACCAGAAACAAACAAACCCGCAAACCACCCCCACCAAAACGGGGACAATCCACAGCCCTGTTGCCTCAGGACCCAACAGTGTGCCAAACACAAAACCACCCTTCAACCCCCCGACCGTTCCAGGACACCCAAAAGCATCCGTACCAGGCCAGGAAAAAAATCCAGGCGACCGCTATCCGTTGATATTCCACCCATGAGCACCCGCCGCAGAACAATCGCCTGCGCAACGGGCATAACTCCTGACAAACCCCCCACCACGCATACACGCAGCAAACAGTCTGTAGGCGCTCCTTAGAAAGGAGGTGATCCAGCCGCACCTTCCGGTACGGCTACCTTGTTACGACTTAGTCCCAATCGCCAGTCCCACCTTCGACAGCTCCCTCCCACAAGGGGTTAGGCCACCGGCTTCGGGTGTTACCAACTTTCGTGACTTGACGGGCGGTGTGTACAAGGCCCGGGAACGTATTCACCG
>NZ_JBNHFF010000432.1:0-1440 GCF_059089965.1 Arthrobacter sp. SPT-J7
TCCGCCGGATCGGGCCCACTTTGACCACCGTGCCGCCGGCGGGAACTCCCGACGGCGGCACGCGGCTTCAGCTTGGCGGGATCAGCGGACTGCCACCAGAGCGGCGTCCTCAGCGGAAGTGCCCGCCGCGACGTCCGCGAGCCGGAGCCAGGTGTCCACCACGGTGTCCGGGTTCAGGGAGACGGACTCGATGCCCTGCTCCACCAGCCACTCGGCCAGGTCCGGGTGGTCGCTGGGTCCCTGGCCGCAGATGCCCACGTACTTGCCGCGTTCCCGGCAAGCCCTGATGGCCATGCTGAGGAGCTTTTTGACGGCAGGATCGCGCTCGTCGAAACCGGCGGACACGATTGCCGAGTCGCGGTCCAGGCCCAGGGCCAGCTGGGTCATGTCGTTGGAGCCGATGGAGAAGCCGTCAAAGTAGTCCAGGAATTCGTCGGCGAGCAGCGCGTTGGACGGAAGCTCGCACATCATGATCACCTCCAGGCCGTTCTCGCCGCGGCGCAGCCCGTTCTCGGCGAGCAGCTCGATGACGCCGCGGGCTTCGTCCAGGGTCCGCACGAACGGGATCATGAGCTTGACGTTGGTCAGGCCCATCTCGTTGCGGACGAAGGACAGGGCCTCGCACTCAAGGTCGAAGCAGTCGCGGAAGGACGGCTCCAGGTAGCGGGAGGCGCCGCGGAAGCCGAGCATCGGGTTTTCCTCGTGCGGCTCGTAGGCCGGCCCGCCCAGGAGGTTGGCGTATTCGTTGGACTTGAAGTCGGACATGCGCACGATCACCGGTTCCGGCGCGAACGCGGCAGCGATGGTGGCCACCCCTTCAGCCAAACGCTTGATGTAGTACTCCCGCGGGCTGCTGTACGCGGCTATCCGCTCACGGATCTGCGCGGCCACGTCCTCCGGCTGGCTGTCCAGGTTCAGCAGCGCCTTGGGGTGGATGCCGATCTGGCGGTTGATGATGAACTCCAGCCGGGCCAGGCCCACGCCGTGGTTGGGCAGCTGGGCGAAGGTGAACGCCTGCTCCGGGGTGCCCACGTTCATCATCACCTTCACGGGAGCATCGGGCATCTTGGTGATCCCGGTGTCCTCCACCGTGAAGTCCAGCAGGCCTTCGTAGATGACGCCGGTCTCGCCGTCGGCGCAGGAGACGGTGACGTCCTGTCCGTCGGACAGGACGTCCGTGCCGTGTCCCGTTCCGACGACGGCGGGGATTCCCAGTTCCCGGGCGATGATGGCCGCGTGGCAGGTCCGTCCGCCGCGGTTGGTCACGATCGCGGAGGCGCGCTTCATGATCGGTTCCCAGTCCGGGTCCGTCATGTCCGCCACGAGGACGTCGCCGGTCTGGAAGGCGGCCATCTGGTCGATGGCGGTCAGGATGCGGACGCTGCCGGCGCCGATCCGCTGGCCGATCGCGCGGCCCTCGGCCAGGACCGGGCCGCTTTC
>NZ_JBNHFF010000433.1:0-1437 GCF_059089965.1 Arthrobacter sp. SPT-J7
GTAGGCTGCGTCACAGTTGCTAACTGCGTCTCGCCTGCGGGGAAGCACAATTCCCCTCGTTTTCTCCCACAACTCATAGGAGGCGGAATGCGTTTTGCGCGCACTTCCAAAGCACTGGGCATCGTGGCAATCGCCGCACTCGCCCTGACCGGCTGCGGCGCTGGAGGCGGCAGCAATGACGGTGCCGGCCAGTCGGCCGGCGATCCCAATAAGGTCATCACCGCTTACAGCAACGAACCCCAGAACCCGCTGCTGCCGGCGAACACCAACGAAGTTTATGGCGGCCGCGTCGTCGAACTTCTCTTCGAAGGCCTGACCAGCTACGACCCCAGCGGCCAGTCGGTCAACGCCCTGGCCGAGTCCATCGAATCCCCGGACGGCCAGAACTACACCATCAAGGTAAAGAGCGGCACCAAGTTCACCAACGGCGAGGAAGTCACTGCCAAGAGCTTCGTGGACGCCTGGAACTTTGCTGCCCTGAGCACCAATGCCCAGGCCAACAGCAGCTTCTTTGAGTCGATTGAAGGCTACGACGCCGTCAGCGCCACCCAGAAGGAAGGCGAGACCGAGGTCCCCGCTCCCACCGCCCAGACCCTCTCGGGCCTGGTCCTCAAGGACGACACGACCATTGAGGTCAAGCTGACCCAGCCTGAGGCTGACTGGCCGCTGCGCCTTGGCTACACCGCCTTTATGCCCCTTCCGTCCCAAGCGATCGCTGACCCGAAGGCCTACGGCGAGAACCCCGTAGGCAACGGCCCGTACAAGATGGCCAAGGAAGGCGCCTGGCAGCACGACAGCCAGATCGAACTCGTCAAGAACGAGGACTACGCCGGCCCCCGTGTAGCGAAGAACGGCGGTGTGACTTTCAAGTTCTACACCGATCCGGCTCCCGCCTACACTGACATCCAGGCCAACAACCTGGACGTTACGGACGTCCTTCCGACGAACGCCTTGAAGACCTACACCACGGACTTCCCCGAGAACCACCTGAACAAGCCATACGCCGGCAACTCCACCCTGAACATCCCGGGTTACCTGCCCGAGTTCCAGGGCGAAGCCGGCAAGCTGCGCCGTCAGGCCGTCTCCATGGCGATCAACCGCGACGAAATCACCAAGGTGATCTTCAGCGGCACCCGCATCCCTGCCAAGGACTTCACCTCACCGGCAGTGGATGGCTACAACGAGAACGTTGAGGGTTCCGACGTGCTGAAGTTTGACGCCGCCAAGGCAAAGGAAGCCTGGGACAAGGCCAACGCCATCAGCCCCTGGCCCGCGGACAAGACCCTCCAGCTCGCCTATAACACCGATGGCGGCAACAAGGAATGGATCGACGCCGTTGCCAACAACCTGAAGAACAACCTGGGCATTCAGGCCGAGGGACAGCCGTTCGCCAAGTTCGCTGAGATCCTCGACCTCCGCAAGGCGCAGACCCTTCC
This sequence comes from Arthrobacter sp. SPT-J7, assembly GCF_059089965.1. Classification (NCBI taxonomy): domain Bacteria; kingdom Bacillati; phylum Actinomycetota; class Actinomycetes; order Micrococcales; family Micrococcaceae; genus Arthrobacter; species Arthrobacter sp. SPT-J7. Next base: position 1,437 of record NZ_JBNHFF010000433.1, read on the forward strand.
C
>NZ_JBNHFF010000434.1:0-1430 GCF_059089965.1 Arthrobacter sp. SPT-J7
CCCGGACAGGCGGCCGGCGAGGGCCGGCGGCCAGTCGATGACGCAGCAGCCGGCGCCGCGCCTCGCGCCCTCGCCGGAGTGGACACTCCAGATGGGCCTGTCCCCCAGCAGGATGGACAGCGTGGCGCCGGCTGGAATGGGCGGGCCCGCAAGGGTGAGCGATACCCTGTCCGCCTTTAGGCTGTGGCTGTAGCTGCCCTCCGTCTTAACCTGATGCGTTTCAAGGTCCTGGCTCACGGTTGCGCCACCAGTTCCGGGTCCTTGGTGGGGTCCGCGTAGGGGAGCCGGACGTCCACCACCTGCCCGGTCATGGCCGACGCCAGTACCTGGATGGTGGCCCCGGCAACGGCGGCCGCGGGCAGTAGCGACCCTTCCTCCTCCGCACCAAACGCCCTGGTCCGCATGGGGGTGGCCGTGCGGCTCGGGCTGATGCAGTTCACCCGGATGCCGGCCGAGCTCCACTCATCCGCGAGGGCCTGGGTGAGGTTAACGATCGCAGCCTTGGTGGCTGAGTAGACCGTGTAGTTCGCCCGGCCGCGGGTGTAGGAACTGGAGGCAAAAAGCGTCAGCGATCCCTTGCTCCCGGCCAGGTACTTTTGCGACTCCTGGGCCACGATGAAGGCCGCCGTGAGGTTCACGTCAACATCGTGGTGCAGCTGCTCATCCGTAAGCTGGGCAAGCGGCCCCACGCTGAGGACGCCGGCGGTGAGGATGACGTGGTCCAGGTGGCCGTGCGTTGCGGCGGCGGAGGCGAGCGCCTGGGCCACGCACTGGCGGTCCTCCACGTACGTGCCGTTGCCGGTGCGGCTTTGCCCCACCACCAGGGCACCTTCAGCCTCGAGCTGCTGGACCAGCTCCAGCCCGATTCCGGAACTGGCACCAAACACCAGCACTGTGGAGCCGCGGAGGCCGTCAGTGTTCCCACCCGGCAGCATGGTTTTGTGCTTGAGCTGGAACAGCTTGTCCGCGAGGTGGATGTCGATGGGCTGGGTGATCTTGATGTTCGCCTCGTCCCCGTCCACTACGAAGATGGGGACGTCGGGGCAGTACTTGAGGACCACGGAGCAGTCATCCGTTGCCGAGAAGTCCGGGTCCTGGGTGGCCCGTTCGTAGGCTTGGGCGATCACGGACATGCGGAACGCCTGCGGGGTCTGCCCTCTCCGCAGCTTGGCGCGCGGAGGTACTGCGCGGATGAAGTTCTCATCATCCACTTCGATGATGGTGTCCGCTGAAGGGATGGCGGTGTCGACGGCGTCGTAGACGTCGAGTGCGCGGATGCAGGCAATGATGATGTCGCCGTCCAGCAGGGGACGGACGGCATCGTGGAAAATGACGTTGGCGTCCTTGTCCTCGATGGCGGCCAGGGCCAGGCGGGAGGTTTCGCTGCGGTCCGCGCCGCCGGGAAGGATACCGGTGAGTTTGCTGAGCTT
>NZ_JBNHFF010000435.1:0-1407 GCF_059089965.1 Arthrobacter sp. SPT-J7
AACGGGTCACCGTCCGGGTTCCGGGCACCACAGCCAACCTTGGTCCCGGTTACGACAGCCTGGGCCTGGCCCTGGCGCTGCATGACACGCTGACAGTGGAAAGCCTGGAATCCGAGGAACTGCTGTTCGAGCTCCGTGGCGAAGGCGCAGATACCCTTCCGCGGGACGCCAGCCACCTGGTCATCCGTGCCATGGAAGCGGCTTTCGAACGGCTGGGCTTCCGGCACGGCGGCCTGAAAGTCACGGCTGACAATGTCAATCCGCACGGACGGGGCCTGGGCTCGTCCGCATCGGCCGTGGTGGCTGCTGTATCCGCAGCAAACGCCCTGGTGCCCGAGGCAAACCGCCGTGGGAAGGACTGGATCCTTCAGCTCACCAGCGAGCTGGAAGGGCACCCGGACAACGTGGCACCGGCCATTTTCGGCGGTCTGGCGCTCTCGTGGCAGGACAGTGACCGGTACAGCAGCACCAGCGCGACCGTGTCCGAAGCAGTGGTTCCGGTCGTGGCCGTTCCCGACTTCGAGCTGTCGACCGAGGCGGCGCGTGCGTTGCTGCCGGCCTCGGTAGGGCACCATGCTGCTGCCATGAATGCTGGACGCGCGGCCCTCCTGATCCATGCACTGACCAGCAAGCCCGAATTCCTGCTGGCCGGCACCGAGGACTACCTCCACCAGAGTTATCGTGCAGAGGCCATGCGTCCAAGTGCAGCGCTGATTTCAGCGCTTCGTACGGCCGGGCATGCTGCAGTGGTATCGGGTGCCGGGCCTACTGTGCTGGTCCTGGCGGACGGACAGTCTGAGGCGGCCGCCGTCGTCGGTTTTATCGAGGAGTTCACTGCAGCAAACACGCCGGACATCGGGTGGCGTGTTCTGAAGCTCGCAGTGGACGTTGAAGGTGCTAAGGTGGAGTTGCACCGGCGGTAATTCCGCCTATCTGATCTGCTATTGCACTTAGTTGCCGCTTGGTCTCTTACTGCGCAATGTATTCCGGTGCCACCTGCTTGGTCTGTCGCAGGAATCTGCAGCACTCAAACTGCCCCTGAAGCGTCAGTCCGGCGTTCCACCATTGCGGAGCGCAAGGTGAATTAGTATCCGGCCCTGCTGGCCGATATCCAACCGGCAAGGCCGAACAAGCCGGCTGCAGATCTGAACTGCAGCCCAGATCAAATCATCGCGTCCAGCTCCCAGTCTGGACGCCGTCGAGGGGGAAGGATCCTTCGTGACCGAAACCACTGAGCTGTCGCCAGCTGTGGAACTATCATCTTCTGCTGCCGAATCACCGGCCGCACCCGCCAAGAGCAGTGGCCTCGCCGGCCTCAAGCTCGCCCAGCTGCAGGCTCTTGCCAGCCAGCTCGGCATTTCCGGTGGTTCCCGGATGCGCAAGGGGGACCTGGTTTCAGCCATTTCC
>NZ_JBNHFF010000436.1:0-1392 GCF_059089965.1 Arthrobacter sp. SPT-J7
CGGTGAATACGTTCCCGGGCCTTGTACACACCGCCCGTCAAGTCACGAAAGTTGGTAACACCCGAAGCCGGTGGCCTAACCCCTTGTGGGAGGGAGCCGTCGAAGGTGGGACCGGCGATTGGGACTAAGTCGTAACAAGGTAGCCGTACCGGAAGGTGCGGCTGGATCACCTCCTTTCTAAGGAGCTTCCTCGAACCGTTTCCCTTCACGCCACAGTGCGTGGTTGGGTGGTTCGCAGGGCAAGCCCGTTGCGGACACGTTTGTTGTCCGGCGGGTGCTCATGGGTGGAATATCAACGGATTCGGCGCCTGTTTCGCGGTTGTCCGCATGCCAGTACGGTACCCCTCTTGGGGTGCCTGGAACGTGTGGGGTCGGTGCGCGGGGGGCGTCTTTTGGCACACTGTTGGGTCCTGAGGCAACAGGACCTTATCTTGCAGCGATGCGAGAAGGGACCGGTTGGTTTCCTCTTGTTCCCGCACTCTTTCAAAGGCTTGCGCACTGTGTGTGCGTGGCCGGCGGGGGTGACGGGGTTGTTGTTTGAGAACTACATAGTGGACGCGAGCATCTTAAAGCAATTTTTTGATGAACCTGGTGTGGCCGTGCCTTTGGCATGGTCGGTGCCTGGTTCTCTCGAGAAGCTTTATTTGATCTTTGTGGTCAAGTTTTTAAGAGCACACGGTGGATGCCTTGGCATCAGGAGCCGAAGAAGGACGTGGGAATCTGCGATAAGCCTGGGGGAGTTGATAACCGAACGGTGATCCCAGGATGTCCGAATGGGGAAACCCCGCCCGGCGCGCGAGTGACCGGGTGACCCGTACCTGAACACATAGGGTGCGTGGAGGGAACGCGGGGAAGTGAAACATCTCAGTACCCGCAGGAAGAGAAAACAACAGTGATTCCGTCAGTAGTGGCGAGCGAACGCGGAAGAGGCCAAACCGGTCCATGTGTGATAGCCGGCGGGCGTTGCATGGCCGGGGTTGCGGGACTTTCCGCTGCTGTTCTGCCGGACAGCGAAAGTGAGTGCGTGCGTATAGGTGAACGGTCTTGAAAGGCCGGCCGGAGAAGGTGTAAGCCCTGTAACCGTAATGCGTGACGCCGCTTGGAGAGTATCCCAAGTAGCACGGGGCCCGAGAAATCCCGTGCGAATCTGCCAGGACCACCTGGTAAGCCTGAATACTACCTGATGACCGATAGCGGACAAGTACCGTGAGGGAAAGGTGAAAAGTACCCCGGGAGGGGAGTGAAACAGTACCTGAAACCGTGTGCTTACAATCCGTCGGAGCAGCCTTAGTAGCTGTGACGGCGTGCCTTTTGAAGAATGAGCCTGCGAGTTAGTGTTACGTCGCGAGGTTAACCCGTGTGGGGAAGCCGTAGCGAAAGCGAGTCTGAACA
>NZ_JBNHFF010000437.1:0-1392 GCF_059089965.1 Arthrobacter sp. SPT-J7
AGCGCGATCCCGCCCGGCTTGCCGGGACGGCCGCCCGCGCCGGCCCACAGGACAGCGCCGATCAGCACCACGGCAAGGAAGACCAGGAAAAAAGTCACTACCCCATCGTGCCAGACCTTGCCGCCATCGCTATTCCGGGCGCTGTTCGCCGTTCAGCGAGGGGGAGATGGCTACGTGGAGTACCCGGTCCACCGCGTCCGCCGGGTCATCCACCACCTGGATAAGGTCCAGGTCCTTTTCGGAGACCATGCCCTCAGCCACCAGGGTGCCCCTGATCCAATCGATCATCGGGCCCCAGAAGTCGACGCCGAGCAGCACGATCGGGAAGGACGTCACCTTCCGGGTCTGCACCAGGACCATGGCTTCAAACAGCTCGTCGAGGGTGCCAAGGCCGCCAGGCAGGACGATGAATCCCTGCGCGTACTTCACAAACATCGTTTTGCGGGCGAAGAAGTACCGGAAGTTGATCCCCAGATCCACCCATTGGTTCAGGCCCTGCTCGAACGGGAGCTCGATGCCGAGACCCACAGACACGCCGTTACCTTCGACGGCGCCGCGGTTTGCAGCTTCCATGGATCCCGGTCCGCCTCCGGTAATCACGGCGACGCCGGCCTCCGCCAGCTTCCGCCCCACCTCGACGCCCATCTCGTAGTAGGGGCTGCCCGGTTTGGTCCGGGCTGAACCGAAGACACTGACAGCCGGGCCGAGGTCAGCCAGTGCCCCGAATCCCTCGACGAACTCGCTCTGGATCCTCATCACGCGCCACGGATCGGTGTGCACGAATTGACCAAGGCCTTTGGTATCAAGCAAATGCTGGTCGGACATCTCCACCGCCGCCTGCTTACGGCGAAGTTCAAGGGGTCCTTTGCGGCGTGGCTGGGAGTTTTTGGCCGGATCTGCACTGATGCTCATTGACCAAGGCTAACCTGCCGGTGGGAGGTATCTCTTGAATCACGATCCGCAGCAACTTGCGGTGATTCGCGTCATAGGCCCCCGTTGTTCGCTAGATTCTTCCTTATGACTACTCATGTGCCCGGCGATGCCCTCGTCTCCCTGAACGCCGTAAATAAGCATTACGGCCAGCTGCACGTTTTGAAGGACATCAACCTGCAGGTCCGCAAAGGCGAGGTTGTCGTGGTCATCGGGCCGTCGGGGTCCGGCAAGTCCACGCTGTGTCGCGCCATCAACCGCCTCGAAACCATTGAAGGCGGCACCATCAGCATCGATGGAAAGGTCCTTCCCGAGGAAGGCAAGGAACTGGCGCAGCTCCGGGCTGACGTCGGCATGGTTTTCCAGTCGTTCAATCTCTTCGCACACAAAACGATCCTCGAAAACGTCACCCTCGGCCCGATTAAGGTTAAGGGCGTTGCGAAGGCAACCGCGGACAAGGAC
>NZ_JBNHFF010000438.1:0-1349 GCF_059089965.1 Arthrobacter sp. SPT-J7
GGAAGATGCGGCCTTTTCAAGTTCTTCGAACATCATGGCCATGACCGTGTCGCTCAAGCGGGGGACAAGGACGCCCAACGTCCGCGTTTCGCCCCGACGGAGGCTGGAGGCGAAAGAATTCCGACGGTACCCAAGCTCTTCAGCAATCTTTCGCACGTTGGCTGCAGCAGCTGAGCGGGACGTGGTCCGTTCATCCAGGGCTCGGCTGGCCGTGGAAATACTCACGCCACTGGCCGCTGCAACATCCTTCAGCGTGACGACATTGACTGCGGCAGCCGGTTCCATTGCGGTACTCCTCCTCAGCATGGGTTTAACAAGCACTCTAATCCTCCTGACTTGCAAACGTTCTCTTGACAGTGAGCTGCGACACGTGCAGACTTGAAAGCGTTCCCGCAAACGTTTTCATAGTAGCGGGATTGCCGACCATCAATGAAGACAAGAGGTAGCTGTAATGACACTCGATCTCCGCGGACTCAGCCCCGCACCTGTCACCCCGTTCACCGAAGATGGCGCTGTCGACTACGCTGCGATCCAGCGACTGGGTTCGTGGCTCGGATCGATTGAGGGCGTGAAGAGCCTGGTCGTCCTGGGCCACGCCGGCGAAGGTACGTTCCTCACCGAAGAAGAGCAGCTGGACGTTATCCGCGCGTTCGTCGCGTCGACCGACGGCCGCGTGCCGGTCGTGGCGGGCATCACGAAGGAGGGCAACAAGACCGCGGCCCTCGAGGCAAAGAAGGCTGTCGAGGCCGGCGCGGCAGCCGGTCTCGTCTACCCCTCGCACGGGTGGCTGCGCTTCGGATACCAGGACGGTGCGCCGCAGGCGCGCTACCAGGAAATCTATGAAGAGTCCGGTCTGCCGCTGATCATGTTCCAGTACCCCGACAACACCAAGGCGAACTACAACCTGGACACCCAGCTGGAGATCGCCGGCCAGGAGGGCGTCTTTGCCACTAAGAACGGTGTGCGGAACATGCGCCGGTGGTACACCGAGATCCCCGCGCTGCGCGCTGCGCACCCCGAGCTGCAGGTGCTGTCCTGCCATGACGAGTACCTGCTGCCGACGATGTTCGATGTCGACGGCCTGCTCGTCGGCTACGGCAACATCGCCCCCGAACTCCTCGTCGAACTGATCGAGGCCGGCAAGGCGCAGGACTACCCGCGTGCCCACGCCATTCATGAGCGGCTGCTCCCGGTGACCAAGAACGTTTACCACCGCGGGTCCCACATGGAGGGCACCGTGGCCTTGAAGTGGGGCCTCGTGAACCGTGGCATTCTGGACCACGCCACAGTGCGCACCCCGCTCCTGCCCCTGCCCGAGGGCGCCGATTCCGAAATTGCCGAAGCCTTCG
>NZ_JBNHFF010000439.1:0-1346 GCF_059089965.1 Arthrobacter sp. SPT-J7
ACCGTGGCCAGGGCCGCGGCGACCGTGGCGGCCGTGGCGGTCGCGACGGCGGCCGTGAAGCCGAGAAGAGCCAGTTCGTAGAGCGCGTTGTCACCATCAACCGCGTCTCCAAGGTGGTCAAGGGTGGTCGTCGCTTCAGCTTCACCGCCCTGGTCGTCGTCGGTGACGGCAACGGCATGGTCGGCGTTGGCTACGGCAAGGCTAAGGAAGTTCCTGCCGCAATCGCAAAGGGCGTAGAAGAGGCCAAGAAGTCCTTCTTCCGCGTTCCCCGCGTTGGCAGCACCATCCCGCACCGCGTCCAGGGTGAGGCTGCTGCAGGCGTCGTTATGCTGCGTCCGGCTTCCGCCGGTACCGGTGTTATCGCCGGTGGCCCGGTCCGTGCAGTACTGGAGTGCGTGGGCATCCACGACATCCTCTCCAAGTCGCTCGGTTCCTCCAACGCCATCAACATCGTTCACGCGACCGTTGATGCCCTGAAGCGCCTCGAAGAGCCGGCAGCAGTGGCAGCACGCCGCGGCCTGCCCCTCGACGAGATCGCTCCGCCGGCACTGGTGAAGGCTCTCCTGAACTCGAAGGCGGGTGTCTAGTTATGGCTAAGAACCTGATTCCCTCCGACGTCCAGTTGGAGATCACTCAGATCAAGTCCGCCATTGGCGGCAAGCAGAACCAGCGCGACACCCTGCGGTCCCTCGGCCTGAAGCGGATCGGACACACCGTTGTCCGCACCGCCGACGCCGTCACCGTGGGAATGCTCAACACGGTTCCGCACCTGGTACAGGTAGAGGAGGCGAAGTAAATGGCAGAGAACACTGCTGACAAGGCACAGAGCGCCGCTGCTGAGAAGCAGAACGCCCTGAAGGTTCACCACCTGCGTCCCGCCCCGGGTGCCAAGACCGCCAAGACCCGCGTTGGTCGTGGTGAAGGCTCCAAGGGTAAGACCGCCGGTCGTGGCACGAAGGGTACTGCAGCCCGCTACCAGGTCAAGGCTGGCTTTGCCGGCGGCCAGCTGCCGCTGCACATGCGCCTGCCGAAGCTGCGCGGTTTCAAGAACCCCTTCCGGGTTGAGTTCCAGGTTGTAAACCTGGACAAGCTCAACGAGCTGTTCCCGGAAGGTGGCGCAGTCACCGTGGAGAACCTGGTCGAAAAGGGCGCGGTTCGCAAGAACCAGCCCGTCAAGGTGCTGGGCACCGGCGACATTACCGTCAAGGTTGACGTCACCGCCCACGCATTCTCGGCCAGCGCCGCTGAAAAGATCGCTGCAGCAGGCGGAAGCACCACCGCGCTCTAGAGCCGGTGGGCGCCAAGCCCGTTGTTGAACTCCCGGTTCCGGGGCCCAGGCCCTGGAA
>NZ_JBNHFF010000440.1:0-1345 GCF_059089965.1 Arthrobacter sp. SPT-J7
CAGGGACTGCGGCAACTGCAGAACCTACCACCGAACCGCGGCCCTACAACGGACGAGACCGCCGAAGGCGAGAACTACAGCTCCACGGCACGAAAAAACCGCCAAAGCGGCGAGGGAATACCACCTTACGGCGGCCTCTTGGACAACCCTGAACAGCCCTTCTACGGAAGGTGCTGCTAGCGCCCGCTGCCGCCGTCGTTTTTCCTGGCTCTGGAAACTGGCCCGTCCAAAAGGTATGTTGGTAAGCATGCTGATGATTTTTACGGCTCATCAGCTTCCGGTAAACAGCGAAGGAGACGTTATGAGCACGAAGGTGGAAAAACGCATTCTGGTGAACGTACCGGTAAGCACCGCTTACAACCAGTGGACCCAGTTCGAGGATTTCCCGCACTTCATGGGCGGCGTTAAGAGCGTTACGCAGCTCAGTGACGACCGACTGGAGTGGGTGGCCGAGATCGGCGGCGTCCGCCGGCAGTGGGAAGCCAAGATTCTGGAGCAGATCCCCGACCGCAGGGTGGCCTGGGCCGCCACGGAAGGTGCCACGAACGCCGGCGCAATCGAGTTCGAGGACATTGGCGGCGGCCAGACCTCCCTCCAGCTGACGCTTGAATACGAGCCCGAAGGCATCATCGAGAAGGTGGGCGACAAGCTCAACGTTGTGGACCGTCAAGCCGAGGCAGACCTGCAGCGGTTCAAGGAATTCATCGAGGACGAGGGCTACGCCAGCGGAGCATGGCGCGGCAGCGTCAGCTCCGGAGCACCCGCAGGCACGCCCGGCGTCGAGGACGCAGCAGGATCGCGTGGCGACTCCGGTAAAGCCGGCATCTCCGGCAAGGTAGCGGCAGGCCTGGGCGTCGCCGCGGCAGCCGGCGCAGCAGCAGCCATGGCAGCCAGCGGCAACAAGGAAACCGTTACGGCTGCCGATGAAACGGTAACTCCAGTGGTTCCCGGCGAGCCAGTCACCGTTACGCCCATCCCGACGGACACAACGACAGAGACCATAGGCACCGCAGGCACCGGGACAACGGTTGGCACGACGGCGGCAGCGGGCTCCACCGGTTCGGTCGCCGACCTGGGCGATGACAGGATCGGCCATGCCTTCGACCAGACGAACGGCCTGGTGGACACCACCGGTGAGTCCGATGAGACCGTCGAGGGCGAGAACCTGAGTGCCGGGGAACGCCGCGAAGACGACCGCCGGCCTGACGGTGGCCTCCCTCCCGTTGGCGGGAACCTCGGCCAGCACTAACCGGGACGTACCGGCGCCGGACATGGCTGAGGCTTACCGCTAAGGCAGGGCTCCGGCGTCGGATATCGGACATTACGAAAGCGCCGCCCACCTCCT
>NZ_JBNHFF010000441.1:0-1344 GCF_059089965.1 Arthrobacter sp. SPT-J7
GCCACGAGCGCCAGCAGCCGCTCGGCGTTCCGCTGGACCACCAGCAGGCGCTGGGCTACCTGCGGGGGCAGGGCGGCGACGTCGTCGAGCACCAGGTCCACATTGCCGATGATGGAATTCAGCGGCGTCTTGAATTCGTGCGTCACGTTGGAGACCAGCTCCTGGTTCGCCGCCAGCGCTTCCACCCAGCCGGTGACATCGCTGTAGACCACTACAGCACCCGCGAACTGTCCGTCCTCGCCGAGGAGGGGCCGGGCCGCCGTCGAGACTGCCCGCTGCTCCGTTCCCTCTCCGGCCCACACCAGGTAGTCGGCGAAGGATTCCCCTGCGATGGCACGGCTGATCGGGCGCTTCTCGGGCGGCAGCAGGGTCCGCCTGTCCTGCCCGAAGATCAGTTGGTGGCCCTGGCCGGGTACGGCGTCGTCGGCACCTGTTGCGCGGCGGAAGTTCCGCTGCCGGTCATTGGTTACGAGGAAGTGGCCGGAACGGTCGACGGCGGCAATCCCGACGTCGGTCGCGTCGAGGACCGTCTGGAGCAGCTTTTCACGCTCCCGGCTCTCGCGGAGCAGCTTCCGAAGCTCTTTGTCTTTCTGGGCCAGTTCGCGCTGCTGTAGCCGGACGTGCACGCTCGCGAACCTGATGGCGAGGGAAACCGAGAACATCATGAGGGGAAAGAGCAGGGTTGTGGTGATGTCCGAGGGAGTCAGGTTGGGAAACCGCCCGGCCAGCGAGGGAACCATGATGAGCATGGGGCCGAAGAAACTGAGGACCAGGCTGCTCCGGGCGAGCATGCCCGAGGCGGAGAGCCAGATCACCGGGAACACCGCCAGGACGGCAAGCCCGGGCAGAAGGGGTGCGGCGCCATTTCGGAGAAGCCCGATCGCGACGAAGTCGAGAATGGGGACCAGCAGGTAGGGACGGTGCGCCAACCGTTCCCACGGGACGAGCAGGCAGCCGAGGAACAGGATGCCGGAAAGGAGGATCCCGGCCAGGAACAGCGGACTGTGCAGCAGCGTGGGCCAGGCGAACGGGGTTGCAACCGCGAGTGCGGCCACGATCAAGGTCAGTGGCAGCTGGCACAGGGCAACCTGAGCCCGCGGCCCAAGCCGCTGGAAGAAACGCGCCGGCCCGCGTGGAAAAACTCGCTCAGCCATGACCCCGGCTAGGGCCACGACGGGTCATCAGGTGAATATCCGCTGCCTCCGAATTCCTTCTGGGCACCGTGGCACATCCTCTCCGGCTTGTAATCCACATCCTTGTCATAATAATTGACTTTTCAAATGCAATGTTGAAAAGGATGTCATGACCCACGCTTGCTTGTAGCGTATAAAGGGTTGGAGCGGG
>NZ_JBNHFF010000442.1:0-1337 GCF_059089965.1 Arthrobacter sp. SPT-J7
GCCACGTCGGGATCGCCCGCCGGCTGGCACGGGATCCCGCAGCCAGGGAGCGCAGGCTGGAAACCGTCCGCTTTCCCCTGGGACAGCGCGGTGTTACCGCCGCGGTAATGATGGCGGAGAAGCTGGTTACAATCGCCACCGCCGAGGCCAACAGTTCCAATGAGGAGCGCGACGCTGCCGAGAAGGCCGCCCTGCTGGCGACCCTCGGCGCGCCCGAATCCGGTGCGCTCCCTCCGGCCATGCGCAGCCAGGTGAAGCAGCTTGAGGAGGACCAGAAGCGCCGGGCGAAGCGGTCCATCACCGATTCACTCGACCGGACGCTCACCGATCTGCTGTCCTTCTACCGCGATGTGCTGATTATCCAGCTCGGGAATGCTGTGGAACTGGTAAACGTTGAGTTGAGGAGTGAATTAGAGGAGTTTGCCACCCACTCCACTCCTGAAGCCACCCTTGCCCGGATGGACGCCATCAATAAAGCCCGCGAACGTATTACCACCACCAACGTTGCCCCGCTGTTGACCATTGAGTCCATGGCAGCCAGCCTGATCTAGCCCCCTCCAAGGAGACCCGATGACTGCCCGCCCCCTGCCAGCACGCCCCCGATCCTGGGTGATTGGAGTGCGCGCCGCCGGGGCCATGGTGCTTGCCATGGTTCTGGCCTCCTGCACCCTCCTTGGCGGCGAAGACCGCAGCCAGGAGGCGTCGACTGCAAAGGCGGATCCCTCAATTGTGGCCTCCGCTCCGGCCGGGCTGGAGGAGTTTTACTCGCAGGAAGTGGTGTGGGAGCCGTGCGAAGGGGAATTCCAGTGCGGCAAGGTGAAAGTGCCGATGGACTACGACGAACCCGACGGCGACACTATCGAACTGGCAGTCCTGAGGGCATCGAGCACGGGTAACAAGACGGGCAGCCTGCTGGTCAACCCGGGAGGACCGGGGGCATCCGGGTACGACTTCGTCAAAGATGCCTCGGGAACACACTTTTCACAAGCCGTGCGGAGCGCCTACGACCTGGTGGGCTTCGATCCCCGGGGCGTGAAGCGCTCCGCCGCCGTCAACTGCATGACGGATGCCGAGCGCGACGCCGCGCGGGCCAAGATCTACGACCTGGAAACGGACGCCGGCCTGGAAGCCGCCCGGACGGACAACAGGGCGATCGCTGCGCAATGTGCTGAGCAGACCGGGCCGGTACTGGCCCACATCGACACCGAGAGCTCAGCGAAGGACATGGACATCCTCCGCGCCGTGGTCAACGAGAAAAAGCTCAACTACCTCGGGTACTCCTACGGCACCTTCCTGGGATCAACCTACGCTTCACTGTTCCCGGACAACGTGGGCCA
>NZ_JBNHFF010000443.1:0-1321 GCF_059089965.1 Arthrobacter sp. SPT-J7
TCAACAACTCCACCTCCTCGATCCACCCGGTGGCGTCCAAGATCGAGATCCGCAAGGAAGGCAAGCTGGGCCGCGTCTACTACCCGGCGCCGTACCTTACGAACGACAACCTGGAGTACTACCAGGATGCGTACGAGATCGGCTATGAGAAGGTCATCGACACCTACGCCGCTGCCACCCAGCACGTGGACCAGGGCCTGTCCCTGACGTTGTTCTTCAAGGACACCGCCACCACGCGCGACATCAACAAGGCCCAGATCTACGCGTGGAAGAAGGGCATCAAGACCATCTACTACATCCGTCTCCGCCAGCTCGCGCTGGAAGGGACCGAGGTTGAGGGCTGCGTTTCCTGCATGCTCTAATCTTCAACTAAATCCTCATCAGTACGACGGCGGGTGCCCGCCCGCCGTCGTACGCTTTAACTTAGAGAAACCACCCAACGCATAGGGGATGACATGACCGAGAAGGTCAAGCTGCTTAGCCACGTCGAGGCCATCAACTGGAACCGCATCCAGGACGATAAGGACGTGGATGTCTGGAACCGTCTGGTCAACAACTTCTGGCTGCCGGAGAAGGTGCCGCTGTCCAATGACGTCCAGTCCTGGAACACGCTGACGCCGGCCGAGCAGCAGCTCACCATGCGCGTGTTCACCGGCCTGACCCTGCTGGACACCGTGCAGGCGACCGTCGGCGCGGTTTCGCTCATTCCTGACGCGTTGACCCCTCATGAAGAAGCGGTGTACACGAACATCGCCTTCATGGAGTCTGTGCACGCCAAGAGCTACTCCTCCATCTTCTCCACGCTGGCCTCCACCAAGGAGATTGACGAGGCGTTCCGCTGGTCCACCGAGAACGCGAACCTTCAGAAGAAGGCGCAGATCGTTATGGACTACTACCAGGGCGACGACCCCCTGAAGCGCAAAGTTGCCTCCACCCTGCTGGAGAGCTTCCTGTTCTACTCGGGCTTCTACCTGCCCATGTACTGGTCCTCACGCGCCAAGCTGACGAACACGGCTGACCTGATCCGCCTGATCATCCGCGACGAGGCAGTGCACGGCTACTACATCGGCTACAAGTTCCAGAAGGGCCTGGAAGGCCTGTCCGAGGAACGCAAGCAGGAGATCAAGGACTACACGTTCGAGCTGCTGTTCGAGCTGTACGAGAACGAAGTCCAGTACACGCATGACCTGTACGACGGGGTAGGCCTGGCCGAGGACGTCAAGAAGTTCCTGCACTACAACGCCAACAAGGCGCTGATGAACCTGGGCTACGAGGCCATGTTCCCGGCGTCCGTCACCGACGTGAACCCGGCCATCCTCTC
>NZ_JBNHFF010000444.1:0-1293 GCF_059089965.1 Arthrobacter sp. SPT-J7
GGCCACCCCGTACCCGGTGGCGTGGTCCAGGGCCTGGACGGGAAGCGCACCCGGCCGCCATTCGCCGTCGTGGTTCTCTTTCCCGTAGAGGTTGGCGATTCCGGTGGCTGCCTGGACAATGCTGTCGAAACCGCGCAGGCCACACCAGGGACCCTTGCAGCCCCAGGCGTCCAAGGTGACCACCGCCAGCTCCGGCCGTGATGCCAGCAGCACCTCCGGCTCGAGCCCGAAGCGGTTCAGGGAGCCGCGGCGATAGCCGGTAACCACTACATCAACGGTCTCCAGCAACTGTGTCAGCTGGTGTCGGCCCGAGGTTACAGTCAGGTCGACCAAGACGCTCCGCTTGTCGAATCCGGTATCCACGAACTGGTCGGTGATCTCGGGGAGTTGCGGGGGATCGATCCGCAGGACGTCGGCGCCCAGCGCCCCGAGCAGGCGGGTGGACACGGGTCCGGCGATGACGCGGGTCAGGTCCAGCACCCGCACTCCCCTAAGTGGGCGGAGTGAGTCTTCAGCGGGGAGCCCCAGTGGACGCTGCGTGCCTGTGGTTTCGCCGTCCGCAAGGGTCCAATCGATCCATGGCCCCGCTGCTGCGGCCCGGCCCATTCCTGACTCCAGCCATTCGTTGCGGCTTCGCACGGCTGCGGCAACCCCGCCGTGGGATTGGATGCTGGCTTCCGCTTCCAGGGATGTCATGGTGCGGAGGGCAGCGCGCAGGCCATCCGCCGTATTGGTCCCCAGGGCCTGCAACAATCGCTGTTCGTGGTGCGGATAGTTGGAGTGCAGCCGGATCCAGCCGTCCTGGGTTCGCTGGAACCCGGACAGCGGGGCGAAGCCCTGGATCTTCCCGCCGTTGATCCGCAGGTGCCGGGAGGAGTCAAAGGCGCCGGCCGTCAAGGCGGCCGTGGTTCCGAAGCGGGCCGGCACACCGGTCAGGAAGTTCAAGGCTGCAACGGCGGCCCCAACGGCTCCGAGCGCGAGTCCTTCCACGTCCAGCGGGCCACCCCACCAGCTTCGGGAACCGGACCCGGGCGGCAGGGTGTCACCAGCCGCTGGCCCCGGGCCACTGAACACGGGCCCCCGGCCGCCGAACGCGGGCTGGAGACTCCGGAACAGCGGAGGAACGCTATCGAGGGACTCGCCCACTTTTTCCTGCTCAGCTTCCCTGCGGCGAAGCCACCTGCAGCTGGCTCAGCACGCGCGCCGGTACATTCGTTGTGATCTCGTGGACGCCGAGTCCCTTGCAAAGCGCCACGTCGTGCTCGGAGTCCACGGTCCACACCCGGAAGCGCC
>NZ_JBNHFF010000445.1:0-1293 GCF_059089965.1 Arthrobacter sp. SPT-J7
CGCGTGAGGCTGTGGTGCGGGCCGAGTCCGAGCCGGAAGCGCCGGCCGAGGAATCCAGCCCGGCCAGGGCGAGGCTGGGTGCGCCGGAACGAAGGTCGGCGTCACCCGCGGACCCCGCCGAACCGCTGGCCACAATGGCGATGGCCTTGATCAACGTGGCCTTGCTTTCAGTCCTGAGTGCGACGTCGTCGGCCAGCATCTCGATCAGGGAGTTGACTGACTCCTGGGCAAGGCGGGTGGTGGGCAACCAGGGGAGTGCCTGGCGCCAGGCAGCGAAAGCCCACAGCAGCAGGTGGTGCCTTTGGCTCAGGTGGGCGTTTTCGTGAATCAGTACCGCACGGAGTTCAGCCGGCTCGAGGGCTGCCATCAAACCATCGGACAGCACGGTCACAGAGCGCGCGCCGCCGGGGAGGCAGTAAGCCACAGGCGAATCGTGGTTGATGACCAGGGTCCCGGTTCCTTCGGCGGAAGGCGAAGCAAGGAGCGCGAGGAGTTCGCGGTGCCGCCGCCGCTGGCGTTCGATCTTGTAATACGTCAGCAACAGGGTGAACACCAGGTGGGCCGTCAGCAGGGCCGCGGCGGACAGCGCGAAGATATGCCAGAAGCCCAGCGCGGTGGTGGGGGCGTTGAAAAGCACCATGCCTGCCAGTGCCCGAAGTCCGGCGATGAGGTTATCGCCGATGGGCTCCAGTCCGTACACCAGCATGGCGCCGATCATGGACAGTCCGCCGGCCAGCGCTATGGCCTGCCAGAGCAGCATGGCCGTGAAGGGGGAGCGCGAGGGCCAGTTCGCCCTCGAGAGGAGGATAGGTACCGGCCACGCCAGGACTATCGCAAGGACCGCCAGCAGGTACGAGGCCCAGAACATGGTCCGTTAGAGGTGGCCAAGCAGTTTGCGCAGAGTCTCGGCTTCACCTTCGGAGACGGATCCGATGAATCGTGCCAGCACGGCCTCGCGGTCCGGAGCCGACCCCAGCACTTCGTGCATCAGCTCGGCGGTGTGGTCCTCGCGGCTCGACACTGCCTGGTAGCGGTGCGGGCGGGTGCCCCGTTCGCGTTCCACCAAGCCTTTTTTCTCCAGCCGGGACAGCACGGTGAGCACCGTGGTGACGGCGAGTTCCTTGCCTTCGTGCCCGGCGGCACCATTCTGGCCGACCGATGTCTGCGCGAGCCGGTCCCGCAAGGTGTTCGCGGTGGCTGCTTCATGGCCCGCCCAGAGCAGGTCCATCACTGCCCGTTCCAGTTCACCAAGACTAGCCATTGCACTTTTCCTTCGTTTCCCCGCACCGCAAC
>NZ_JBNHFF010000446.1:0-1273 GCF_059089965.1 Arthrobacter sp. SPT-J7
GGAATCGGACCGGAAACGGGACCAGTCGGCGTCGAACTTCTCCACCCGGTCAAGGAGGCGTTTCCGCAGGGTCCCGCCAAGCGGAAGAGGCGTGGAGATTTCCCAATGCGTGCCGATTCCCTCGAACGCAAAACCCTCCCAGTCCGAGCCCGGCACCGTCTACTGTGCCTCCGACTTAATCTGTTCCACAGCCTGGTTGAATCCGCCGCTGGTCAGGGAGGAACCCGCAACCTTCGAGACGTTGAGCTCATTGATGTTCTTGCCCACCACCTGTGCGGCAATGCCACTGGCGAACTCACCCTGGAACTTTCGCGTGTTCGGGTTGGAGGGATGCTGGGTGATGTTGACGTCCGTCACCTTGCCCGCGGCAAGGGTAAGTTCAACCCCGACGGTCTCGGTGCCGTTGGGGGAGACGTAGTTTCCGTCGGCGCTGTAGGTGCCGTCCTTGTAGGTGGAGCCGCTGGTGGCCAGGGACGATGCTCCTGCGGATGGCGCGGCGGCGGAAGATTCTGCACTGCTGCCAGCGGGGGCCGCCGGCGTGGTTCCAGTGGCGGACGGCGCGCAGCCGGCCACCGTTCCGGCGAGCGAAAGGCCTGCGATTCCGGCGAAAACACTCTTGCGGACTGACGGTCTCATAGAAAGGCTCTCATTTCGGTTAAGTGTTCGGGACGGTGCTTACGTTGGTGTCAACGATGAACCCAGCGTATTGGTTCAACTTGTAGCTGGCTTGTGATTTCCTGTGGAACAGCTGTGGCGCCGGAAACGGTCCCAATTCTTTTGCTGTCACTGGCCCCCGGTAGGCTAGAGGAGTGACTCCCGAAGAACTCTCCCTCGCCATATCCGCCTGCCTGAAAGACGCCGTCGACGCCGGCGAGATTGCCCTTACGGCATCAGCAGTGCCAGACGAGGTACGCGTAGAGCGGCCGAAGAACCGGGACCACGGCGACTGGGCCACCAACATCGCCCTGCAGTTGGCTAAGCAGGCCGGCACCAACCCCCGTGAATTCGCCACAGTCCTGAGTGCTCGGCTGAAGTCGATCGACGGCGTCTCCGCCGTGGACATCGCCGGGCCAGGGTTCCTGAACATCACCGTGGACGCCGCAACGGCCGGTGCCCTCGCCAAGGTGATCGTCGAAGCCGGACAGCAGTACGGAACCAACACCGCGCTCGCGGGCCACACCGTGAACATGGAATTTGTCTCCGCCAACCCCACGGGCCCCCTGCACATTGGGCACACCCGCTGGGCTGCCTTGGGTGACTCAATTGCCCGCGT
>NZ_JBNHFF010000447.1:0-1260 GCF_059089965.1 Arthrobacter sp. SPT-J7
GTGACTGCCGAAACCGCCTCCGGACCTTCCACCCTTCCGCTCGACCTGCACCAGGACGTTGCGCTGCTGACTGCCGCCATCATGGACATCAACAGCGTCTCCGGACACGAGACCGTGTTGGCTGACGCCGTGGAAGCGGCCCTGCTGACCATTCCGGAGCTGCACGTTGTCCGCGACGGCGACTCAATCATTGCCCGCACGGAGCTGGGGAACGCCGAACGCGTCATCCTGGCAGGTCACCTGGACACCGTTCCGCTGCCCCTGACTGAAGGGTCCAAAGGGACGGTTCCATCCAGTTGGGAGTCCGGCGTGCCGGGGGAGGGTGTGCTGTACGGCCGGGGGGCCACCGATATGAAGGGCGGCGTTGCAGTGCAGCTTGCGCTTGCCGCAACAATGTTCGACGGCGGGGCGGCACCCAAGCGGGACGTCACCTTTGTTTTCTACGACCATGAGGAAGTCGAGGCCGTCAAGAGCGGCCTGGGCCGGCTGGTCCGCAACCACGGCCACCTGCTCGACGGCGACTTCGCCATTTTGCTGGAACCGACGGACGGCACGGTGGAGGGCGGCTGCAACGGTACCAGCCGGTTCGAGGCAACCACTCTGGGCGAGGCAGCCCACTCCGCCAGAGCATGGATGGGCAGCAACGCTATCCACGCAGCGGCACCAGTCCTGGCCAGGCTGGCGGCGTACGAACCTGCCACGGTCAACGTGGACGGGCTGGAATACCGCGAGAGCCTTAATGCGGTAAAGATCAACGGCGGCACCGCCGGCAATGTCATTCCGGACCGGTGCGTGGTGGAGATCAACTACCGCTTTGCGCCGGACAAGACGCCCGATGAGGCAGAAGCCGTGGTGCGGGAACTCCTTGAAGGGTTCGACGTCGTCCGCACCGATGCTGCCGCCGGTGCACGCCCGGGGCTCCAGCACCCCGCGGCCGCTTCCTTTGTTGCCGCCGTCGGAGCCGAGCCAAAGCCAAAATACGGCTGGACCGACGTCGCACGCTTCAGCGAATTGGGGATCCCGGCGGTGAATTTCGGGCCGGGGGATCCCCTGCTGGCACATAAGGACAACGAGCACGTCCATGCCGACGCCATCCGTAAGTGCCTGCAGGCGCTGCGGGACTGGCTGGCAGCCTGACACAAACGGCAATGGCCCGGACCAAAAGGTTCGGGCCATTGTTGCGCGGAAGTATCAGGGAACTGGTGCTTCGGCTTTTTCGGGTTCTGCCTTGGCCACGCCGCCTGCCGCCTTCTTGGACCC
>NZ_JBNHFF010000448.1:0-1252 GCF_059089965.1 Arthrobacter sp. SPT-J7
CAGACCTCGCCAAGGGCCACCCGGGGGCACACGAACGCGATAACGCGCTGTCCAAGGCACGCTTTGAGTTCCGCTGGCGGGACCAGTTCGCGTTGTCCCTGGACCCGGTGACCGCCGAGGCCTTCCACGACGAGACCCTCCCCGCGGAACCGGCCAAGACGGCGCACTTCTGTTCCATGTGCGGTCCCAAGTTCTGTTCCATGAGGATCAGCCAGGACATCCGGGACGAATACGGGTCAGCGGAGTCGCAGGCGGCGGTGGCCGAAATGGCAGCGGGAATGCGCGGAAAAAGTGAGGAATTCCTTGCAGCGGGCGGCAAGGTCTACCTCCCGGAGCTGGCCGTACCGGTGAACGGCCGCCCGTAGCTGCACCACAATTTTCGTCCGGCAGGCTATTGGGGGCCTGCCGGACGGGAAGCCACCCGGCAGGATTCAGGAAGCCCTGGCAGGCTGGCTCCTGCTGACCTCGTTGATGAACGAGCGGATGACGCGGTCACCTTCCGGCGAGTCATGGGGCCGGTGCCCTCCCGCCGCCGTGCGGTGCAGGGCGCCGGTCTCACGCAGGTAGCCTGCAATCTCCTCGTAGAGCGGCTCCCATCCCCCGGTGAGGACCAGGGTGGGGACGCCGGGAACAATGTGCAGCGGCGCCTCCCAGGAAGGGGCCTGCAGCCGGAGCCTCCGGGCGGACCGCTTCTCCTCCGCTGTGGCCGGCTGCTGCAGGTCCGTGGCGTAGACCCGACGGACGAACTCGCGCTGGAAATCCTGGTCGCTCATTTGGTGCCGGGCCTCGAACAGGGGTTGCATCAGCTTGATATGGGCCGCCGTGGCCGGCAGTTCCGCGGTGAGCGACAGGCACGCGGGCTCCACCAGCGTCAAGGAAAAGACAAGGTCGGGACGTTCGACGGCGGCCATCATCGCTGCGATGGCTCCCTGGGAGTGCGCGACGACGTGTCCGCCCGCGGCGCCCCTGCCGTCGTCAGCAAGGGACTGCAGCACAATGGCGGCGTCCTCGTCAAAGGAGGACTCAACGGGTTCAGCCACAGGGTGGTACCCGTGGCGGCGCAGGAACAGAGCGTCATAGGACAGCGCCATACCGTGCTGGCGCGGCCAGGCCGCGGAGCCGAAGCTGCCGGCGCCGTGCACGAACACTACCCTCTGCTTGAACATGACCCAACCCTATTCGACGGCACCGACATCCCATGTGAGTAGCGCCAAGTGTAGGTTTTTACCCAACAAACAAAACATGGCGCTAC
>NZ_JBNHFF010000449.1:0-1248 GCF_059089965.1 Arthrobacter sp. SPT-J7
GCTGGTCCTGACCACCCACTACATGGACGAGGCCGAGCAGCTGTGCGACCGGCTCATCGTGATGGACAAGGGCCGTATCATGGCGGAGGGATCACCGGCACAACTGATCCGCGGGCATTCCACGCGGGAGGTGGTTGAGCTGCGGTTCGGATCCGAACGGAACACCACCATCGCCGCGGAACTGGACGGCATCGGGGATCGCCTGGAGGTCCTGCCGGACCGGGTACTGATTTACGCGCACGACGGCGAGGCGGCCCTTGAACAGGTAGCGTCCCGCGGCCTGCGGCCGTTGACCTCGCTGGTACGGAGGTCCTCGCTGGAAGATGTGTTCCTCCGGCTGACGGGCAGGAGCCTTGTTGAATGAGAAGGCGGGGTTGGGCCCGGAAGCGGGCGTGGCCGCGACGACGGACGTGTCCCGCGCGCCTGCGCGGGCACACAGCCCCGAAGTAGCGGCTGCCAAGGCGAGGCGCTGGGGTGCCTTTTACTACGCCGAGCAGGTGCTCCGGGTGATGAAGGGGTACAGCTGGTCCCTCATCATGTACAGCGTGGGCCACCCGGTGGCCTACCTGTTTGCCATGGGCGTGGGCCTGGCAACACTGGTCGACCCGCAGGGCGCCGGAGCCTTCGGGGGAGTGGGTTACGTGACGTTCGTGGCGCCGGCGCTGCTGGTGTCCGCAGCAGTCATGACCGCCGCAAATGAATTCACCTTCCCTGTGATGGACGGCTTCAAATGGCGCCGGACCTACTTTGGGCCCCATGCCTCGCCGCTGACGCCCCAGCAGATTGCTGCCGGACACATCATGGCGGTGACGTTGCGCTTCCTGCTGCAGTCCGCCGTCTATTTTGCGGCGGTGGCACTTTTTGGTGCGGCACCCGGCGGGTGGGGCTGGGTAACCATCCTGGTGGCCACGCTGGCGGGACTCTCCTTTGGCCTGCCGCTGATGGCGTACTCCGCGTCCATTACTGAGGACAAGGGCCAGTTCGCCCTGGTGATGCGGTTTATCGTGATGCCGCTGTTCCTGTTCTCCGGCACGTTCTTTCCCCTGGACAGCCTCCCGCCGGCCGTCAGATGGATTGGCTGGATCTCGCCCATCTGGCACGGTACCGAGCTGGGCCGGGTGTTCAGCTACGGGTACCAGGAGCCTCCGCTGCTGACCGTCCTGCACGTCGTAGTGCTGGTGGGCCTGGCCGTGCTGGGCTGGTTCCTGACCCGGAAGCAGTTTGCCGCAAGGATGGGCCGATGAGCGC
>NZ_JBNHFF010000450.1:0-1236 GCF_059089965.1 Arthrobacter sp. SPT-J7
GGTTGGGCTGGTAGCCCACGGCCGAAGGCATGCGGCCGAGGAGGGTGGAAACCTCGGAACCTGCCTGCGTGAAGCGGAAGATGTTGTCGATGAAGAGCAGCACGTCCTGGTTCTGCACATCGCGGAAGTACTCCGCCATGGTCAGTGCGGACAGGGCTACGCGCAGGCGCGTTCCCGGCGGCTCGTCCATCTGGCCGAACACAAGGGCAGTGTCCTTGAGGACGCCTGCCTCTTCCATCTCAACCCAAAGGTCGTTACCTTCACGGGTACGCTCGCCCACACCGGCGAAGACGGAAGTACCACCGAAGTTGCGGGCAACACGGGTGATCATTTCCTGGATCAGAACAGTCTTGCCCACGCCGGCGCCACCGAACAGGCCGATCTTTCCACCCTTGATGTACGGGGTGAGGAGGTCGATGACCTTGATACCGGTTTCCAGCATCTCGGTGGAGCCTTCAAGGGACGCAAAGCTCGGTGCCTTGCGGTGGATAGGCCAGCGTTCGCTGATCTGCAGTTCCGCCTCGGTAACGTCCAGGGGCTGGCCCAGGACGTTGAAGATGTGGCCCTTGACGCCGTCGCCAACGGGTACGGAAATCGGGGCACCGCTATCCACCACGGACGTACCGCGGACAAGTCCGTCGGTGGCCTGAAGGGAGATGGCGCGCACGAGGTTGTCGCCCAGGTGCTGGGAGGTCTCGAACGTGATGGTCTTGGTGACACCGTTGAGGGTGATCTCGGTGGTCAGGGCGTTGTAGATGGACGGGATTGCGTCAGCCGGGAATTCGACGTCGACAACCGGGCCGATTACGCGCGCAATGCGGCCGGTAGCACCGGACGTTGCGGCTACGTGTTCGGTAGCAGTGGCAGTCATCTCTCTCACTTCACTCAGTAGATGGCGTGGGTTTAAGTTTATCTGTGGTGGTGCAGGTCCAGCGGAACCGGGGATGCTGCAGGCTAGGACGCCAGGGCGTCGGCGCCGGCAACAATCTCGGAAAGCTCCTGCGTAATCTCAGCCTGGCGGGCCGTGTTGCGCAGACGCGTGTACTTCTTGATGAGATCCGTGGCATTGTCACCTGCGGACTTCATGGCCCGCTGGCGCGCAGCGAGCTCGGAAGCCGCCGCCTGCAGCATGGCCGCGAAGATACGTGACTCGATGTAGCGCGGAAGCAGGGCGTCAAGAACGCGTTCCGTTTCCGGCTCGAATTCGTACAGCGGCAACAGGTCAGACTCCGAAGC
>NZ_JBNHFF010000451.1:0-1234 GCF_059089965.1 Arthrobacter sp. SPT-J7
GGGAAGTTGTAGTTGTGCATGTAGCGCTTGGTCTTGACCGGCGACAGCGAGTCGATCTGCTGTTCCATCTTCAGCATGTTCAGCGTGGTGACACCCATGATCTGGGTTTCGCCGCGCTCGAAGATGGCGGAACCGTGGACGCGGGGCAAAACTTCAACCTCGGCAGTGAGCTGGCGGATGTCCGTCAGACCACGGCCGTCGATGCGGACCTGGTCCTTGAGGATGCGCTGGCGCACTACGTGCTTGGTGACCGAGCGGAATGCTGCGGACACTTCCTTGTCACGGCCTTCGAACTGCTCGGCCAGGGCGGCGGAAACCTCGTCCTTCAGGGCGTCCGAAGCGTCATTGCGCTCCTGCTTGTCCGCGATCTGGAAGACAGCGGCCAGCTTCTCAGCGGCAGCTGACTCAACAGCAGCGTAGACGTCGTCCTCGTAGTCGAGGAAGACGGGGAACTCAACGGTGGGCTTGGCTGCACGGGCGGCCAGGTCAGCCTGGGCCTCGCACAGTGCCTTGATGAACGGCTTTGCAGCCTCGAGGCCCTCGGAGACAACCTCTTCGGTGGGGGCAGTGGCGCCCTGTTCCTTGATGAGGTTCCAGGAGTTGTCGGTGGCTTCGGCTTCGACCATCATGATGGCGACGTCGTCCCCGGCGATCCGGCCGGCTACCACCATGTTGAAGACGGAGTTCTCCAGCTGGGAGTGCTTGGGGAAAGCAACCCACTGTGATCCGTTTTCGTCGGCAACCAGGGCAACGCGTACGCCGCCGATGGGGCCGGAGAACGGCAGGCCGGAAAGCTGGGTGGACATCGAGGAGGCGTTGATGGCCACCACGTCGTACAGCTCGTCCGGGTTGATCGCCAGGACGGTGACCACGATCTGGACCTCGTTGCGCAGGCCCTTGATGAAGGCCGGGCGCAACGGGCGGTCCATCAGGCGGCAGGCCAGGATGGCTTCGGTGGACGGGCGTCCTTCACGGCGGAAGAACGAGCCCGGGATGCGGCCGGCGGCGTACATACGCTCTTCGACGTCGACCGTCAGCGGGAAGAAGTCAAAGCCTTCACGCGGGTGCTTGCCGGCGGTGGTGGCGGACAGCAGGGCGGTGTCATCGTCGATGTACACCATTGCTGCGCCGGCTGCCTGCTTGGCAAGGCGGCCGGTTTCGAAGCGTATTACGCGCTTGCCAAAACGTCCATTGTCAATGACTGCTTCTGAGAACTGGATTTCGGGACCCTCCA
>NZ_JBNHFF010000452.1:0-1231 GCF_059089965.1 Arthrobacter sp. SPT-J7
GGATCGATGTCATCCGGCGCCGCATCAGTGCGGCGGCGCGGGCGGCAGGCAGGGAAGGAAGCCTCCCCACCTTGATGGTGGTTACCATGTCCCCCCGGGGGGAAGAATTTACACGGCTCGCCGCCCTGGGTATTACCGACGTTGGCGAAAACCGGGACCAGGAAGCGGCTGCAAAGGCCGAACAATTGGCAGAGTGTGGACTTGCCTGGCATTTCGTGGGGCAGCTGCAGACCAAAAAGGCCAAGTCCGTGCTCCGGTATGCAGCCGCCGTCCATTCGGTTGACCGGCCGCAGCTCGTGGACGCCCTCGCCAAGGCGGCGAGGGCTGAGCGTGACGCTACGGGTCGGGCGCCGCTGGAGTGCTTCATTCAGGTCAGCCTGGAGGACGAGGCCGGAACGCACCGGGGCGGCGCCGCCCCCAGCGAAGTTGGGATGCTTGCAGAACAGATAGCTGCAGCCGGGAGCCTCAATCTTGCAGGGGTGATGGCAGTGGCCCCTTTGGGCGCCCCGCCTGGGCCCGCCTTCGAAAAACTTGCTGCAGTGTCTGCCGGCTTGGTTGCGGAGCACCCCGCTGCGACCGCCATCTCGGCGGGTATGAGCCAGGACCTGGAAGCTGCCATCCTGTTCGGGGCGACACACCTGCGAATCGGTTCCGATATTCTCGGATCGCGTCCTGCCGTGGGGTAGCGTCGGAGCTATTGGAAGTGATGGGCGGGGGACTCCAGTGCTGTCAAGCCATTGGGCGGCCCGCTTAACGGACACGATTAGGAGTCGACCATGGCCGGCGCTCTGCGCAAGACAATGATCTATCTTGGGCTCGCCGACGGCGATGAACACTACGAGTCCGAGCAACAGACCACACGTAAGGATGAGGACGAAGCGATGGAAGTTGACCGCGAGGAACGCCGTGCACCTGCACCCGTCCGCGAGGTCAGCCGTGAAACGTCCTACACCCCCGAAGAGGAATACCGCGCCCCAGTGACCCCCATCAAGCGCGCGGCATCCAGCCGCGAGGAGACCACCGGTCTCCGCCAGATCACTACCATCCACCCGCGCTCCTATAACGATGCCAAGCTGATCGGCGAAAGCTTCCGTGATGGAATCCCGGTCATCATGAACGTGACCGACATGGGTGAGGCCGACGCCAAGCGCCTGGTCGATTTCTCTGCCGGCCTGGTTTTCGGGCTTCGGGGGAGCATCGAGCGGGTGACCAACAAGGTGTTCCTGCTCTC
>NZ_JBNHFF010000453.1:0-1230 GCF_059089965.1 Arthrobacter sp. SPT-J7
GCCTCACCGGTCAGATAGCATCCCTCCACCTGGCGCCGACCTGGGCCGCGCGGGATAATCTGCTGCACGAGAACGTCGCTCCTGACACGATCGTGGTAACGGGCAACTCTGTCATTGACGCCCTGTTTATCACCGTCGCCTCCTGCCCGAGGATCGAGGACCCCGCACTGAGTGCGCGTCTGGTGACCGGACGTCCGGTGGTGCTCGTGACGGCACACCGCCGCGAGTCCTGGGGCGAACCGCTGCGCCAGGTCGGCCGGGCGATTGCCCGATTGGCCGCAGCGCACCCTGATCACGACTTCATCTTCCCCGCGCACCGCAATCCCCTGGTGCGTGAGGCGATCCTGCCTACGGTGCAGGACTGCCCCAACGTCCTCGTCACGGAACCGCTTCCTTATGCACAGTTCTGTGCGCTGCTGGAGCGCTCTTCGATCATCCTGACCGACAGCGGCGGCGTGCAGGAGGAGGGGCCCTCACTGGGCAAGCCTGTGCTGGTCATGCGGGACACCACCGAACGTCCGGAGGCCGTGGCGGTGGGCGCCGTGCAACTGGTCGGCACAAACGAGGAGACGATCGTCGACGCGGTGTCCACTCTCATCAAGGACGAACGGATCTACCAACGCATGGCGAGGGCGCTCAATCCCTACGGCGACGGCCACGCCGCCGAGCGGACAGTCCGGGCCCTGGCCCGCCACTACGGACACAACGACACCGTGCAGGAGTTCCGGGACTGGGCAACAGCTGTCCCCGTCGTCTGAAAGCCTCCGCACGCGGAATCCACGCCGACCAGCGAAGCCGTCACCCACACTTTCAAGGAAGAGCCATGGAGAATCAGTACCAGTTGTCCAGCAGAGGGCGCAGGGGGTGGGTAATTGGCCTGGTTTCCCTGACCCTGGTCGCCGCGGGCGTAGTCTTCGGCCTCACCGACGAAAGCCTCGTCGAGGGAGAGAACTCCCCACTCGCTCAGCGCTACACCACGGTGACGAACTCCGATGCCGGGGCATCGACGGTGAAGACCGCCACGTTCTCGCCGCGTTTCGGTCGACCGGGCGGGGCACGCACGCTGGTGCTCTACGACGGCACCGGTAACGCCCCGGAGGACGCCGAAATGTACGGCATTGCCGCTGGGAATCTGGCCACGCACTTCGGCGAAGCCGAGGTCGCGGCGGTGGGCGACTACACCGCGGACAGGATGCAGGACTTCGACGCCGTCGTCTACCTAGGGATGGA
>NZ_JBNHFF010000454.1:0-1227 GCF_059089965.1 Arthrobacter sp. SPT-J7
GCATTGTGGACGTAACGGACGGTAGTGCCCTTTCATCTTACGCACCCGTGTTACTCTCAAATGGTGCGTGCAGAGCTTCTTCTTCTTAGCTGCCGCGGCGAGGCCTCAGACGCGATCTAGCGCAAGGCCCACCCTCGCTGCGGAGTTTGTGTTGCCCGGCCACCCTTTCAAAGAAGAATCACAGAAAAGGCCCCGATAGTAATGCGAAACGCACAGAAGCCCTCCGGAATGCCCGCCCACCGGTACACGCCGTTCCAGGACCTGATCACCGTCGAACTGCCTGACCGCACGTGGCCGGACAAAGTCATCACCAAGGCTCCGCGCTGGTGCGCAGTGGATCTGCGGGACGGAAACCAGGCCCTGATCGACCCCATGAGCCCGGCCCGCAAAATGAAGATGTTCGACCTGCTGGTCCGCATGGGCTACAAGGAGATCGAGGTAGGTTTCCCGTCCGCGTCCCAGACGGACTTCGACTTTGTCCGCCAGCTCATCGAGGGCAACCACATCCCGGACGACGTCACCATCCAGGTCCTGACCCAGGCCCGCGAACACCTGATCGAGCGGACCTACGAGTCCCTGGTAGGCGCCAAGCAGGCTATCGTCCACCTGTACAACTCCACCTCCGTACTGCAGCGCCGTGTGGTCTTCAACCAGGATGAGGACGGAATCCTGGACATCGCCCTCCAGGGCGCCAGGCTGTGCAGGAAGTACGAAGAAACCCTCGTGGACACCCACGTGACTTACGAATACTCCCCGGAATCCTTCACGGGCACCGAGCTGGAGTACGCAGTGCGGGTCTGCAACGCCGTCGCCGACGTTTTTGAGGCTTCCGCGGACCGCCAGGTCATCATCAACCTGCCTGCCACCGTGGAAATGGCCACGCCCAACATTTACGCCGACTCGATTGAATGGATGAGCCGCCACCTTCACCCGCGGGAAGGCATCATTCTCTCCCTGCACCCCCACAACGATCGTGGAACGGGCGTCGCGGCCGCGGAACTGGGCTACATGGCCGGGGCCGACCGGATCGAAGGCTGCCTCTTCGGCAACGGTGAACGGACCGGCAACGTGGACCTGGTCACCCTCGGCCTGAACCTCTTCGTGCAGGGCATCGACCCCATGATCGATTTTTCCAACATCGACGACGTCCGCCGGACCGTGGAGTACTGCAACCAGCTGCCCGTCCCTGAGCGTTCACCCTACGGCGGCGACCTCGTCTTCACGGCG
>NZ_JBNHFF010000455.1:0-1218 GCF_059089965.1 Arthrobacter sp. SPT-J7
ACCGTTCCGCCTGCGCGTAAAGCCGGCCCGGCCGCGCCGCAGCTTGCCGGGGATGTCCGCAAGGCGGCCCTCGAGGCCGCCGTCCATGTCTCCGCTGTGCTCGAAGTCCCCGCGCAGCCCACGGATATCCGGCACAACGCCAAGATCGACAGGAGCCGCCTGTCCCGCTGGGCATCGCGGGTGCTGGCCGGGGGCCGGCCAGGAAAGCCATGAGGGTCCTCGTTACCGGCGCAAGTGGGCTGCTCGGGGGAGAAGTGGCCCGGCTGCTGGTGCGCCAGGGCCATGACGTGGCTACTTTCCAGCGCCGGCCGTCAGGGGTCGACGGCGCCACGGACTTCTCCGGGTCCGTTACCGACGTTGAAGCGCTGCGGCGGGCAGTCCAGGGCGCCGAAGGGATCATGCACCTGGCCGCGAAGGTTTCCTTCACGGGCCGTGCCGCGGAGTTCGATGAGGTGAACGTCGAAGGGACCCGCCGCCTGCTCCATACCGCCCGGGCGGCCGGGGTGAGGGACGTGGTGTTTGTGTCCTCCCCGTCCGTGGCCAACTCCGGCGACGCCATCGCCGGGCTGGGTGCGGAGCCGGCGGACCCACAACACGCACACGGCGACTACTCCCGCACCAAGGCCGAAGCGGAGCTGCTGGCGCTGGCCGTGGACGCTCCCGACTTCCGGGTCACAGCGGTGCGCCCCCACATCGTTTGGGGCCCTGGGGACACGCAGCTGGTGGAACGGGTCCTGGCACGCGCCAGCCAGGGACGCCTGCCGCTGCTCGACGCCGGTGCGGCCCTGATCGACACCACCTACGTGGACAACGCCGCCGCGGCCATCGTCGCCGCGCTGCACCGCATGGAACACGTCCATGGCAGTGCACTGGTGGTGAGCAACGGCGAGCCCCGCCCGGTGGGCGAGCTGCTGGCAGGCATCTGCGCTGCGGGAGGCGTCCCGGCGCCGTCGTGGTCTGTACCGGGTGCGGTGGCACGGGCGGCGGGGGCTGTGGTGGAGAAGGTCTGGACTTGGGCCGGGCGCCAAGAGGAGCCGCCGATGACCAGGTTCCTCGCCGAGCAGCTTTCCACCGCGCACTGGTTCGACCAGCGCGAGACCCGGGAACTCCTCAACTGGACGCCTGCCGTCTCGATTGATGAGGGACTGGCGAGGCTGGCTGAGCACTATGGGTCCCGGCCGGCGGCGCCGGCTGCGGCGGAGCTGATGCCATAGACGC
>NZ_JBNHFF010000456.1:0-1193 GCF_059089965.1 Arthrobacter sp. SPT-J7
CGGATTTCCGACAGCGAACCTCGCCGGCAACGCCAGCGGACTCATCCCGGCGGACGGCATTTACGCCGGCTGGCTTGTGGACCAGGCCGGGACGCGCTGGCCTGCAGCCATTTCCGTAGGCTCCAATCCTACGTTCGACGGGGTGAGCAGGCAGGTCGAAGCGCACGTGATCGACCGCCCCCACGAAGCAGTGGAGGACTTCGATCTGTACGGCCAGACAGTAGTTGTTGAATTTGTGGCCCGGCTCAGGGGAATGGTGGCATACCGTGGGCCCGAGGCGCTTGTAGACCAAATGCGGCTCGATGTGGTACAGGCCCACGACCTCCTGGCCAGACGCTGAACCATCCGCAGGGAAAGGCAGTACCGTGTCCGTTGAGAAAAACACCAGGAAACTGGACGAAGGTATTGTCCGTGACTTCAGCTCGCGGATGAGCTACGCCTCCTACCTCCAGCTGCCAACCCTGCTGAGCGCACAGCAGCCCGTCAGCCAGCCGGAGCACCATGATGAGATGCTCTTTATCATCCAGCACCAGACCACCGAGCTTTGGCTCAAGCTGGTGCTGCATGAACTGCGGAGCACCGCCGGGTGGCTGCGTGCGGATGACCTCGGCTCCGCGCTCAAGGGCATTGCCCGCGTGAAGCACATCCAGAAAACCCTCACCGAGCAGTGGTCCGTGCTGGCCACGCTGACCCCCACGGAGTATTCGCAGTTCCGCGGCTTCCTGGGAAATTCCTCCGGCTTCCAGTCCAGCCAGTACCGAGCTGTGGAGTTCATCCTCGGGAACAAGAACCGCAAAATGCTTCCGGTGTTCGAGTCGGATCCGGAAGCCCACGCCATGCTGGAGCAGCTGCTCAACGCGCCCAGCATCTACGACGAATTCCTCGCCTACCTTGCCCGCCAGGGGTTCGACGTGCCCCCGGCCGTGCTCCAACGGGACGTCACCCAGGCCCACGAATTCACCCCGGAACTGGTACCGCTCTTCAAGCACATCTATGAGAATGCAGCGGCCAACTGGGGCGCTTATGAGGCCTGCGAGGAACTGGTGGACCTGGAGGACAACTTCCAGCTGTGGCGCTTCCGGCACCTGCGCACAGTGCAGCGGACCATCGGCATGAAAACAGGGACGGGCGGCTCCAGCGGAGCCGCGTTCCTGCAGAAGGCCCTCGAACTGACTTTTTTCCCGGAGCTATTC
>NZ_JBNHFF010000457.1:0-1192 GCF_059089965.1 Arthrobacter sp. SPT-J7
CACCCGGCCCAGGAAGCCCGTGAACATCTCCTGTTTCACCAGGATGTGCATGGGCCGTGGTGACGCGCCGAACATCACCGGCCCGTCCAGGAAGCTGATGTGGTTGCCGGCAAAAATCACCGGGCCGCCGGTAGGAACGTTGTGCCCGCCGGTGACGGATGTCCGGTAGACCAGGTGGTCCAGGACCCAGCCCACGGGCCTGCTCCACGTCATGGTCCAGCTGGACGGGATCTCCGGCCTGGACTTTCCGACGCTTGGTTCAGTCACGGTTCAGGACCTTGGTAACAATCACGAGGGCCGCGGCAACTGTCTGGTCGAAGTCAAGGTCCGAGGAATCCAGGGTTACCACTCCGGAAGCGGCCTGCGTGAAGTTGACCACCGTGGAGTCTTTCGCGTCGCGGTGGGTCACTTGTGCCGCCAACTGCTCCGCGTCCTGGGTGCCGCCGAGCTGGATTCCGCGCCGGCGCAGCCGCGCTTCCTCACTGGCGGTGAGCAGCATCCGCACTTCAGCCCCGGGAGCGACGACGGTGGTGATGTCCCTGCCTTCCACCACCATCCGGCGGTGGTGCTTTTCGATCAGTTCGCGCTGGCGCCGGATGAGCTCTGTCCTGGCCCCTAGTGTGGTTGCCACGGCACTGACAGCTGAGGAAATGGCGGGTTCACGGATGGCGTCGGTGACGTCAATCCCGTCCACCCGGACGTACTCCTCCTGGGGGCTGGTGCTCAGGTCCAGGACCAGGTCCCGGGAGGCCTGCTCCACCGACTCACCGTCTTCCAGGTCGATGCCCTTGGTAACGCAGTACCAGGTCAGTGCGCGGTACATGGCGCCGGTGTCCAGGTAGGCGAGCCGGAGCCTCCGGGCCACTTCCTTGCTGACACTGGACTTGCCGGAGCCTGACGGCCCGTCGATGGCAACCACCAGCGGCCGGCCGACGCGCAGGGCGGGCAGCGTGGCAAGAAGTTCTTGTGTCATTACTGGAGTACCCGCCATCCGCGGTCGTTGAGTGCTTCGATCAGGTGGTCATGCTTGTTCGGCAACACGGAGATTTCCACCATACCCACGTTCTGGCCCGACGAGTGGTCCAGGCGCAGGTCCTCCAAATTCACGCCGATCTCACCGATTTCCGTGAGGAGCCGCGCAATCTGGCCCGGTTTGTCGTCCACCAGGACGGTAAGCCACGAGTACGCCTGG
>NZ_JBNHFF010000458.1:0-1191 GCF_059089965.1 Arthrobacter sp. SPT-J7
GGGCCATCCCCGACCTTGGAGAAGTTGGCCATCCCGGTTGCGACTGCGACCAGGGTTCCGATGACCATGGCCAGCAGGATCGAGAGCCGGGAAATTGTGGCGTTGCCGAGCTTGCTCAGGAGGAGAACGAGGGCCAGTGTGATCGCCGCGAGACCGATGTTTTCCATACTGCCGTAGTTCTCGGCATTCCTGTTCCCTCCCATGGCCCAGTTTGCGGCGACGGGCATCAGTGTCAGGCCAATGGTCGTGATGACAGTTCCGGTGACCACCGGTGGGAAGAACCGCACGATCTTCGAGAAGACCGGCGCGATCAACAAGCCGATGGCGGCTGAAACGATGACCGCACCGAAGACGGACTGAATGCCTCCGCCGGTGGTGACGATGGCGACCATCGTTGCCACGCCAGCGAACGATACACCCTGGACCAGCGGCAGCTGGGAGCCGAAGAACGGGATGCCAACTGTCTGGAGGATGGTAGCAAGCCCGCCCATGAAGAGCGCGGCGGCTATCAGGACGCCGATATCGGCAGGGGGCAACCCTGCAGCCTGGCCGACGATGAGCGGGACGGCAACGATGCCCCCGTACATGGTCAGAACGTGCTGGAAGCCGTAGGCGAAACTGCTTCCTACGGACAGCCGCTCGTCCTCGGGGCGGGTTGATTGCTGGCCTTTGCCGGCGACGGCGGTGGCGGATTTCCTTCTGATGTTCATGGCAGACTTTCTTGGTTCATGGCAGACGTCTTCGTCTGGCTAACGTTGTCTGGCTAACAAGTGCTCTTGGTGTGGCTTAGGGGTCGAGGGTTTCTTGTGGCGTGCCTTCGACCGCTGCGTGAGGTAGATGTGATTCCTGAAGGTGGCGGGGCCCTCTGGTCAGCTGGAGGGCCCCGGGTGGCTGCTGGCGGGAGCCGGGTGTGTTTAGCAGAAGCCGGCGATGCCGGACCAGGCGGCAGGAGCTGCGGCTGCGTCTTCCCGCTGGACCGTGGCCTCGATGAGGCCGTAGGGGCGGTCGGCGGCGTAGAAGACCTCGTTGGGGTTGTCGAGGCCGAAGGGTGAGAGGTCCACGAGGAAGTGGTGCTTGTTGGGCATGGAGAACTTGATCTCGTCGATCTCGCTGTGGGCTTCCAGTACCTTGGTGCCCATGTCGAACAGGGTCTGCTGCAGGGCGTGGGAGTACTTCTCCGTGAAGCCCTCG
>NZ_JBNHFF010000459.1:0-1180 GCF_059089965.1 Arthrobacter sp. SPT-J7
GCTCCCTCCCACAAGGGGTTAGGCCACCGGCTTCGGGTGTTACCAACTTTCGTGACTTGACGGGCGGTGTGTACAAGGCCCGGGAACGTATTCACCGCAGCGTTGCTGATCTGCGATTACTAGCGACTCCGACTTCATGGGGTCGAGTTGCAGACCCCAATCCGAACTGAGACCGGCTTTTTGGGATTAGCTCCACCTCACAGTATCGCAACCCATTGTACCGGCCATTGTAGCATGCGTGAAGCCCAAGACATAAGGGGCATGATGATTTGACGTCGTCCCCACCTTCCTCCGAGTTGACCCCGGCAGTCTCCCATGAGTCCCCGCCATTACGCGCTGGCAACATGGAACGAGGGTTGCGCTCGTTGCGGGACTTAACCCAACATCTCACGACACGAGCTGACGACAACCATGCACCACCTGTGAACCGGCCCCGAAGGGAAGGACTGTTTCCAGCCCGGTCCGGCCCATGTCAAGCCTTGGTAAGGTTCTTCGCGTTGCATCGAATTAATCCGCATGCTCCGCCGCTTGTGCGGGCCCCCGTCAATTCCTTTGAGTTTTAGCCTTGCGGCCGTACTCCCCAGGCGGGGCACTTAATGCGTTAGCTACGGCGCGGAAAACGTGGAATGTCCCCCACACCTAGTGCCCAACGTTTACGGCATGGACTACCAGGGTATCTAATCCTGTTCGCTCCCCATGCTTTCGCTCCTCAGCGTCAGTTACAGCCCAGAGACCTGCCTTCGCCATCGGTGTTCCTCCTGATATCTGCGCATTTCACCGCTACACCAGGAATTCCAGTCTCCCCTACTGCACTCTAGTCTGCCCGTACCCACTGCAGACCCGGGGTTGAGCCCCGGGCTTTCACAGCAGACGCGACAAACCGCCTACGAGCTCTTTACGCCCAATAATTCCGGACAACGCTTGCGCCCTACGTATTACCGCGGCTGCTGGCACGTAGTTAGCCGGCGCTTCTTCTGCAGGTACCGTCACTTTCGCTTCTTCCCTGCTGAAAGAGGTTTACAACCCGAAGGCATTCATCCCTCACGCGGCGTCGCTGCATCAGGCTTGCGCCCATTGTGCAATATTCCCCACTGCTGCCTCCCGTAGGAGTCTGGGCCGTGTCTCAGTCCCAGTGTGGCCGGTCACCCTCTCAGGCCGGCTACCCGTCGTCGCCTTGGTA
>NZ_JBNHFF010000460.1:0-1180 GCF_059089965.1 Arthrobacter sp. SPT-J7
GACTGTGTGAGCAGCGTTGCTGCCGGCGCAGATGTTTCTGCGGAATGGGGTATGGGTGCTGGGACAGAAGTGTGGCATTTGCCACAGGTCCGCGAGGTTACAGGTGTGCGGGGCCACGTTGGGGACGGCTGGGACAAAGTTGATGTAACTATCCGCCAGGGCGCTGCGGGTACCCGTGCGGTTTGCATTGCCCTGGTGGCGATTGGAGCGTGGGCGACGGTTGCTGCCGGAGCTGTCGCCACGAAGGACATGCCCGTCTTCGCACTTGTGGCTGGCGTCCCGGCACGGGGCATCGGCTGGTTGGCGGGGCCGGCCACCCGCTGAAAACAAGGAGGGCGATGAGTGGGTTGTGCCGCCAAGTGGGGCCCGCTACCGGGGACACGAAGGGGCGTTGCTTGAGGCGGGAGCCGCACCTTCATGCGGGTTGCGGCGGCGCTTGATTCGACGGGTGCCGCGATGCCTCGGGTAGGCTAGAGCAGCAGACAATGCGCACCATTGCGCTGCCCGCATTCGAACCAGGAGATTTTGTGACCGCTGACCTCGTCATCGTAGGGTCCGGCTTTTTTGGCCTGACAATCGCAGAACAGGCCGCCACTGAGCTCGGCTTGAAGGTCGTTGTCCTCGACCGCCGCCACCACATCGGCGGCAATGCCTACAGCGAAAAGGAAGAACAGACAGGTATCGAGGTGCATCGCTATGGTGCCCACTTGTTCCACACGTCCAACGAGCGTGTGTGGGAGTACGTCAACCGGTTCACCACCTTTACGGACTACGTTCACAAGGTATACGGCGTGCACAAGGGCGAGGTCTACTCCCTGCCGATCAATCTGGCCACCATCAACCAGTTTTTCCGCGCCAACCTCACGCCAGGCCAGGCCCGCGACCTCATCCAGGAACAGGC
The DNA here is from genome assembly GCF_059089965.1 of Arthrobacter sp. SPT-J7. Lineage (NCBI taxonomy): Bacteria > Bacillati > Actinomycetota > Actinomycetes > Micrococcales > Micrococcaceae > Arthrobacter > Arthrobacter sp. SPT-J7. Next base: position 902 of record NZ_JBNHFF010000460.1, read on the forward strand.
CGGCGAGCTTGCCGGAACAGACCCGCAGAACCTCAATGACAAGGGCATCCAATTGATTGGGCGCCCGCTGTACGAGGCCTTTATCAAGCACTACACGGGCAAGCAGTGGCAGACGGATCCGAAGGACCTGCCCGCGGGCATCATCTCCCGGCTCCCGGTGCGCTACAACTATGACAACCGGTACTTCAACGACAAGTACGAGGGCCTGCCGACGAACGGCTACACGGCGTGGATTGAAAAGATGGCCGAGCACCCGAACATCGAAGTGCGCCTGAACAC
>NZ_JBNHFF010000461.1:0-1174 GCF_059089965.1 Arthrobacter sp. SPT-J7
GGCGCGGCCCGGGCGGCGTCAGCGGCAGGTCCACCGCTCCGCCTGCCGGCGAGGAGATCGTTGGCGAGCTTTACCACCTGCGGCGTGGACCGGTAGTCCCTGATCAGTTTCACGACGTCGGCCTGCGGATAGCGGACTTTGAACTCCAGGAGGTGCTTCGGAGAGGCCCCGGTGAACGAATAGATGGTCTGGCTGGCATCCCCGACGACGCACAGCTCGTCCCGGCCTCCCAGCCATAGTTCAAGGAGCCGTTGCTGCAGCGGGGAAACGTCCTGGTACTCGTCCACCACAAAGTGCCGGTACTGCTCGCGGACGGTGGCGGCGACCTTTTCGTCCTCCTGCAGGATGCCCACCGTGATCAGGAGGACGTCCTCGAAGTCGATGACATTGCGGTCCGTCTTAACATCCTCATAGGACTGGAAGACCCTGGCCACGGCGGTGAGGTCGAATCCGCCCGGCGCTCCCCGGTCCTGCGCGTTTTCCAGGTAGTTGGCGGGCGTCAGCATGGACACTTTGGCCCATTCAATTTCCGAAGCAAGGTCACGGATCGAGGCCCTGTCAGTGCTCAGTCGAAGCCGACGGGCTGCCTCAGCGAGCATCTGGGCCTTGTGGTCCAGCAGGTTGGGCAACGTACCGCCAACAGCCTGCGGCCAGAAAAACTGCAGCTGGCGCAGTGCTGCTGCGTGGAAGGTCCGGGCCTGGACGTTGCCTGCGCCAAGGTCCCGCAGCCGGCTGCGCATTTCCGCTGCCGCGCGGGCAGTAAACGTCACGGCCAGGAGCCGCTGGGGAGTGTAAACACCTGAGTGCACGCCATAGGCGATGCGGTGGGTGATGGCCCGGGTCTTTCCCGTGCCGGCGCCGGCAAGAACGCACAGCGGGCCGTTGAGCGTGCTGGCCACCTCGCGCTGCTCGGCGTCCAGGCCGCCCAGGATCCGGTCCTCCAGGGACGCTGCGCCGTCAAAATTTTCTGTAGTCACTTTGCTGCTTTTTCGTCTCGACTACCGCGTGCTGGAGTCTGATGGATATAGAGGGCTTCAGGCGCCAACCCGGTCCTGAATACGTCCGCCGAACCAGTGCTCAATCAGGGAGCGGGCAATCGACAGCCGGCTGGAGATGGTGATCTCGCCGGTGAGAACGGCGTCCTGGAGTTCCTCCCGGCTGAACCAGCGCGCCC
>NZ_JBNHFF010000462.1:0-1171 GCF_059089965.1 Arthrobacter sp. SPT-J7
TGATCAGTTCGCTGGTGACGCCCGGGATGGGATCCTCGCGCGCGGGATAGATATCCAGGATGGCGGCCGAATCGGCCAACTGCAGCGCCTGGGCAAACGCCCATACTGGTGCCTGCCCTTCCCGGCCAAGTCGGGGATGACGGAGGGCTTCCCCTAGGCCCCGGTTCTGCTCCCGCAGAGCGTACAGCGACGGACACCGGATCAACGGCAGAGACTTCGGACACGGCGCTGGGTACCGGGCCGGCATCTGTCTTCGCCGCAGAAGTATCATCTCTGGGTGCCTCAGCGACTGAAGCCCTTTTTCAATCTTCGGGTACACGACCGGGCGGCAGCGGCCCAACGGCCAGTTCCGCCTTCTCGGGCAGCGTGTCGCTTTCGATGACGGGTGAATCGCCCGGCGCGGTTGATCCTGCACCTCCTCCCGGCCCGGTCCCGGCAGCTCCCGGCGTTTCCGGTACAGGCAGTGGCGCGTCCTCAGCTGCAGGTGGTTCCGGTTCAGCAGCCTGGCTGAACCCCTTTGACCTTCATCTTCCCCTGGCCGGTTCTTCCCGTGCCGGTGAGCTCTCAGAGCACGCTCCTGCGCCAGTGTCATTTGACCCCGGTTCTTCTCCTGACTAGTTGAGTCCCCTGCTGCCATTCGTCGGCGGCATACGGGCTTACGGGCAGCTAATCAGCGCCCTCACCTCAACTATTTGTCAGGAGACACAAATCATGAGTTCCAACTTTCGCAGAGGGCTGCTTGGCACCCTCTTTGCCGGCGGCCTGCTGGCCTTAGGCTGCACCGCGGCAAACGCCTCGGAAACCACCAGCGAGCCCGATCTTCCCGAGTCCGCATTCACCGCTTCAGCGGACGTCGCACTTGGCACCGGAACCCTGGCCGGGACCGGCCAGGGCAACACCACCGATCTCGCAGCGGCAGCCATGGTTGACCTTCATCTTGGAAATATTGGCGTTACCGACGGGGGCATCGCCGATGCAACCGTCGCCGCTGACGCTGCGCTGGGTCTCGGCAACGTCCTGGGAAGCTGGGAAGGAACCCCGAGTGATGTCCGGACCGTCGTGGACGCGGTCGTTGACCTGGACCTGGGCGGTCACAGCACCGACGGCACCACCGGCGGGACCGGCGCGGTCGTGGACGCCGTCGTAGACCTGGACCTGGGCGGTCACAGCA
>NZ_JBNHFF010000463.1:0-1166 GCF_059089965.1 Arthrobacter sp. SPT-J7
GGGTGAAGTGGCGTTTGCGGCGGCGCCGGTTCCGGCCACCACCGCTGCAGTCACCAGGCCCGCGGCAACCATGGTCACCCGCGAGGATGAACGCGCCTCAGTCATGGCGCGGGCGCGCTGGGCAAAGCCGCTGCCCTGGCCGTCGCCGTCACCGTTGCGCTTGCGGAGGGACAGCAGGGCCAGGACGATCCCGCCGAGGATCAGGAGCGAGCCCAGCACCATCAGCGGAATGGCCCACGGGGTGGAGGTATCGTTCGGGAACGTCATGGAGATGGAGGCCGGAGCAGGCTGGGTCCCGTCAGCGGCCAGCAAGAGGGTCCAGTCGCCATCAGCGGGCGGGGTCCAGGAATACTCGAGCTGGCCGCTGGCGTTCTCCGTGGAAACCCAAAGATCGGACCCGGCGGGGCTGGGGGCGGTGGCTTCGCCGTCGGCGTGTTCCACCTGAAGCGCCTTGCCGTCCTCCGAGACCCCCGTGACAGTGTTGTGGGCCGTCTGGCCTACCCAGGCGTCAACGTCATCGGGACGCCCTGCTGCGAGCAGGAAGTTGCCGTCGCCCTCAATGTTGATTTTGACGGTTCCGCCGTGCAGGGTGCGCAGGTTCTGGTCTATGACGGTCAGCGGCGCCGCCTCGGCATCTGCGGGTGCAGAGGCCGTGAAAGTCTCGGACGGGGCCCAGATGGTTCTCTGGCCGATGCCGGCCAGCAGTGTCAGGAGGCCGAGCAGCACGAGTGCGACTGCAGTCTTTAAACGCAAGGGAACACCTATCATCAGCGGGGGTTTACCCTCAATAGTAACGGTTTGGTTACCGGGGCCTTGGATCCGGAGGCGGATACGCATCTTCGGCTGCCTCCGGAACGGTCCCCTCCGCGGGCGTTGACAGGGCTGCTGATAGTGTTTGCGATGATCATCACACCGGCCCGCGCCAGCGGCGCCACGCACCGAACAGGCCCTAAATACCAGTGACTGACAAGACGGACGAGTCCTCCGCGGCACACGAGAATCCGGCGGGCGCTGAGCCTTCGGCAAACGCCCCGCAGGACCCTGCACCGGTGCGCCGGAAGGGGGCCGCGGCCGCAGCGCTCGGACTGGTGGTACGCCGCCTTCGCCAGCCGCTGCCGGGGGCCCAGCCGAGGCTCCGCTTCGAAATGCCGCCGGAATACTTGCAC
>NZ_JBNHFF010000464.1:0-1141 GCF_059089965.1 Arthrobacter sp. SPT-J7
AACCCTTCGGTGGGCAGGACGGTCCTATTCCGTCTGCGCTGAACCGGTGCGCTGGTACGAACGCCGGCAGTGGTGGGCGGAAGAAAGCCGTGCCCCACTGGGGAGCGGACCAGGGCTTGTTGACCACGAAATCTGGCGGGTTCAGGTGTTGCCGTCCGCTGCAGGCTCGGGCACGGCAAAGGAACAGGACGAGGCACTCACCCTTGACCTCACCCGCCATATCCGCAGCGGCCGCTGGCGGCTCCTGCGCATCCACGATGCCCTGCGTCCACGAACAGCATGAGTTTCACCCATCTCCATGTCTCCACCGCATTCAGTGCCCATTATGGCGTGTCCTGGCCTGAGGAACTGGCGCAGGCTGCTGCTGGTGACGGTGCAACCGCGCTAGCCTGCACTGACCGTGACGGCCTGTACGGAACCATCAAGCACCTCAAGGCATGCATGGACGCAGGAATTGATCCCATCGTCGGGGTGGACCTGGCGGTGTATGACGACGACGGCGACCAGCGCACCCAACTGGCTGGACGCGTGGTGGTGCTCGCCCGTGGCAACAACAACGGGGCCGGCTACCGTGCGTTGTGCCGGCTGGTGTCCGATGCCCATGCCCGCACCTCGGGGAAGGCCGGGGGAGCCATTCCCGTAGCTGTCACCAGGGCGGAGCTTGCCTCCCGCACCCTGGACCCCCAGACCCTCAAGCCAGTGCTGATGGTGCTCATTGGGCCGGACTCCGACGTCGGGCGTGCCATGGGTGGCCGCCGTTACCTGCGCCCGCGGACCCTTTTCAAGCAATGGATCGATGCCATGCCCCGCGGAACAGTGGTGGCCGAGATTGTTTCCCAGCTCAGCGCACCGGGGGCGCCGCTGAGCACCTCCCATGCGGTCCGGATGCTCAAGCTCGCGGCAGAGCACAACGTTCCGGCAATCCTCAGCAACGCAGTCAGGTACTGCGCGGAGGACGGAGCCGCAACCGCTGACGTTCTGGACTCAGCACGGACCCTGAAATCGCTGCCGGAACTGGCCCAGGAACCACTGTTGCAGCCTAACGGCCAAGGCTGGCTGAAATCCGCCGCCAAGATGCTTCAACTGGGCAAGGAAATCATCGCCGCAGCAGGTTACGGTGCACAGGACCTTAAACAGCTCA
>NZ_JBNHFF010000465.1:0-1133 GCF_059089965.1 Arthrobacter sp. SPT-J7
CCCACCACACCCCACTTCACGGGTACCGGCAACTGACACCACGGGTACCGGCAACCTGACACCACGGCCCGCCTAGACTTACCGTCATGACCCCTAGTTCCCGTGAACCGCGCCTCCGCAGAGCAACGATTTTGGATGTGGCGGCCGCGGCGGGCGTGTCGCGTCAGACGGTGACTCGGGCCATGAACGACATGCCTGGAATCAGTCCTGCCACCCGGGAGCGGGTTCAACGGCTCGCGGCAGAGTTGGGCTACGCACCGAGCCGCTTTGCGAAGGGCCTGGTGCAGGGCGCGCGGGTCTCTCTGGGGCTTGCGATCCCTGACCTTACCAACCCCTACTTTCCTGCCTTCGCGTCCAGCGTGGTGGATGCGGCCACCCAGCGGGGCTGGAACGTAGTTGTTGATGACTTTGGCCACGGCAGCGGGAGCGGTCTGGACTCCGTCAGCCGCCTCGCGCCCCAAGTCGACGCGCTCGTTGGCTATCTTGGTGCCTGCTCGAATGATGCCCAGGCCATGATGGGCCGGCGCCCGGTCGTGGTGCTGGATTACCCGTCGGGCCACGCGGCCGGCGGCATCTCCTTTGACTACTCTTTCGCGGCACGGACCGCCTTGGAGCGCCTCCACGCGGCACACTGCCGGGAGATTGCCTATCTCGATTCCGACCAGGAGGGTCCCGCTACCACCCGCGGGCTGGCCGTCGCCGCTGCAGCTGAGGAAGCGGGCATTGAGCTCACTGTATGGCAGGCCGCTGATTCCGCCCCCGCTGCCCGGGAAGCCGTCCACTCCATGATCGAGCATGGTGGCGGAATCGACGGGCTTCTGGTGTTCAACGACCTCATGGCGGCAGGGGCGCTCAAAGCACTGCACGACGCCGGCAAAAGTGTGCCGGGGGACTGCGCCGTGATCGGGATGGACGGGATCCCTTTGGGGGAGCTCCTAACACCTGAGCTGACCACTCTCGCCCTCGACCTGCGCGCGGTTGGACGGGCCGCCGTCGACCTGGTCAATAACCTGCTGGCCGGTACGGTGGAGGCCGGAAGCGAAGGCGCCATGCTGGTTCTCAGGCACGAATTGATTCTGCGCCAATCGGCCTGACCTACTCAAACCGGACAAAGTCGACTACGCTCGACTTGG
>NZ_JBNHFF010000466.1:0-1129 GCF_059089965.1 Arthrobacter sp. SPT-J7
AGCGCAACGTGCTCTCGTTCATCCGCTGGGACAAAGAGGGCAACCCCTTGGTCTGTGCCATCAACTTCTCTGGCGCGCCGCACGCCGGCTACACGCTCGGAGTGCCCGAGCCGGGTGCGTGGACAGAGGTGCTGAATACCGATGCCACCACCTATGGCGGATCAGGTGTGCTGAACGCCGGTGAGCTGAAGGCGACGGACGAGGGGCAGGACGGGCAGCCGGCCACTTTGAGCGTCACCCTCCCTCCGCTCGGAGCTGCATACTTCAAGCCGGGATCGGCAACGTCCGCCTGATTCCTGCTTGAGCTTACGAAATCGGCCCGGAATCCCTGTGGTTCCGGGCCTTTTCGGTGTTCTCGGCACCTGCTCCGGAGCGTCCGAAGGGGCCAGTTGGCGATCACCGGAAAGTAGTGGTAGAGTTTATTTCCGCGCTGCTCCACGAAGTCAGACGGAAAACCGACAACCAAGCCTCAAGCTGAAGATTGTCGCGGAGACCGGTTTGACAAGTGGGGGTGCAGCGGGTAAGTTTGAAAAGTTGCTCCGGAGCGATCTTGAACCGTGTTTGGTTTGGTGGTGCCGGGTGTGTCTGTTGTTTGAGAACTCAATAGTGTGCCAAGTTTGTTGATACCGATTGTTTTTTGATTGGTTGAATTTGCCGGGCTGCCCGCCCCTGTGGGTGGTCTGGTTTTTACAGCTGGTTTCGAATTTTTGCTGCCTGGTTGCTGCGTTTTCCCGTGGTTTCCTGGTGGTTTCTGTTTTTGTTTTACTTCAACGGAGAGTTTGATCCTGGCTCAGGATGAACGCTGGCGGCGTGCTTAACACATGCAAGTCGAACGATGATCTCCAGCTTGCTGGGGGGATTAGTGGCGAACGGGTGAGTAACACGTGAGTAACCTGCCCTTAACTCTGGGATAAGCCTGGGAAACTGGGTCTAATACCGGATATGACTCCTCATCGCATGGTGGGGGGTGGAAAGCTTTTTGTGGTTTTGGATGGACTCGCGGCCTATCAGCTTGTTGGTGAGGTAATGGCTTACCAAGGCGACGACGGGTAGCCGGCCTGAGAGGGTGACCGGCCACACTGGGACTGAGACACGGCCCAGACTCCTACGGGAGGCAGCAGTGGGGAAT
>NZ_JBNHFF010000467.1:0-1129 GCF_059089965.1 Arthrobacter sp. SPT-J7
GGTAGTCAAGCATCGTAGTGCCGCTGCCCAGGATGGTGTCCCCGGTCAGCACCGAACCCTGGGGGCCGTCGCCGCTGAGGTGGAAACATACTGAATCGGAGGTGTGGCCGGGCGTTGCCACCACGTTGACGTCGATGCCCGCTGGATGGAGTACCTCACCGTCGAGCAGCGGCGTTCCGCTGCCGTGGCAGTGGGCAGGGTCCGAGGCGCGTACAGGGGCTCCGGTCAGTTGATGCAGCCGTCCGGAGCCGGCGGTGTGGTCCGCGTGGCGGTGGGTGATGAGGATAAGTTCAACGGGGCCGGCACCGGCGAGTGCCTGGAGGTGGGCCTCGTCCAGGGGACCCGGATCAACCACGACAGCACCCGCATGACCTGGGTCCCGCAGCAGGTAGGAGTTGGTGCCGGCGAGGCTCATGGGCCCAGGGTTGGGTGCCAGGACGAACTGCGTCAGGGCTGAGCTGCGCTGCAGGATGGGGCCGGAAGCTGAAGTCACCATCCCATCTTTGCATCGGCAGGTGCTGCATGGCCGTTCCCGCGGGAATAGCGGCCGCCGGAATAGAACAGGCAGGGCCTCAGGTTGAGCACCAATGAAGCAAACGATCCTCGCAGAAAGCCGGAACCACACACCATGAGCACCAAAACCACGCTTGCAGACCTCCTCGCCGAAGCTGATGCCGCCGGCCACGACCATGCTGCAACGGAAAAGAACAGCGGACTCCGCCATATCCACAACCACGCCACGGGAAGCATCGTCTGGTTTCCCACGTGGAAGAAGTTCCGCGAGACCGCCGACTGGACCGAGGCGGTGGACGGCCTTATCGAGGATCTCAAGCGGGGTACTGCACCCGTGGAGGAAACGGCGTCCGGGCTCCTGGCGGAAGAACTGGATGAGCTCCTGAAGCGCGCCGCTGCCACCGGCGACGCCACCCTGTTTGTCCAGGAGAACCTCACACCCCACCTGACAAGGACCTGGGCTGTGGGCGACGCCGTCGCGAAGGCAGCAGGGCAGGAGCTGCCCGCCGGCAGCACCACGCCGTCCGTCTTTGCCGGGTATCCCTATGACGTTTATGCCCAGGACGGCAGCGTCTTTGCGACCACGTTGTGGAACGACATCATCGATGCCCGAACC
>NZ_JBNHFF010000468.1:0-1106 GCF_059089965.1 Arthrobacter sp. SPT-J7
CAAGGAGCAGAGCATCGCCGTCCTTGGTGACGTAGGCCAGCACGAATACCATGTGGGCGATGAGGCGATGACTCACGCCGCCATTGCGGAGCTTCAGAAGCGTGGATTCAACAGTTTTGTGGTGCTCACGCACGATATCGAGCAAACCTCGGAGTTCTATGGCATGCCCGCTGCGAAGAGGCCGGAGGTGCCGTGGAACGCCTTCGAAAGGCACCAGCTCCTGCAGGAGATCAAGCATCTTCTCGGCGGTGGACCGGCAACGGAACGCGCCGCTGAGGTTGTCCGCACGTTCCGGGACGCATTTGCCGGTTGCGGCACCCTGCTCCTGGCCGGCGGAGGCAATCTCACCTCGCAATACGGCGGACTTCTCTTCGAACGCCTTGCGGCCATCAGGGTGGCGCACTCGATGGGCCTTAAAGTGCTGGTGTCAGGGCAGACGGTGGGCCCGGTCCTCGCCGGGCCGGAGCAGGCAGAGGTAGCGGAAGCCCTGCGCCTGTGCGATGCAGTGGGCTCCCGTGAAAGGCACACGTACGATCTGTTGTCCTCGCTGGACGTGGAGTCGGCGCAGGTTTTGGACGACGCCGCCTTCTTCGCCCAGGGCGTGGACTTGAAAGCCTCGGAAATCCCGCCGTCCGGCTACATTGCCGCTACGTTCGCCCCGGCGTCGGGCGCAATGCCGCGCAACGACTACCACCGGCATATGGCACGCCTGCTTGACCTCGCCTACGAGCATCTGCAGCTGCCCATACTGCTTCTCCCCCATGTATCAACGTTCGGTATACGCGACGGAGACCAGGAGTGCCATGCTGCCATTGCCCGCCTCTCCAAGGCGCCGGATATCCGGGTGCTGGACCAGAGGGCCGCGGAGGAAACGGCGGCCCTGACAGCCAACGCGGAATTGATCATCTCCAGCCGCTACCATCCGGTGATTTTTGGACTTTCGGCCGGCGTTCCCGTCCTCCCCGTTGCAGTGGACTACTACGGTGAGGTGCGGATCGGCGGAGCCTTGGAAAACTGGGGTTTGCGGCCTGTTCTTCGTTCACTTCGCCATCTCGGCGATGGAGACGACACCAAGTGGGTCAACTCCGTCATCGGACAACGGACGG
>NZ_JBNHFF010000469.1:0-1105 GCF_059089965.1 Arthrobacter sp. SPT-J7
GGCAACGATCCCTCCGCCGTTATTGCCACCATCGCCGCCGAGATCTCCCAACTGGTGGAGGGCTCCGGCGTGGACAAGGACCGGGTTGCGGGCCTGGGTGTGGCCGCTCCCGGTCCCATCGACCTTGACAACGGCGCTGTGGTTGACCCGCCCCTGCTGCCGGGCTGGGACCGCGTGGAACTGCGGAACGCGCTGTCGGAGGCCACAGGTTATTCCGTGCTGGTGGACAAGGACGTCACCAGTGCCGCCGTTGCGGAAACCTGGGCCGGCGGCCCGAGTGGAGCCGGCAGCTTCATCTTTATGTACATGGGTACTGGAATTGGTTGCGGAATTGTGCTGAACGACGAGGTGGTCCGTGGCACGTCCGGCAACGCCGGTGAGATCGGCCACGTGATGGTGGACCCCGATGGTCCTCCGTGCGACTGTGGCCTCCGCGGCTGCGTCAAGTCTTCCTGCATCCCGCAGGTACTCGTGGCCGAGGCGGAGGCCGCCGGCATCCTGGACGGCTCCCGCTCGCGGAGCAGTGGGGCCGAAGTCCAGCAGGGCTTCGCCGCACTGTGCGACCTGGCCGACCAGGGCAACGAACAGGCGCTGGCCATTATCGACAAGTCCGCGGTCCTGGTGGCCCGGGCAGTGTCGGTGGTGACCAATGCCCTGGACGTGGAGCGGGTGGTCTTCGGCGGCCCGTTCTGGAGCGGCCTGGCTGGACGCTACCTTGAGAAGATCCCGGCCTTGCTCGATGCCCACAGTGCGGCCCGGCTGATCCATCCCATCGAGGTGGTAGGAACCGGTGTGGGCGAGGATGTGGGCGCCATCGGGGCCGCGTCCCTGGTTCTTGAGCACACCCTGGCTCCCCGCGCCCAGAGGCTTCTGCTGGAGAGCTGAGGTGGTGCCTTGCCCTTGCCTGGGGCGGGGCACGCATCTAGCATTTGCGTATTGCGCGGCTGGGGGGCCCGCTGGCAAGGGCCCTCCAGCCATTGATCGAATGGAGCACCATGCGTGGCCCGGCCCTGAAGACCATGTCCCTGATCGTTTCCGCATTGATCCTCCTGACGGCCTGCACGCCCGGTGCTCCCGAAGATGGGTCAAAAACGCTCAAGGTGGT
>NZ_JBNHFF010000470.1:0-1091 GCF_059089965.1 Arthrobacter sp. SPT-J7
ACGAAGGCCAGCGCCTGGAAGTTGGCGGCATCATCGCCGACGGCCCGGCAACGGACCAGGGCGAGCTCGCCCTCGGCAAGAACCTGCTCGTGGCATTCATGTCATGGGAAGGCCACAACTTCGAGGACGCCATCATCCTCTCGCAGCGCATTGTTGCCGAGGACGTTCTTTCCTCCATCCACATCGAGGAGCACGAGATCGATGCCCGCGACACCAAGCTTGGTGCCGAGGAAATCACCCGTGACATCCCCAACGTGTCCGAGGAAGTACTGGCAGGCCTGGACGAGCGCGGCATCATCCACATCGGTGCCGAGGTTGAAGCAGGGGACATCCTGGTTGGAAAGGTCACCCCGAAGGGTGAAACCGAGCTGACCCCGGAAGAGCGCCTGCTGCGCGCCATCTTCGGTGAGAAGTCCCGCGAAGTCCGCGACACCTCCCTGAAGGTGCCCCACGGCGAGTCCGGCACCGTCATCGGCGTGCGTGTCTTTGACCGCGACAACGACGACGAGCTGCCCCCGGGCGTGAACCAGCTGGTCCGCGTCTACGTGGCTGCCAAGCGTAAGATCACCGACGGCGACAAGCTCGCCGGCCGCCACGGCAACAAGGGTGTTATCTCCAAGATCCTCCCGATCGAGGACATGCCCTTCCTTGCCGACGGCACCCCCGTTGATATCGTCCTGAACCCGCTGGGTGTCCCGGGCCGTATGAACGTGGGCCAGGTGCTTGAAACGCACCTCGGCTGGGTTGCCAAGACCGGTTGGAAGATCGAAGGCGAGCCCGAGTGGGTCAAGCAGCTGCCGAACCTCCCGCGCGAGAGTGGCCAGACCACTGTTGCAACGCCGGTGTTCGATGGCGCCCGCGAAGAGGAAATCACGGGCCTGCTGGACTCCACCAACGTGACCCGTGACGGCGAACGCCTGATCGACTCCTCCGGCAAGACCCGTCTGTTCGACGGCCGCTCCGGCGAGCCGTTCCCGGATCCGATCTCGGTCGGCTACATGTACATCCTGAAGCTCCACCACCTGGTGGACGACAAGATCCACGCACGCTCCACCGGCCCGTACTCCATGATCACGCAGCAGCCGCTGGGT
>NZ_JBNHFF010000471.1:0-1089 GCF_059089965.1 Arthrobacter sp. SPT-J7
ACTCGCTCACTCTCGAGGGCCTCATGCAGAAGGTTATCCTCCCGGCGATCTTCGCTCCGCTCATCGCCGGCATCGTTGCCTACGTCTGCACGCGCCTCGCCTACGCCCTGACGTCACGGCACGATCCCGAAACCGGCAGCAAGCTTACGCAGAAGCGCGGCGGCTTCCGGACCGGCCAGATCTTCACATCCAGCCTAGTGGCTTTGGCCCACGGCACGAACGACGCCCAAAAGACCATGGGCATCATCACCCTGGTCCTGATTGCTGCCGGGACGCAGACGCCGGGCTCCGGCCCGCAGTTCTGGGTGATCGCCGCCTGTGCCTTTGCCATTGCCATCGGCACCTACGCGGGCGGCTGGCGCATCATCCGGACTATGGGCGCCGGCCTCACAGAAGTGAAGCCCGCTCAGGGCTTCGCCGCCGAAACCAGCACCGCCTCGGCCATCCTCGCGTCCTCGCACCTTGGCTTCGCGCTCTCAACTACCCAGGTGGCGTCCGGTTCCGTCATCGGCTCCGGCATGGGCCGCAGGGGAACCAGCGTCCGCTGGAACATGGTGGGCAAGATCGCATTGGGGTGGCTCTTCACACTTCCCGCCGCCGGCATTGTGGGCGCGCTGACAGCACTGTTGGTCAAGACCGGCGTCGTGGGGGTCCTGATTGCGGCCATCGCAGGTACTGCAGCTGTTCTGTTTATGTTCTTCTACTCCCGTAAGTCCGCTGTCGGCCATCACAACGCCATCGAGGTGGAGGAAGCCGGCCAGGCCGTGCGCTTCGCCAGAAAGAAGGCGATGGCCCGGGCGCGCGCCAATGCCAAGGCCCACTTGAAGGCCAACGGCGACGCAAGAATTAATGCTGAGGCCAAGGCCAACGCCACCACCGGTGCCGAGGCCACCACCAACGCCGAGGCCGGTACTGAAGCCGAAGCCATCACAACGAAGGATGCCCAACGATGAAGTGGTTGGAACTGCTGACTGTGGCAGGAGCCACTCTGACGGCCGCAGTGACCGTAGTGGTTCTCTATTCGCTGGGCGTACGACTGACCGCCATTGCCGGCGACGCCCAGCAGGCTTCACCCGGTGTGAAGCGGTC
>NZ_JBNHFF010000472.1:0-1069 GCF_059089965.1 Arthrobacter sp. SPT-J7
ATCCTGACCCTCGAGGACGTGTTTCCAACCGCTTTCCGGGACGTCGTCCGTTGAGACGAGGTCCACCGCGTTCTGGTCGGGGTCAGCCTCCTGCCAGAGCTGCACCATTCCCATGCCCAACGGACCATCGCGCAGCCACGTGAGTGGAACCACGTTCCAGCCAAGGACTTCCGAGACCAGGTAGGCCGCAACCTCACGGTGGGCAAGGAAGCCGTCGGGAAAATCCCACAGCGGTTTCTCCCCGGCTATCGGCTTGTAGACGACCGCAGTGTCGCCGATGCTGCCCAAAAAGGTGGCGTTCGACGCCGTCGTGATGCGGCCCGTGAGCGTCAGCTCGGCAGTCAGCAGATCGTGCGCAGGCATCAGACCTCGGGAAGGGTGCAGGCGTGCCCGTCGGCATCCACGGGATAGCCGCAGAGCGGGCATGCGGGACGCCCGGCACCCACCACCTCACGTGTGCGCTTAGCGAATGCGCGGGCGGTGCCAACCGGCATCCGCACCAGCAGCATCTCGGGCACATCAGCGTCATCGTCATCAAGCGATTCGCCGTTGTCATCAGCGCCGACATCGGTGATCGGGTATGCCTCTATTACCAGCTGCGCCGTCGTCGGGTCCCAGCCCAGGGTCATGGCCCCGGTTCGAAACTGCTCCTGAACCGCCTCGAGCTCGTCATTGTCGACGAGTTCGATGGGAGTACTTGCGGGAACGCTGAAGGGGTTGCCCTCGAGGGTGATGAGCTGATCGAGGATTTCGTCAATCTTCTCAGCGAGCTGGGCCGACTGCTGCTTCTCCAGGCCGATGCTCACGATCTGCTGCCCTGTGCGTACCTGAAGGTAGAACGTGCGTGACCCCGGAACGCCGATGGTTCCAACGACGACCCGATCGGGCCAGGCAAATTCATGAACACGTGTAGGCATAAGAGCATTTTAGGCACAGGCGCTTCATGGCGCCTGTTGCCCTGCACCGCCGCCCACCGGCGCATCTTCCGAATGAATACCCTTCGACAGCCAGGATAGATCCCCGGCGTCGGTGTTGGTCGCGTAGACGCTTGGCCGACTGGCGCTGTACC
>NZ_JBNHFF010000473.1:0-1061 GCF_059089965.1 Arthrobacter sp. SPT-J7
GCCCTGACACTGGCAGCAGTGGCCGCGCCGGCACCTGCGATGGCCGTGGGCGAAGGCCCCAACTATGACGGCAACGGCCAAATCACCACGTCGAAGCTCGCCACTTACGAGCAAATGGTCTCCTTCCTCAAGGACCAGGACGCCCGCCAGGGCGCCATGGAGCTGGAGGTCATCGGCCAGACCGTGAAGGGCCGGGATATCCACCTGGTCAAATACATGTCGGATCCGGCGAAGCCCACCATCCTTTACCTGACGCAGCAGCACGGCAACGAGCAGCTCACCACCGAGGGCGCGCTGGAATTCGTCAAGCACCTGGGCACCGGAAAGTCTCGGGACGTTCTCGACGGCGCGAACATCCTCGTCGTTCCCATGCTCAACGCAGACGGCGCCATGGGGGACGTGAACTTCCCGCTGGACGACTACCTGGCCAAGGGTGACCGCAACATGACGCGGTACAACGCCGAAGAGGTGGACCTCAACCGCGACCACGTAGCCAAGGTCCAGCCGGAAACGCAGGCGCTGCACAACAATGTGATGCGCAAGTACCGGATCGATTACATGATCGACCTGCACCACCAGGGCACCCGCAGCGAACGCGACGGCAAGCTGGTGTCCGGGTCCATCCTGTACCCCACCACGCCGAACGCCGATCCCGCAGTTGTCGAGAAGTCCAAGCAGTTGGGTGCCGTCGTGTTTAACAGCGTCGACTCCACCGGCTGGGGCCACCTCGGCAAGTATGTGGGCGGCAGCGCCGAGACGATCAGCCGCAACGGGATCGCTGTGGAATACGGGATCGCGACACTCCTGTTTGAGATGCGGGGCATGTCCGACCATTACCTGGACGGCTATGCCCTGGGCCTCCGAAGCAACGGAAACCTGATCAAGCAGACGGTCACCACCCTCACTGCCACCGCCGCAGCAATCGCTGACGGATCAATTGCCGACGCCGACACCTCCTTCTGGGACAGCCTGGCCACCCAGACCTCCCGCCCTGGCGGGGAAGCGGACGACGAGTAGTACTACCGCTGACAGTCCGCCGCGGTCCTTTGTGCTGCAGGAGT
>NZ_JBNHFF010000474.1:0-1057 GCF_059089965.1 Arthrobacter sp. SPT-J7
GCGGGGCGTGGCGGACCGGGTCCGCGAGCTCCTCGAGATGGTCTCGCTCGACCCGGACATGGCAAAGAGGCGCCCGCACCAGCTCTCGGGCGGCCAGCAGCAGCGCGTGGCCCTGGCCCGGGCCCTGGCCCGCGAACCGGAACTGATGCTCCTGGACGAGCCGTTCTCCGCACTTGATGCCGGACTCCGCGTAGCCACCCGCAGGGCCGTGGCAAAGGTCCTGAACCAAGCGGGTGTCACCACCATCCTTGTGACGCACGACCAGGCGGAAGCATTGTCCTTCGCCGATCAGGTAGCAGTGATGCGCGGGGGAAAACTGGCGCAGATCGGCAACCCGTTTGTGGTGTACACCCGGCCCGCAGACCGCGCCACCGCCGAGTTCCTGGGCGATGCCGTGATCCTGGACGCCTGGATGGAAGGCTCCCTGGCAACCTGTTCCCTTGGCGGCATCCCGGTCCGGCGCCCGCCGGCCCAGGGCCGGGTTCAGCTGATGCTTCGGCCCGAACAAATCCGGATCGCCGAGGACGGCCCCATCCGCGGAGTGGTGGTGGAGACCGACTATTTCGGCCCTGAAACCACCGTGCGGCTCAAGCTTGCGGTTCCGCCCGAATTGGCCAGCCGCGCCGACCACCGTTATCCGGGCGGCGGCGAGATCATTACCATCCGGCACTGGAACGCCTCCCTGGCCCGGCCAGGGATGGAGCTTTGCCTGCGTGTGGTGGGCGAAGGCGTGGCCTTCCCCTCCGAATCCTGACGGGCCCCGGAGGGTGCCGTTTCAGCCGTTCCAGTGAAACCGGATTTCTTAGTCCCTGCGCACCTGCCTCGTGGCCGTTCCCCCGCGGCTGGATTCGGCCCTTACGGATGTGACCTGTTGACGCGGGCCAGGCTTGGCCTGCAGGGACCAGCCGCCAAGGGAGTTGATGGAGACGGTTCCCAACAGGGTTTCGGCACGTCCGGGTGTGACGTCATAGACCTTCACCGAGGCTGAACCGGCAGGGACGGCGCCATCGATCCTGGACGTTCCCGCGAAGTCCATGTCCTTGTTAAGGCGGTGCCG
>NZ_JBNHFF010000475.1:0-1035 GCF_059089965.1 Arthrobacter sp. SPT-J7
CCCTCGTGCCCTTCCTTGGTGCCCGGAAGGATCCCGTACGGCGGGTCCGTGAACCAGATACTGGAGTCGCGGGCAATCACGACGTCATTGGGCGAGTTCAGCCGGCGCCCCTGGAAGGAATCAACCAGTCCTGTCACAACTCCCCCGCGGTCACGCTCAACCCGGCGGCGCCCGTGGCTGCACTGTACAACAGATCCGTCGGCATCGAGGGTCCGGCCATTGGTGAATTCCACCCCCCGGCCGTATTCACGTGCCATCCCTGTGGCGGGGTTGTACTCAAGGATGCGGTTGTTCGGAATATCGCTCCAGCGCACCGCCTGCGACGACGGCACCCATAAGGGACCCTCAGCCCATACCGAGCCCGTGAACAGGCACTCCAACCCGCCGGTGGTCAGCTCAGTACCCATCCGCGCCCTTCCGCATCCAGTATGTGCACACCTGTGCACAGCCCTTATCCTGCCCAGCTGGCTTGAACAAGACAAGACAGCGGTGCCACCCGCCGCGTGGCCCCGCCACAATGCGATGTGGTGGGGCCGTCATGGGTGGATGCAGGATTACTTTCCGTAGGCAGCGAAGTTTTGAGTGGCAACCAACTGCGCCCCGTAATGGGAGCCGGCGGAGAGGCGGGCCGAGCCGAAGCCAAAGTCGGTCAGGCCGGGGTTGAGCATGTTGGCGTTGTGGCCCGGAGAGGCCTTCCACGCGGCGAAGAGCGCCTCGGCGTCGGCGTTCACTGCGATGTTCTCGGCTGAACGGGTCCAGCCGGACGGGATTTGGGCGGACGCATCCGGGTTGTGCCGGAAGCCCACACTGCCTTGGGCGTTGATGTCCCTCATCATGGTGTTTGACCACGTCTGCGCCACGGTTTCGAGGCCCGTGTTGTAGCGCAGCGCGGCGAGGCCGTTGGCCAGCCGGTACTGGTTGATGAGCTCGAAGGATCGCAGGGCCACTGCGTTGGAGGGCGTGCCGCCTCCAGCCGAAGCCGCGGGGGCCGGCGCAGCCGGAACGGGGACCGGAGCAGCCGGGGCTGCCGGGGCT
>NZ_JBNHFF010000476.1:0-1020 GCF_059089965.1 Arthrobacter sp. SPT-J7
CTCGCGCCCTTTCCCTCGGTGTTGTTAGTGGTTAAGCGTATGTCCTTCGGCGTCGAGGTAGTCGCGCCATGATCGCCTTGGCGTCCAGCCCAGCATCCGTTGTGCTTTTGCGCTAGAGATTCCCGAGGCATCGGTACGGCTTAGTTCACGTAGTTCGATTGCGTCGCCGTAGTACTTGTTCAGGATCTCGGCGAAATTATGGCCGCCTACATTGTCGGGGGAAGCGATATAAAAGACCTCATGTCCGGGTAAGCCTGACTCGCTGGCCAGGACGATGGCATCGGCGAGGTCGTAGGCGTCGATGTAGCTCCATAGGTTGGGACTGAGAACTGACGCGTCGCGGATCTGTGGTCCGAGGTTGATCTCGTAGTTGCCTTCGAACTGAACCCAGCTGGGCCGGATGGAGATGCATTGGATGTCGGACCGGGCGACTGCCGCGTCCATGAGCTGCTCGCCGAAGTACTTGGAGAGCGCGTAGGGGTCCTGCGGGTGGATCGGGTGCTCCTCGTCAACGGGTGCGTAGTCAGGGAGCAATCCGCGCTCGGGAAAGAAGAACCCGGGGACCGTCTCACTGGAGATGTACACGAAGCGTTTCACGCCAAATTGTATGGCGGCCTCGAGGACGTTGAAGGTCGCCATGAGGTTGGTTTGGAATACGACGTGAGGCGGATGACCGGTCGGTTCTGGGATTGCGGCGACGTGTACGACGGCATCCGCTCCGCGGACGACGGCGTACGCTTCCCCGGCGTTGGTGAGATCGGCCATCGTGTACTTGGGGGTGCCTTCAGGCTTGCGCTCGAAGCCTGGACGAGTGAGATCGGTGGTGAGGACTTCGTGTCCGGCGTCGATCATCGCTTGGGTAGCGGCACGACCGACCTTTCCGTGGGCGCCAGTAATAAGGACCTTCATGATGTCTCCTAGATGGTAGTTCGGGGTTGGCGCAGGGATGAGCAGGCCTCTGGCACCCTCAACTGGATCGCCACCGTGCTGCTGGGCCATAACGTCCTGCAAAGTGCCCCG
>NZ_JBNHFF010000477.1:0-1019 GCF_059089965.1 Arthrobacter sp. SPT-J7
GGCGGGCTGTGAACTGCTCGGTTACGAAGGCGAGATCGCGCTGGTCATCGGCAAGGCTGCCCGGCGCGTCGGGATCGAGGACGCGTGGAGCCACGTGGCCGCCGTGACTGCCAGTAACGACCTGGGCGTCTATGACCTGCGCTGGGCGGACAAAGGTTCCAACCTGCGCTCGAAGGGCGGTGACGGGTTCACTCCGGTGGGGCCGGCACTGATTGCGGCAGACGCCGTTGACCCCTTCAAGCTTCGCATCCGCACCTGGCACAACGGCGAACTGGTCCAGGACGACACCACGGAAGACCTGCTCTTCCCCTTCGCCCGGCTGGTGGCCGACCTGTCCCAGCTGCTCACCCTCGAAGAGGGGGACATCATCCTCACCGGCACCCCCGCAGGCGCATCAGTTGCCAAGCCCGGCGACGTCATCGAAGTGGAGGTCGCAACTGTTGCTGGAAACATCACCACCGGCCGCCTGGTCACCCGGGTGGAGGAAGGCACGACGCCGTTCGCGGACTTCGGTGCCGGACCCAAAGTTGATGACCTGCAGCGCGAGGAAGCGTACGGATCCCGTGAAGCTGCGGGGCTGCCGGCGGTCGAAAAGGCCGAGGCGGGCGCCGCCATCGTGCCTGAACTTCCCTCGGAGCTGAAAGCCAAGCTCGAAAGCGTCGCCACGGCCACCCTGTCTTCACAGCTGCGCAAGCGCGGGCTGAACAACGTGAGCATCGACGGCCTGCAGGCCACCCGGCCTGACCGCCGCGTGGTGGGACTGGCCCGTACCCTGCGCTACGTGCCCAACCGCGAGGACCTCTTCAAGACCCACGGCGGCGGATTCAACGCCCAGAAACGCGCCATCGACTCCGTCAACGAAGGCGAAATCCTGGTCATGGAAGCCCGCGGCGAGAAAGGCACCGGAACCGTTGGCGACATCCTCGCCCTGCGCGCCCAGGTCCGCGGCGCGGCGGCCATCATCACCGACGGCGGCGTCCGCGACTACGCCGCCGTGGCCGGCCTGGAAATGCCCACCT
>NZ_JBNHFF010000478.1:0-1019 GCF_059089965.1 Arthrobacter sp. SPT-J7
GCCTTTTGATTCACACCGCTGGGAGCCTGCGTAAAGCCCCTCAGGACCAAGTACTGGGGGCTTCCAAAAGTGAGTAGTCAACACTGTTGTTCGCCTGTTTGCCCTCCCCCTTCAATGAGAACCACGCACCACCGAACAACATGGGGGAATCAAAAGTGATTACTTTGGAACTGCCGAACAACACGGGCCAGGCAAGCCTTGTTTCCGAAGTGTCGCCGCAGGCGCCGACACTTCAAATTTCGGTATTCGGCCCGTTGACCATTCGCCGCGGCGACACTGAGCTGAGCGCCAACGACCTTGGCGGACCCAAGCCCCGCCAGGTACTCGAAATTCTCCTGATGAACTTTGGCTCGGCAGTATCGAAGACCCGGCTGATGGATCTGCTGTGGGGCGGCAACCACCCGGCCGTGGCACTGCCTACCCTCGAAAGCTACGTCAGCGTCCTTCGGCGCCACCTGCAGCCCGGTACCGGACGAACCGGTCCCCTGAGGACGGTCACGGGCGGCTATGCCATCGACCGGTCGTTGGTGGAACTTGATCTGGACCGCTTCGAGACACTGACCAAGATGGCGGGCCAGGCGGAGCCACGCGCGGCGCTTGCACTGCTGACGGAGGCGCTTGACTTGGCTTCCGCTCCGCTGCTCGGGGACGAGCTGCTGCCAGCCTGGGCAGAGGAGGAGCGGGCCGCGCACGCAGCGCAAGTGGGTCTTGCCCGCGTCATGGCCGCAGAAACCGCGCTCTCCGTGGGGGAAGTAGGCAAGGCTATCGCCTGGGGCGGGGCTGCGGTCAAGGAAGATCCCCTCAACGAACGGGCATGGACGGCTTTGATTCTTGGGCTGGAGCAGAATGGCGAGAACACGGAAGCTTTGCGGGCCTATGACCGCTGCCGTAGGACCCTTGACCAGGAATTGGGCTGCGCCCCGGGCCCGGCGCTGAGGGAGGCACAAACCAGGCTTCTCAGGAGCACTGCGACAACATCCCTGCCGGCGGAGCCTGTTGGCCCCATCCAGGTGGTCACC
>NZ_JBNHFF010000479.1:0-1013 GCF_059089965.1 Arthrobacter sp. SPT-J7
GAGCGGCCGCTGGAGCGGGCGCCGCAAGAGTGGGGTCGGGAACCGGCCCTGCGGGAACCGGCACCTCAGCCGGAGCCGACGTTGCGGGAACCACGGCGGGAGACGTCGTCGTCGTCGCTGCAGCAGGGGCGGACGTTGACGGAGCGGGAGTTGGCGTCAGGGTCGAGGGAGCTGCGGAATGCTCCGCGGGAGCTGTGGATTGGGCATTCGCGGTGATCCAGTTCCACCAGCCGAAAGGCCAGGAAGCGGCGCCGGCGGGAGCGGAAGCACCAATCAGCAATCCGCCGGCAATAACGAGGGTGATCAGTGGGGCAGCGATAAATCTCTTGTCTTTTCGCATCCGAAGAACAGTACCTACTGCCCACGCCGCACTACACATCGAGTGATCCTGCTCACAGCATCCCAGAAGCGCCGTGCTGTGGCGCCATCACTGACGGTGGCGGTAGCTTTGAATTACTTTTCCTACGCGAAGCAGCCGAGGTACCGGAGGTACCGCTGATGCAGGGCTTGTCCACGTCACTGGTTCTGATCGCCCTGCTGGCTGTTGTAGCGCCCCTCGCAGCCCGCTTCGTTGACCGGGCGGTCAAGGTTCCCATCGTGGTGTTCGAGATTGTCCTGGGAATCCTCCTCGGCCCCAGCCTGTTGGGGTGGATCCAACCCACCGGATTCATCGACACCTTGGCCCAGTTCGGGCTGGCCATGCTCTTCTTCGTTGCCGGCAATGAGGTGGATTTCGCCGCCATCCGCGGCCGGCCCATTACCCTCGCGTCCGCTGGGTGGGTCATCTCCCTGGCGGCAGGCATTGGTGCTGGCTTTTTGCTGGGCCCGACGCCGGCAGCCGCAGTGATCATCGGCGTCGCCTTAAGCTCCACAGCCCTGGGCGCGCTGTTGCCCATCCTTCGCGACGCCGGCAAATCGAAGTCCCCGATGGGTCTCGCGGTCACCGCACTTGGTGCCGCCGGGGAGTTTGGACCTTTGGTGGCGATCTCACTGTTTTTTAGCGGCAGGGAATT
>NZ_JBNHFF010000480.1:0-1003 GCF_059089965.1 Arthrobacter sp. SPT-J7
CGCCGGAGAGGCGTACGAGCCGGAGAGGGGCAAGGTTTGCTGGTCGGACCGGTCGAGGCCCCAGGGGGCCGGCCGCTGGGTTTCGGAAACCGTGATCGGCTGATCCGGCTCCACCGCCAAGGCCCTTCCCGAGCGGACCAAGGCGGCAGCCTGCGCCGGGTTGGCTTTCATGGCAGCACCCCGCAATGCTGTCTCGAACGTGTGGGTGACTTCGATTCCTTGAGCGCGCAGTGCCCTCGCCTCGCCTGGAACATCCGTCCCCGGTGCGAACTGAACCAAGTAACGTCCGTTTCCACTTGTCGCCGTTGGGCCGGCGGCGGGAGACTTCTTTCCTGCGGCCGCTGGTACCGCCGTTGCCGTAAGCAAGACGGCGGCGAACAGGAGCGTGGCAATGGTCCTGCGCGCAGGATTGGGGAAGATCATTGTGGGGTTTCCTTCTGGGGCGCCGCGGCGAGTGCTGGCGACAGGCGTCGCTTGTCTTCGGACCTCAGCCTATTGGCGACGATGCGCCAGCCAGACGAACCTTCACTGATCCTGTGGAATTCATGCGGAACCTTGGCGAAAGCAAGCAAGGCGCTTCCGGCCCAGAGGCAGCAGTCCTGTTCGTGCCCTGCAGCTAGGCGTAGCCCTTCTTCAAGGATTGCTGCAGAGGGGCCACAGGCTCCCAGTCCAGCGTGCCAAGCAGGATCCGGCGACACGCCCCTGACACCCGCGTCATACGCCGGAGTTCCTGCGTATAGTCGAGGGGCCGGGGCCCTACTTCCCCCAAACGAAACCCGCGCACCGGCTGCAGAACTGGGCTGCATCAGAATCAGCCATGCCCTGCAGGGTACTTAGGGCCATGATCCGATTCGAAAATGTCACCAAGGTCTACGACCAGAAAGCCCGGCCTGCGCTGGACTCCGTCAACCTTGAGATCGACCGCGGCGAATTCGCCTTCCTGGTCGGCGCATCCGGCTCCGGCAAATCAACCTTCCTGCGGCTTGTCCTCAAAGAGGACCGG
>NZ_JBNHFF010000481.1:0-995 GCF_059089965.1 Arthrobacter sp. SPT-J7
GTCCGGCGACGACCATGCCCATCAGCCCGCCCACGAAAGCGCCGATGATCACCAGGAGCAGGAAGTCCGCCTGGCTGAGCCGGAGTCCCGCGTTTTCGAGCGTCTCCCGGTTGAAGTAGCGGACCTTCCTTTTCTCGAGAAAATGCTCGATACCCTGGACAGCCTGCCCGGCGAAGCGAGTCAGTTGTGAATCCGACTCTGTCCGGAATGGCTGACGGCGGTCCAGGGGCAGGGCCGGGGTGCGGGGGATCATCACAACCACGCCTGCCACGGCGATGGCGGCGATGACGAAAATGATGCCAATCGTCAGGGCCACGTCAGGGCCTTCCGCTGGAGGCCAACGGGGCGCCGAACACACCGGGGGAGACGTGGATTCCCATGTCTTCAAAGCGGTCGATAAAGCGCGGCCGGATCCCGGTGGGGATGGGTGAACCGAGGAAACGGCCGTGCTGGTCCAGGCCCGCAGAGTAGTCGAACACGAAGGCATCCTGGAGGGTGACGATGTCACCCTCCATGCCCTGGACCTCGGTGACGTGCGTGATGCGGCGGGTGCCGTCGCGGAGACGGGAGATCTGGATGATCAAGTTGACGGCAGAGGCGATCTGCTCCCGGATGGCACGGAGCGGCAGGTCCATGCCGGCCATGAGCACCAGGGTTTCCAGACGCGCGACGGCGTCACGGGGGGAGTTGGAGTGCACCGTGGAAAGTGAGCCGTCGTGGCCTGTGTTCATGGCCTGAA
This sequence comes from Arthrobacter sp. SPT-J7, assembly GCF_059089965.1. Classification (NCBI taxonomy): domain Bacteria; kingdom Bacillati; phylum Actinomycetota; class Actinomycetes; order Micrococcales; family Micrococcaceae; genus Arthrobacter; species Arthrobacter sp. SPT-J7. The sequence goes on from NZ_JBNHFF010000481.1 coordinate 740, forward strand.
GCATGTCCAGGGACTCTCCGCCACGGACCTCGCCCACCACGATGCGGTCGGGCCGCATACGCAGCGAGTTGCGGAGCAGTTCGCGGATGGTTACTTCGCCTTTGCCCTCGGTGTTCGGTGGCCGGCTTTCCAGACGGACCACGTGGTCCTGCTGGATCTGGAGTTCAACGGCGTCCTCGATGGTCACGATGCGTTCGTTGGCCGGAAGGAACGATGACAGAACGTTGAGCAGCGTCGTCTTACCGGTGCCGGTACC
>NZ_JBNHFF010000482.1:0-990 GCF_059089965.1 Arthrobacter sp. SPT-J7
CCGCAGCGCGCTGTTCACCCACTGACGAACCAGCACAGTAGAGAGGCACAGTCATGAACGACCAAACAGATGTCCTCGAGGCGGACCGGGCGCTCAAACAGAAGCATCGCGCGATGTGGGCGTCAGGGGACTATCCTGCCCTCGCGGTCGAATTGCTTCCGGAGCTGGGTGCCATCCTGGTGGAAGCGTGCGGCATCAACTCCCGGCAGCGGGTCCTGGACGTCGCCGCCGGGTCGGGCAACGCGGCCATCCCCGCCGCCATGATGGGTGCGAAGGTTGTGGCGAGCGACCTCACCCCGGAACTGTTCGACGCCGGCCGCCACCAGGCGGCGGACCGCGGCGTGGAGCTGGAGTGGAAGGAAGGGGACGCGGAGGCGCTGCCTTTCGCCGACGACGAGTTCGACACCGTGATGTCCTGCCTCGGCGTGATGTTCGCGCCCCATCATCAGCGCGCAGCCGACGAGCTCCTGCGGGTGTGCAAACCGGGTGGCACCATCGGACTTCTCAGCTGGACTCCAGAGGGGTTCATCGGCAGGATGTTCGCCACCATGAAGCCGTTCGCCCCGCCGCCCCCACCGGGTGCCCAGCCACCACCGCTGTGGGGGAGCGAGGACCACCTCCGCGAACTCTTCGGTGACAGGATCACCGAAACCAACGCCCGGAAGAAGTCTTTGGGGGTGCACAGTTTCCACCAGCCGGAGGACTTCGTGCGCTACTTCAAGTCCCACTACGGCCCCACCATCTCCGTCTACAAGTTCATCGCCGAGGACGGGGACAAGGTGAAGGAGTTGGATAAGGCGCTAACGGACCTGGCTGAGTCGTTCGGCGACGCCCATGGGGATACCCCGTTCCGCATGGAGTGGGAGTACCTGCTGTTTACTGCCAAAAAGGCCAAGGGTAATGCCGGGTGATGCCGCCACATCCTCGTCACCCTGCTGCCTCCTCATTCCGGGGTGACGCTTAAAGCCAGCGGCCGCCGGCGGGGCCAAA
>NZ_JBNHFF010000483.1:0-988 GCF_059089965.1 Arthrobacter sp. SPT-J7
ATAAAAATAGAACTGTCCGGCAGAATCCCGAAACAACCAAACGCGGCCCCCTCAAACGAGGGGGCCGCTTTTGTGTAGACGTGCGGGACAGGCCCGGCGGGGAGGCTAGAACCCGCCCATGCCGCCCATGTCGTCGCCGCCGCCAACCGGAGCAGCGTTCTTCTCCGGCTTGTCGGCCACAACTGCCTCGGTGGTGAGGAACAGGCCGGCGATGGAGGCCGCGTTCTGCAGGGCAGAGCGGGTTACCTTGACAGGGTCGTTGACGCCGGCGGCCAGCAGGTCGACGTATTCGCCGGTTGCTGCGTTCAGGCCGTGGCCGGCGGGCAGGCCGCGGACCTTGTCCACCACAACGCCCGGCTCCAGACCCGCGTTGAAGGCGATCTGCTTCAGCGGAGCATCGATGGCAACGCGAACGATGTTCGCGCCGGTTGCCTCGTCGCCCGACAGCTGCAGATTGGCGAATGCCTTGGCACCGGCCTGGATGAGGGCCACGCCGCCACCGGCGACAATGCCTTCCTCAACGGCTGCCTTCGCGTTGCGAACGGCGTCCTCGATGCGGTGCTTGCGCTCTTTGAGTTCAACCTCGGTTGCGGCACCGGCCTTGATGACTGCCACGCCGCCGGCCAGCTTGGCCAGGCGCTCCTGCAGCTTCTCGCGGTCGTAATCCGAATCGGAGTTCTCGATCTCGGCGCGGATCTGGGATACGCGGCCGGCGATCTGGTCGGCGTCGCCTGCACCCTCGACGATGGTGGTTTCGTCCTTGGTAACGACAACCTTGCGTGCCTTGCCCAGGAGTTCCAGGCCTGCGTTTTCCAGCTTAAGGCCAACTTCCTCGGCGATGACCTGGCCACCGGTGAGGACGGCGATGTCGGCAAGCTGAGCCTTGCGGCGGTCACCGAAGCCCGGAGCCTTGACGGCGACGGACTTGAAGGTACCGCGGATCTTGTTGACGATCAGGGTGGCAAGTGCCTCGCCCTCGATGTCCTCG
>NZ_JBNHFF010000484.1:0-980 GCF_059089965.1 Arthrobacter sp. SPT-J7
CGGGCCGTGCTTTTGTGGGTCCTGCTGCATGGCGCCCCGGCAAACCCCGGAGCAGCTGGCAGGGCTCTCAACTGGCTACCAGGACGCCGGGACAATTCCGGTGACCAGTGTGCCGAGGCGGGCAGCTGCTGCCAGCTCCAGGTCAGTCTCCGAAAATTTCAGGTTATCGCCGCTGATGACCAGGACCTGCCCTGCGCCGGCCGCTTGCAGCCATACGGCATCAACGCGGTTCCTTGTGTCCAGCTGCTGGGAACACATCAGGAGTCCGTCGATGTGCAGCTGGACCAGCCCACCACCGGCCATGGTGCAGGTGCAGGTGTTCCGGGCAGGGACAGCTTGCTGCAGGATGTCGCTGTAGCTGGCGCTGAAGGACATCTGGAATCCGTGGTTGAGCAGGACCGAGACCAGCGCCGACGTCTTCTCCCTGCCCGGTTCCCCAACAACGACGTTTGGAAGCAGGGTGTAGGCCAGCACGGGAATGTCTTTCTGCCCCGGCCCGCCCCCGCTCAGGACCAGCCGCGCACTGATGGAGGTCACCTTTTCCACCGCACCTAGCTCTTCACGCACAGTCAGCCCAGGTTCCTGGCACTGCAGATGGCATATAAGAGGATCGAAGGTGAGGGAGGATTTGCCCTCCGCGTTGCAGCTTTCGGTGATGATCACCGTCAGGGACAGGGCAGCTCCGGGGCCAAGGGGCAGCAGGCATGCCCCGCAGCGGCTGGCCGCAGCTTTGACCGTCTCGATGTAATGGGCAGTGTCCCTGCCCTTGAAAGCCTGAAGTCGTCCGTCCCAGGCGACATTGCTGATGATGGGCACGTTCCGCAGTCCAATCCGTGACGCGCTCCAGCGACGGGCGGCACGAGTTGGCTGTTCACGTCGTGGAGCGGGAGACCTGGCCGCCGGGCTGGGCATCGCATGGGGGTTGCGATGCCAAGCCCGGCGCACTGACCGGATTGAGTTATGGGGGCCTAACTCCCCAG
>NZ_JBNHFF010000485.1:0-966 GCF_059089965.1 Arthrobacter sp. SPT-J7
TGGTGGAGGCACGGGGACTCGAACCCCGAACCCCCTGCTTGCAAAGCAGGTGCGCTACCAATTGCGCCATGCCCCCATAAGAAGCAACCCGTCTATCATACCCTAGAACCTTAGGGCTGCTAACCAGCCCCGGGACCGGGCATCCGGCCTAGTCAACCGTATCGGTTGACTTGCTCCAGACAGTTTTCCGGGCTTCGGATTCCTGTGCTTTCCGGTAGACCAGGACGCCTGCGATTGCCGCTGCCAGTACAAGCAACTTCTTCACATGCTCCCCGTTCCGGTCCGGCCGCAGTGATGCGAACCAAACCACACCTTGAACCTGCACAGGTTCCGTGGGCGTACCAGGACTTGAACCTGGGACCTCTTCGTTATCAGCGAAGCGCTCTAACCGCCTGAGCTATACGCCCCGATACCTCATCGGGCCGAGACATGACTTTACAGCACATCCCGGCCCGATCTCAAATCGGGCGCTTTCACCGGGAACTGGCCGGCGAAAGCAGGGACCTAATCGTCGGTGAGGGTGACGCCAACGCCGCCCACCAGGGTGGCAGCGATGTTGTACAGAACGGCCGACAGCATGGAGAGCGCGGTCAGCAGCACGACGTTCACCACAGCAATAATGGTGGCGAAAGACGCCACCTGGCCGAGGCTGGCGACCTTCTTCAGTTCGAAGCCGCCGCCCTCAGAGCCGGCGAGCGTGCCCAAGAGGCTGTCCACCTGGTCGAAGATCCCGGTGAGGTCCAGAACGGTCCACAGGACGATGGCGGCGACCACGGTGACGATTCCGAGCGCCACTGACAGCAAGAACGCCATCTTCAGCACAGACCAGGGATCCACCTTGCTGACCAGCAGCCGGGCGCGCCTGACCTTGGCCTTCGGCGCCGGCTTCACCAGTCCGGGAGCTGCCGCGGCAGGACGCTGGCCCTGTTGCGGACCTCCCGGGGCGGGCCGCTGGCCCGGCTGGCC
>NZ_JBNHFF010000486.1:0-942 GCF_059089965.1 Arthrobacter sp. SPT-J7
GTGCCTTTGACCTGGGCGTCAACCACTTCGACCTCGCCAACAATTACGGCCCTCCGGACGGCTCTGCCGAAACCAACTTCGGCCGCCACCTCAAGGACGACTTCAAGCCCTACCGGGACGAGCTCGTCATCTCCACGAAGGCCGGCTACTACATGTGGCCGGGCCCCTACGGCGAATGGGGCTCCCGCAAGTACCTGATCTCCAGCCTGGACCAGTCGCTGGAGCGGATGGGCCTGGACTACGTGGACATCTTTTACAGCCACCGGCCGGATCCCGAAACGCCGCTGGAGGAAACCATGGGCGCCCTGGACTACGCAGTGCGTTCGGGCAAGGCACTCTACGCCGGCATCTCGTCCTACACCCCCGAGCAGACCCTGGAAGCGGCCCGCATCCTGAAGGACCTTGGGACGCCCCTGTTGATCCACCAGCCCAGCTATTCCATGCTTAACCGGTGGACCGAGGACGGCTCGCCGAATCTCTATGAGGCACTCGACCAGGTGGGCGCCGGTTCCATCGCTTTCTCGCCGCTGGCCCAGGGCATGCTCACCGACCGCTACCTCAACGGTGTTCCTGCTGATTCGCGTGCAGCCAAGGCCCGCTTCCTGTCAGAGGACGCCATCACGGACGAAAAGCTGCAGCGGATCCGTGGACTGCACGGCATCGCTGAGGGCCGCGGGCAGTCGCTGGCCCAAATGGCCGTCGCCTGGATCCTGCGGGACCAGCCGAAGGGTTCGCCAGTCACGTCCGCACTGATCGGTGCCTCCAGCGTCCGCCAGCTGGAGGACACCTTGTCCGCCATCAACAATCTCGAGTTCACGGAGGATGAGCTGAACGCCATCGACGAATTCGCGGTGGAGTCGGAAATCAACCTCTGGAAGCAGCCCGTTTAGTTTCCTGCCGTCATCCCAAAGAGTGGGACAGGGGAACAGGTCCTTGTCCCGC
>NZ_JBNHFF010000487.1:0-913 GCF_059089965.1 Arthrobacter sp. SPT-J7
CTGCCGGGGGCGCGGCGGGACTGCACCGTTTCCGGGCGGGCCTGCAGGATGTACAGGCCGCCGTCGATCCCGTCCTTGCCCCACTCGATGTCCATGGGCCGGCCGTAGTGGTTTTCGATGGCCACGGCGTGGCGGGCGAGCTGCTCCACGTCCTCGTCGCTGAGGCTGAAGCGGTTCCGCAGCGAAGCCTCAACAGGAACAAAGTCGATGGTGCGGCCAATCTCCTGGCTGCTGGTGTAGGTCATCTGCAGGGCCTTCTCGCCCAGGCCGCGCTTGAGGATGGCGGGGCGGCCCGCCTGCAGCGCCGGCTTGTACACGTAGAACTCGTCCGGGTTCACCGCACCCTGGACCACGGCCTCGCCGAGCCCGTAGGAGGAGGTAACGAACACGGCGTCCTGGAAGCCTGATTCGGTGTCCATGGTGAACATAACGCCGGAGGCGCCGACGTCGGAACGCACCATCCGCTGCACGCCCGCCGAGAGTGCCACGTCCGCGTGCTCGAACTTGTGGTGCACCCGGTAGGCGATGGCACGGTCGTTATAGAGCGACGCGAACACATCCTTGATGGCGGCCAGGATGTTCTCAATCCCGCGCACGTTCAGGAAGGTTTCCTGCTGGCCGGCGAAGGACGCATCGGGAAGGTCTTCCGCCGTCGCGCTGGACCGCACGGCCCAGGACAGGTCATCGGAGCCCCCGTGCTTCTCCACCAGCTCCCGGTAGGCGTTCCGGAGCTGCTCCTCGAAGTCCGGCAGGAAGCGGGTCTGGCGCACCAGGGTCCGGATGTCCTGGCCGGCAGCTGCCAGGGCGGTCACGTCATCGGTGTCCAGGCCCACCAGCCGGTCGGCAATCTGCTGGTCAAGACCGGACTCGGCCAGAAAGCGGCGGTAGGCATCCGCAGTGGTGGCGAACCCGT
>NZ_JBNHFF010000488.1:0-908 GCF_059089965.1 Arthrobacter sp. SPT-J7
AGCGCGACACCGCGCTCCGCGGCGGCCGCGAGCACGGCGCGCACGCTCGCCGCGGCAGTGAACGCGTTTCCCGTCGTCACCGGGACAGGCTGCTCGCCGAGGCCTACCGCATTGCTCGTCACGATCGACGTGTAGGCCCCGAGCCCCACGATCTCGGCACCGCGATCCGTAGCGAGTTCGACCGCGTCGCTAATCACCGCGCAGGCGCGCTCGGTCGGAAGCGACAGCAGCTGCTCCGCGGTGTAGGGAACGCCGATCAGCTCGCCGTGCACAGTCGTTTCCCCGCCCACGGTGCCACTGCCCACCACGAAGGGTGCGGGATTCAGCAGCGAGGAGGCGCGATCGAACCGCTCCAGCAGTTCGACGTGCTGCGCATCGGTGAAGCCCTCGAGGGAGGGGTCGAAGTCGGCCAAGCTAGCCGGATCGAGCGGGTGCACCACGAAGGCAAAGCGCGTCCGTCCCGGTTCCGGAGTCCGCGACGGAGTGCGGGCGGCGACCCCGGATGCGCTCCTATCCACCGCCGTGTTGGCATGGGATCCCAGCAGGTGGCCGAGCAACGCGGCCGTGTTGCCTGCGGCGACGATCGCGACGGCGCGCTCCATTCCTGCCAGCAGCACGTCGCATTCATCGGCCGTGACGGTGAGAGGGGGCTCGACCCGCAGCACGGTATTGCCGAACAGCGTCGGGGCCAGGCGCAGCCCCTCCACTTCGAGCAGGTAGCTGCACACCGCCATGGCAAGGTTGCCGCCCTCCGCCAGCGAGCCGAGCAGACCCTGATCGCCGGTGAGATCGAGGTCGCCCGACAACTCCACGCCGAGCAGCAGCCCGCGTCCGCGGACGTCGGTGACGACGGCAGGGTACCGCCGCGCGATGTCCCGAAGGCCGCCGAGCAGCTGCGCGCTGCGCTC
>NZ_JBNHFF010000489.1:0-899 GCF_059089965.1 Arthrobacter sp. SPT-J7
GGCGCTCGTGGCGGATTTGTCTGCTTCGGCGTCGGCCGCACTGAACGTTCATCCCAAGCGCACCGACCTCGCCAGCCTCGTGGAAACCTCCATCGGTTCTGCCCGGGCCCAGGCGGAGCATGCGAATGTCCGGCTCACTGCGGACGTTCCCTCACCCCTGTGGGCCTACGCGGACCCACTCCGGATCGGACAGGCCCTGGACAACCTCGTGTCCAACGCCATCAAGTACTCCCCCGACGGCGGGAAGGTGAGCATCAGTGCCCGCAGCACCAACGAGTGGGTGCAGCTGAGCGTCAGCGACACCGGGATGGGGATCAGCAGCGAGGACACCGCCAGGGTCTTCAAGCGCTTCTTCCGGACGGAGTCCGCCGAGGGTGCGGCCATCGCCGGCGCCGGGCTTGGGCTCTCCATTACAAAGACCATCGTCGAGCGCCATGGCGGCCAAATCGCCTGTGACAGCAAACCTGGAGAGGGCAGCACCTTTACACTCACGCTGCCGGTAGATGGGCATGCCATCTCCTTCTAATCTTCGGGGCGGAAGGTGCGTGGGTCCTTTCCGCTGATGCCACGGTCCGAAATCCCCGGGCCAGCTCACCGACGCCAGTTGCGGATGATCCTGAGGATGAGCAGGGCACCGGCGCCAATCAGGGATGCTGCCGCCACTGCCATCCAAAAGTCGGGACCCGTAGTGACCAGATTGCCCAGGAGGGGCACAGCGTAAAGGACCTTCCCCTTAAACTGCGACTCACGGACGGAAACAGGATCGCCTGCCCAGTGCGTGTCACCCCGCGTAATCAAGGATTCTTCCCCCGTGCCCTCGGCATCAAAACCAACAATCCGGCGGGTATCGACGTCCGGCCGTCCCGCATCAGCTTGAAACGTGACCACCTCGCCGTACT
>NZ_JBNHFF010000490.1:0-887 GCF_059089965.1 Arthrobacter sp. SPT-J7
GGCGCCGTCGCCGAAGTAGGCGATCACGGCGGCGTCCGGGGCGGCAGCGCGATTGTCTTGACCGTCGGAGTGGACAGCCGCGGCACCGGCGGCGGCGAGCTTCTGGTCCCGCTGAATTCCCATGGCGTAGCCCACCGCGTGGAGCGTCTGGGCCGCAAGAACCAGGGTGTACAGGTGGAAGTTGGTGTCTTTGGGGTTCCATCCGCCGTTGGAGACGCCGCGGAACTGGCGCAGCAACTCGGCCAGGTCCACATTGCGGGTCCAGGCCACGCCGTGCTCGCGGTACGTAGGGAAGATGTAGTCCTGCGGCTGGCTGGCCCGGCCGGAACCGATCTGGGCGGCTTCTTGGCCGGTCAGCGGAACCCAGAGTGCCAACTGCCCCTGGCGCTGCAAGGCTGTGGCTTCGACGTCGAACCGGCGGATGGCGGCCATGTCGGCATAGAGCCCGCGGAGCTTTTCCGGGGTGAGCTTCTTGGCATACCCCGAAAAAACCGGATCAAAACCCAGTTTCCCGTCAGGGCCGAGGAGCTGGACCATCTGCGCCGGAGGCTCTCCCATCACGGCTTCGGCATCAGCCTCACGCTGATCGTCTACAGCTGTTCCGTCAAACTCGGTGGCAGGCAGATGTGTGCCCATACCGTCTCCTTGCTTGCCGCATCCGGATGCAATGCAATGTCGCTGGGATATATGCTTCAAAAGGAATAGATTCCTCCGACGGCATATATAATGGCTTACTGATCCTAACTTTATCTTCAGTAAGTAACCGCGGGGCTACTTGTTAAGTGCTAGGAACCGCGCGGGGCCTTTGTATAGTTCGCACACAGGGCAAGAAAACGCGTATTGGCTTCTTCCTCCCCAATGCTGACGCGGACGCCTTCGCCCGCAAA
>NZ_JBNHFF010000491.1:0-863 GCF_059089965.1 Arthrobacter sp. SPT-J7
CGCGTCCCCCGTGATCCCTCCACCAGGCGCCCGGTGCAGTGCCCCAGCACGTTCGTGTGCGGATCTTCGATGCCCTGGAGCATCCGCCGGGTCATGGTTTTCCGGTCCGACCGCAGCTTTGAATGAACGCTGGCTACAACGATGTCCAGGCGGTCCAGCAGTTGCGGGTCCTGGTCCAGCTCACCCGACTCCAGGATGTCCACCTCGATGCCGGCCAGCAGCCGCACCGGCTGGTCCTGCTGGCCGTCGGACCCGCGATGGGTCCCGTCGTTGATCGCCGCCACGACGTCCAGCTGCTGCAGGAGGCGTTCGGCCGAGAGCCCATTGGCGATCGTGAGGTTGGGGGAGTGGTCGGTCAGCGCGAGGTAATCCCTGCCCAACACCCCGGCGGCCGCCACCATCAGCTCAATGGGGGACCCGCCGTCGGACCATTCGCTGTGGCTATGCAGGTCTCCCCGGAGTGCTTCCCGGATGGCGGTCCCACCGGAAGCCAAGGGCTGGGCACCCTTCTCGCGCAGGTCGGCAAGGTAATCCGGGACCTGCCCCTCCACCGCATCCCGGATCACCTGGTACGTCCGGTCACCGATTCCCTTCATGGACTTCAGCCGCCCGTTCCGGACGCGTGCGGCCACCTCGTCCGGTGGCAGCGGGGCAATCACCCCGGCGGCTTTCCGAAAGGCCTGGACCTTAAAGGTTGCAGCGCGTCCGCGCTCCAGCCAGAAGGCAATCTCATTGAGTGCTGCGACGGCGTCCATCAGTCCATCTTCACCTGTTCTTCCCCGTCTTTGCCGGGGAAATTGGCCGATTTTGGATAATACCTACCTAGGCCCTATAGTTTTAGAGTCCAGTTCGGAGAAACGCAA
>NZ_JBNHFF010000492.1:0-855 GCF_059089965.1 Arthrobacter sp. SPT-J7
GGTGGGACCGATGAGGAGGATATTGGACTTGGCAATTTCGACGTCGTCGTGGTGGCCGCCCTCGGCCAGGCTTCCCGACTTCGGCGCATGGCCGGCCTGGATGCGCTTGTAATGGTTGTAGACGGCGACGGCGAGGGAGCGCTTCGCAGGCTCCTGGCCGATGACGTATTCCTGCAGGAAGTCGAAGATTTCACGCGGCTTGGGAAGCTCGAAGCTGCCAAGGTCGGCAACCTCCGCCAGTTCCTCTTCGATAATTTCGTTGCAAAGCTCAATGCATTCATCACAGATGTAGACACCGGGCCCGGCAATGAGCTTGCGCACCTGCTTTTGGCTCTTTCCACAGAAAGAGCACTTCAGCAGATCCGTGCTCTCGCCAATCCGAGCCATATGTGAACCCCTTAGTATCTTGCTGCCAGGCAGCCTTGCACCGTTGCTGGAATCTCCACCAGCCTGCATGGACCGGTTGTGACAACTTCCACTCTAGGTCACATTCGCTCCCGAGGGTGGAAGGAAAAGGCCGGTGGAGCCAAATGACTGGCGCCACCGGCGCTTTACTTTACCGCTACCTGGTGATGGCCTGCGGTTTGATCTTGCGTGAATCCAGGACCTGGTCAATAAGGCCGTACGCCTGGGCTTCTTCCGCGGTGAGGATCTTATCGCGCTCGATATCGTTGTTGACCTGCTCGGACGTCCGGCCCGAGTGGTGCGCCAGCGTGTCCTCAAGCCAGGAACGCATGCGCATGACCTCGGCGGCCTGGATTTCCAGGTCGGAGGCCTGGCCGCCCTGGCCGCCGGACAGTGCCGGCTGGTGGATCAGGACGCGCGCGTTGGGCAGGGCGAGGCGCTTGCCGGGCG
>NZ_JBNHFF010000493.1:0-849 GCF_059089965.1 Arthrobacter sp. SPT-J7
GGCGGGACGGATCGAGGTCGCTCGTGTGGATGGCGTCGCCGTGGCCGAGGCCGGTGTTGTACAGCGGCTTGCCGTTGTCGTCGATGGTCATTGACCCGAAGACGAACTCGTCCTTGCCGTCGGCGTCAACGTCCGCGACTGACAGGTTGTGGTTGCCCTGGCCGCGGTATTGGGCCCCGGCAGCGTCCGAATCGAAGACCCAGCGCTTCACGATCTTGCCGGCCACGAGGTCGTACGTGGCGAGCACGGCCCGGGTGTAGTAGCCGCGGCTGAACATCATGGAGGGGCGCTCGCCGTCCAGGTACGCCACAGCACCAAGGAACCGGTCAACGCGGTTGCCGTAGGTGTCACCCCAGGCCCCCACATCGCCGCGGGGAGGATCGTACTTCACTGTATCCATCACTGTGCCGGTGGCCCCGTGGAAGACGGTCAGGAATTCATCGCCTGTCAGCACGTAGCCGGTGCTGTTGCGGTGGTCTGCACTGGGGTTGCCGACCGCTGTTCCAGCCGCGTCCCGCGTGCCGTCGGCCGTCTTCATGGCGACCTCAGCCTTGCCGTCACCGTCGAAGTCATAGGCGAGGAGCTGGGTGTAGTGGGCGCCGGCACGGATGTTCGGTCCCATGTTGATGCGCCAGAGCCTTGTGCCGTCCGTCTTGTAGGCATCCACGTAGACAATGCCGGTGTAGCCTGCCTGCGAGTTGTCCTTGGAGTTGGACGGTGACCACATCTGGATAACTTCGTAGGTCCCGTCGCCATCCAGGTCCGCCACGCTGGAGTCCCCCGCGGAGTAGCTGTAGGGCTGGCCGTCCTTGGTGTAGTCGTCGGCGGGCTTGTCCAGCTTGATGGCCA
>NZ_JBNHFF010000494.1:0-844 GCF_059089965.1 Arthrobacter sp. SPT-J7
GGTCAGCTGCATCTGCATCCGCAGGCGGTCTTCAGGCGAGGTTTCCGTAAGTTCCTTGGCTGTGAGGTCTACTTGCGCCGCGCCAGAGACAACCGGCACCGACTCGCGGGCCAGCTTGATGCCTGAGGGGAAGGCGCTCACCACGGCCCCACGCAGGTAAGGTGCAGGCCCGGCCAGCAGCGCACTGGTCATCGCCTTGACGGTTTTGTTCTTGATGAACCAGCGGACGTCGGGCACCGCGTACGTGAAGCTGGGGTCATAGAAGTAGATGGGGTAGGCGCCGTAGATGACCTTGAACGTTTCTTCGGCAATTGCCGTGCCATCCGGGAGGGCCGAGATCCGCCATTGCCCGTCCACCTGGGTAACCGTCACCGGGATCTTCTCAATGGTTCCCTCTGGTGACTGGGTGGCTATGCCGTCGGCGTCGACTGTGTAGGCGACGTCGAGCTCATAGTTGTAAACGTTCCCCGCCTCGCCGGGCACGACCCGTGCTTCACGGTAAACGAGGGCCCGCTGGTCCGGCTTCCAGGAGACGGATGACGCCTGGGTCAGATACTGGCGTGCGACGGCGTAGTCGTCCTCATAGCCGCTACCTGCCCGGTAGAAGTAGTCGATGATCGTTTCGGGCGTAGCGCCCGCCTGCGGCGCCGCCGGTAGGAACACCGGCGCGCTGAGGTTGCCCGCGCTTCCTTCACTGCTTTTGCCCACCGGCCCGGAGGTCGGAATGCGGGCACAGCCGGCCAGCAGGACGGCCAGCAGGACCAGCAGTAGAACCACGGGTTTTGCCCGGCGCAGGGCGTAGCCCGTCATGGGGTCTCCTTCGACGTCGGCGCTGGATCAAACG
>NZ_JBNHFF010000495.1:0-836 GCF_059089965.1 Arthrobacter sp. SPT-J7
GCCGTTCCCGCGGCCGTGGACGCAACTGCCTTGGGGGGCCGCATTGTGGTCATGTCCTATCACTCCCTGGAGGACAAAATCGTCAAGAGTGTCTTCCAGGCCCGCTCCAAATCCTCGGCTCCACTCGGGTTTCCTGTTGAGTTGGATGAACATAAACCGGAACTGAAGACCCTGACGAAAGGCACCGAGGTGCCAACCGCCGTCGAAATCGCCGAAAACCCCCGCGCAGCTTCAGCAAGGCTGCGCGCCGTGGAACGTATCCGAACCAGGAGGGCTTAATGAGCACCGCTGCTGTCAAGAACTTTCCCGTCGTTTCCGGCTCGGCGGCCAAGCAGCTTCCTGCGGGTTCCCCCGCCGGGCCCCGCCGGAGCCGCACTCCGCTCTCCGTCGTCCGGTCCGTTCCGCGCAAGCGCCGTGCCCCCTTCGTGGTGTTGTGCTTTGCCATGCTTGCTGTGGCCCTGATCGCCGTTCTCGTCCTGAACATTTCGGTGTCCACGGCGCAGTACCAGCTGGTGGAACTGCGCGCCAAGCAGAGCACCTTGACGAAGCAGAACCAGGACCTTACCCAGCAGGTCCAAAACTTTGAAGCACCCCAAAACCTTGCTGCGCAGGCAACGAAACTGGGCATGGTGCCGTCCACCGTCAAGGGCCAGATTGACCTGTCAACCCTTTCCGTCACGGGCAAGGCAACTCCCGCTGTCAAAGACGGCGCTGCAGGGGCCGTTATCCCGGCGCCTGCTGTCGCCGGCCAGCTGACAGTGGTTCCCCCGGCAAGCAAGCGCGATCCCCTGGAAGCCAGGAAACCCGTCGAGGACACGCCCGCAGCAGCGTCCCCC
>NZ_JBNHFF010000496.1:0-823 GCF_059089965.1 Arthrobacter sp. SPT-J7
GTTTTCCCCTACGGCGCCGGCACCGATCACTACTACATCAAATTCACGCGAAATCGCCTCAGGCATCATGGGGAAAGCCTACGCCCGGGACCCGGGCCTGCTGCTGGAGGGGAAGGGTGGCGGTCGCCATTCCGCGCATCTTTTGTGCTGCAAAGCAAAAGGTCCGCACCAGCGAACCGGTGCGGACCTTGTCTGTGCGCCCAAAGGGATTCGAACCCCTGACCTTCTGTTCCGTAGACAGACGCTCTATCCAGCTGAGCTATGGGCGCATCTCGTGGTCCGGGAGAAGAACCGCTCTCCCTGAACCTCGAATTACTTTACGCGAGGGTTGGCCATGATGCCAAATCGGACAGCGTGTAATATCCGCGACTATACCGGTATAGGTGACCTTCGTCACATAAAACGCCTATTTGGGCCGTATATTCCTTGAATTCCCGCGGAAATGCGTTTTTGCAGCACCAGATGCTCAGCATACGTCCCAAAAACTCCGGTGGTCCGGACCATAGCATTTAGCTCACACCGATGAACCCGAGGAAGGGAACCGAAATGGGCGATCTGGCGCAAAAGCCGCTGCTTGAGAATGCACCCACCACACATGCCGGTCTGCTGGCATGGGTCGAAGAGGTTGCTGAGCTTACGCAGCCGGACCGGATCTACTGGGTTGACGGCTCCGAAGAAGAGAACACCCGCCTTACCGAAGAGCTGGTCGCGGCAGGAACGCTCACGCGCCTGAACCAGGACCTCTTCCCCAATTCCTTCGCCGCTTTCTCGGATCCCGCTGACGTGGCACGCGTCGAGGAGCAGACCTTCATTTGCTCCGAAA
>NZ_JBNHFF010000497.1:0-819 GCF_059089965.1 Arthrobacter sp. SPT-J7
GGGCACGGTCCAGCAGCGCGGGCAAGGCGCCGACGTTGTGGGTGCCAAAGACGGCATCCACCCAGGGCGCCTTCTTCAGGATGGTTTCCCGGTCCTTCTGGGCGAGGCAGCCCCCGACGGCGATCTGCATGCCGGGGTTTGCTGCCTTCACCGGGGCCAGGATGCCGAGGTTCCCATAAAGCTTATTGTCGGCGTTCTCACGAACCGCGCAGGTGTTGAACACCACCACGTCCGCCTGGCTGCCGTCTGCCGGCACGTAGCCGGCGTCCTCCAGCATGCCCGCCATGCGCTCTGAATCGTGCACGTTCATCTGGCAGCCAAAGGTGCGCACCTCATAGGTGCGGGGCTTTCCCGTGCCGGGTTCCGGAGCGGGGGCGGCCGAGGCGGCAGCACTGGACCCCGAAGACGGGCTGGTGCCGGAAAGAGGGGAAGGAATGGTCAAACTCACCTGTTAAGGGTACCGGTTCGGTGGCTCATGAGTGTCGGGAGCAGCGTGGGCATCAAGGACTTCGCCGACGATGCGGAACGCCTGGGACGGTTGGTAGCCTTTGCGCGCCAGCATGGACGCCAGCCGGCGCGTGGCTTTGTCGCGCTCCGCCCTGTCCTCAAGGTCAGTTCCGGGACGCAGCTTTCGCTCCACCAGGACTCGTGCGGCGGCTTCCTCGTCAGCGTCGGAGAGCTGCTCCAAGGCTGCGGCGGCAGTTTCGGGGTCGACCCCCTTTTCGGCAAGCTCCCGCCGGAGTGCGCCCTTGGCCAGCTTCCGGGACTGTGACCGGCTGCGCACCCACATGTCGGCGACTTCGGCATCATCGATGAGCC
>NZ_JBNHFF010000498.1:0-817 GCF_059089965.1 Arthrobacter sp. SPT-J7
CGGCAGGATCAGGGAAACAGTGGAAGCCACGCTGCAGGGGCTCGACGACGGGTCCCTAATCCGGCGGCCGGGCGGCACTGGCAATTCAATCGCTTGGCTGATCTGGCACCTGGCCCGGGTGGAAGACGTGCAGGTGGCCGATGCGGGGGGACTGGAGCAAGTGTGGACGGCGCAGGACTTCGTGGGCCGCTTCAGCCTGCCTCTGGCAAGGAACGATAACGGCTACGGCCATTCGAGCGCCCAGGCGGATGCCGTGCAGGCGCCGCCGGAACTGCTGTTGGATTACTACGACGCTGTCCACCGGCAGACGGTGGAGTTTGTGCAGTCACTCGGCGACGAGGATTTGGACCGCATAGTGGACACCCGCTGGGACCCGCCGGTCACCCTGGGCGTCCGGCTGGTGAGCACCATCGCGGACTGCCTGCAGCACGTAGGGCAAGCCTCGTACGCCAAGGGCTTGAAGCAGGCATAGGGAGAATGAATTGCCTATTTCCGTCCAGGGAATTCGGTTCCATAATGGCCACGTAGGCGTCGGGGGACTCCTGCGGCGATTATGGCTGGGGGGTGCAGCAGGGGTCCCAGGTGGCTGGCCCGGTGATGGCGGAACGGGTGGCTACGCGTTGCCGGAATAGGGATGTTCCGGGGACGTCAGAGGGGGAGAGCATCCCCGCCAACGCGAATAATGCACAAAAGGAATTCATCATGCTCAAGGACTCAGCAATCATGGCTGTCCTGCCCGCAAAGGACATCAACCGGGCCAAGGAGTTTTATCGGGACAAGCTGGGGCTGGAACCATCAGGTTCCTTGGAGGAGGCCA
>NZ_JBNHFF010000499.1:0-817 GCF_059089965.1 Arthrobacter sp. SPT-J7
CATGACCTGTAACGACGGCGCGTAGTCCTGTTCGGATCATTCCACAGCACGGTCCGCCGTGGCCGCCCTCTCCGCGACGGGTCAGGAAGTTGCCACGCCGGTATTTCCTGCTTGGGGAAACACCTCTAGTGTTAATAACACTAAGCATGCTTCCTATCTCAAGAGGGGTTGTACCTGATGCGAAAAGTACCTGCGCTTGGATTGATGACGGCAACGATGATTGCCCTGGCCGGCTGCACCGGTGGCGGTGGTGGTGCTGCCAGCCCCTCGGCCACCGAAACGGCCAGCGCCTCCGCAACGGCCGAAGCGAAGGTCTATACCGAGGATGAGCTGCGCGGGCTGATCTCGGGCATGAAGGATGAGGACGGCAACGAACTGAAGCTGTACTCCAAGGA
The DNA here is from genome assembly GCF_059089965.1 of Arthrobacter sp. SPT-J7. NCBI lineage: Bacteria > Bacillati > Actinomycetota > Actinomycetes > Micrococcales > Micrococcaceae > Arthrobacter > Arthrobacter sp. SPT-J7. The sequence goes on from NZ_JBNHFF010000499.1 coordinate 396, forward strand.
GCAGGTGGACCAGGGCGGCAATATCGCCAACCTGCTCCTGAGCACCGCCGCTGTGGACCCTGAAGACTGCAAGGACATCGCCACTGCCGGCCTGCTGGACACCGTCGAAACCGGTGAGATCGCCGTCGCCCTGTCTGAAGGCGACCAGCCCCGCACCCTGTCCGCACAATCGGGCAGCGAAGGGCCGGACGCCGTCCAGGTCTTGAATGAGATCAGCGGCAAGATGAATCAGTGCGCCACATTCTCCGTAACGGCGTTGGGACAGACGTACGAGGTCACCAGCGAGGAGCTGCAGGCTGACACGAATGCCGCAAAGACCTTCGGCACACTCAGCACTCGCAGCGGGGAGAACCAGCAGAAGCTGATGCAGGTCTCCGCCGCAGAGGGCAGGCTGCTGATCGTCGCCACCAGGAGTGGTGCGA
>NZ_JBNHFF010000500.1:0-813 GCF_059089965.1 Arthrobacter sp. SPT-J7
GATCTCCTGGATCGAGCCGGCGCCCTTCGGCGGCGGTGCCGGAGCCTCGCCCAGCTCATCCTTGATCTGGTCGATGAACTTCACCACCTTGACGTCGGAAGGAGTCAGCTTGGGTTCGATGGCTGCACGGACATCAGAGTTCGGGTAGACGCCGCGGTCGGCCAACAGAGTTTCGCCGGCCTTGACGTTGTTGGCCAGGAAGTCGATGAACTTGGCAGTTTCCTCAGGGTGCTTGGTGCGCGAGGAGGCTGACCAGAACTGTGAAGCCTTGTACCAGAGCCCGGCATCAGCGGAGGAGCCGGTCTTGGTGGGGAACCGCAGGATCTTGAGGTCACCGCCGGACGCCTTTTCCAAGGCAGGAGCCTGGTTGGACCACCAGAACGCCATGCCGTTCTTGCCGGTGGCGAGTCCGCTCTGGTCCAGCGGGGCAGCTTCGGCTTCGACTACCTCGGACGCGGACGGAACTGCCTTGTTCTCGCTGAGCTGCTTGAGGAATGCCCACCATTCTGCGATGTCCTTGGGCTCAAAGCCCAGCTTGCCATCGGAGGTGTACAGGGACTTGCCGTTTTGGCGGAGCCAAACGCCCAGTGAAGCCTCGTCCGTTCCGTAGGCAGCTGCGCCGTAGGTGCCCTTCGGGGACTTGGTAGTGATCTCGGAGGCGATCCGTTCGAAGTCGTCCCAGGTCCACTTGGAGTCGTCGGGCAATGGAACACCAGCGGCCTCGAAAACCGCAGGGTTGGCCAGGATGGTAGCGGCGTTGATGCCTGCGGCAATGCCCGTCAGGCCGTCCTCGCTCTTGCCGGCATTAAGCGC
>NZ_JBNHFF010000501.1:0-812 GCF_059089965.1 Arthrobacter sp. SPT-J7
CACGTTCAGGTCCTGGGTGTAACAGCTGGCGGAGGCGACGGAGACGGGAACCCCGGCAAAGCTCGCCGTCGTGGAGTAATGCAGGTGGCCGGCCAGGATGGTCCGGACGTCCGAGTTGCGGACCACAGCGGCAAGGGATGCCTGGTCCCGCAGCTCAACCAGCACCGAAAGGTCAAGCACGGAAGGGACTGGCGGGTGATGGAGCGCCAGGATAGTACCGTCCGGAGCCGGTGTCTCCAGCTCCGAGGCAAGCCACTTCAGCTGCGGGTCGCTGAGTTCGCCGTGGTGAAAGCCCGGGACGGACGTGTCAAGGGTGATCACACGCAGCCCGTTGATGAAGTAGCTGTGGTCGACGGGGGCGTCATTGCCGGGCTGGTCCAGCAGGCCCTTCCGGAAGTTCGCCCGGTTGTCGTGGTTTCCCATGGCCCAGATGACTTCTGCTTCCAGGTCCTGGCACGCCGGTTCCACGATAGCGCGTAGTTTCACATACGCTTCCGGATCGCCCTTGTCTGCGAGGTCGCCGGTGAAAATCACAGCTTCCGGCCGCGCCCCGGACGCCTTTACCTCTTCGAAGAGTTGGATGAGCCGCGCTTCGCTGTCGACGACGCCGTACAGGGGGTCTGGACCTCCCATCAAGTGGGGATCGCTCAGGTGGAGTAGGAAGTGGCGTGGCCGGGGATGCTCGGCCTCGATGTGCTCCATTGCTGCCTCTGTGGTCGGTGGGAAACGGCGCTTCCCTTGTACCCTTCAGTAAGGTTTATCCAATCAGACATTTGGCAAACTTTGGGTAAATCGCCGAAGCCCATGTGGAA
>NZ_JBNHFF010000502.1:0-811 GCF_059089965.1 Arthrobacter sp. SPT-J7
GTTTGGGCAATTTGTGACGGGGACCGCAAGCCAAAGTCCAGGAAACATCGTCCGCACACTTATCCGCTCCAAAGATCCCGCTGTGATGTGGGGCTGCCATCGCGATGCCCTCCGAATGGTCCTAGTCCTCACCCGCACATTTGCGTACAATCCACAGTGTCCCTACCCGGATAAACCGCGCTATGGCATTGCTGGGGTGCAATGGCCAGGAATGAATAGCGGTCAGCGAAAGCGCCGAAACGCCCTGATCGCGGAATCAGGAGCGTGTGATGAACAATGTTCGAAACATCACGGTCGGAGCGGCTATGGCCGCGGCCCTGGCGGGTGGCGGCGTTTATCTCGCCATGGCCGTTCCGGACGGCGCATCGACCTCCACGGCGGCGTCTTCCGCCGACCGCAAGGGGGCCCACCATGCCAACGGCAAAACCGAGGAGCTTCTGACAGGTGAGACTGCCGCCCGTGTCGAAGCGGCAGCGAAGGCCGCGCATCCAGGGGCCAGGGTGATCCGCGTCGAGACCGACGCTGACGGCGCTGTCTATGAGGCGCATATCAGGACAGCCGACGGAACGCCCGTGACGGTGAAGTTGGACGCCTCGTTCAACATTACCGGGACTGAAGAACGCAAGAGACGCTAAGAACCGGCCGCGCCCCGGAGTGCCGACAGGTAGAAGCCCCGGAAAAATCTACGAGATTCCCGGTGCGTCGTAGATGTGACAGGGAAAAGACGTGCCGGCGGAGTGCCCAAGAAAAAGACCGGGGTTGGTAATGCGCTCGACCATCACTGTGCCGCCAAACTACCTGGAGCGGCCGA
>NZ_JBNHFF010000503.1:0-805 GCF_059089965.1 Arthrobacter sp. SPT-J7
CACGGTCCTGACGAGGCCGATCACCAAAGTCACGCCGCTCACCACGGTCCTGACGAGGCCGATCACCAAAGTCACGCCGCTCACCACGGTCCTGACGCGGCCGATCACCCTGCGCACGCCGATCACCACGGTCCTGACGAGGCCGATCACCAAAGTCACGCCGCTCACCACGATCCTGACGAGGCCGATCACCCTGCGCACGCCGATCACCAAAATCGCCGCGCTCCTGACGGGGACGGTCGCCGAAGTCACGCCGCTCACCACGATCCTGACGCGGCCGATCACCCTGCGCACGCCGATCACCAAAATCGCGACGCTCACCACGGTCCTGACGAGGACGATCATCCCTAGAACGGTAGCCGCCGTCAGTGCTCGACGGGTTACTACTACGGTTATCGTAGTCAGGGCGCTTCCGCTCACCGCTCTCGCTGGAGCGGCCAGCACCGGACCGGTCGTAGTTGCCTCGGCCTGCACCCCTGTCGTCTCGTCCTTCACGACCCCGGAAATCAGCCATGCCGGAACTCCTCTCAGTGCGGGCCGGGTCAATCGAACCAACCACAGCCATCAAAATCTCTGTAAACGTTGTCTTGTTTCGGGCGCAGATTTTCCTGGCGCGCCCATACCATCGATCCATTCTAGTGCAGTCAACGGTTCACCATCTCGCGCTGAGCCGAGGCCTGGCTGTGACTCCACTAACGAAGCCAGGCTGTTAAACGGGGAAGGCCCCGCCGTCGTTGGCGGGGCCTTCCCTTTAATGAGTGTCCGGCGGTGACCTACTCTCCCACACCCTCCCGAGTGCAGTACC
>NZ_JBNHFF010000504.1:0-784 GCF_059089965.1 Arthrobacter sp. SPT-J7
CGCAGATCCGGGAAACAAGGTCCAAGTCGTGGCTTACAACCACCAGAGTTTTGCCAGCTGCGGAAAGTTCCTTAATTTTATCGAGGCACTTTCGTTGGAAGGGCTCATCGCCCACCGCCAGGATCTCATCGACCAGGAAGACTTCAGGGTCAGTGTGAACCGCAACCGAGAACGCCAGGCGAAGGTACATTCCGGAGGAATAAAACCTCACCTCGGTATCGATAAATTCGCCAATTTCGGCAAACTCGACAATTGAGTCGAACTGCTCGCTGATCTGAGCTTCAGTCATTCCCAAGATGGCGCCGTTCAGGAATACATTGTCCCGACCTGACAAGTCGTGATGGAAACCGGCACCGACTTCGATCAGACCGGCTACCTTGCCCCGAGTGCGGACCGAACCACTGTCAGGCAGCATGACTCCAGATATGTGCTTTAGCAGAGTGGACTTGCCGGAGCCGTTCAGTCCGAGCAGTGCAACGGTTTCTCCCTGCTGCACCTCTAGGTCGACGTCATGAAGTGCATGAAACTTCTTCGATATGTCTCCCTTTCGCCCCTTCAGCAGCCAAACTACCGCTTCTTTCATGGAACGGGTGTGCCGCAGCACAAACTGCTTGTTGACTTTTTCAACGTGAATCGCAACTGACACTTAGAGCTCCTGCGCAAAACGGCCTTCAAGCCTTCGAAATGTCAGCTGACCGACAACAAGGACTAAGAACGACAAAACTAGACCCACCGGTATCCACAAGGACATCAAATTCGGTGGCACAGCGGCTGTGCCGTCAGT
>NZ_JBNHFF010000505.1:0-777 GCF_059089965.1 Arthrobacter sp. SPT-J7
AGGAACCCGGAAAGGATCTTCCCCCGCACCATGCTGACCGGCCTGGGCATAGCCGTGCTCCTCTACATGCTGGTCGCAGTCTCCGTGGTCAGCGTGCTGACCCCCACAGAGCTGGAAAACATTCGGGAAGCCGAGGGTGCCGCCCTCCTTGAAGTGGTGCACAAAGGCTCACCCGATTTCCCGGTCGACAGGATCTTCCCGTTCCTGGCGGTCTTTGCCGTAGCCAATACGGCGCTGATCAACATGCTGATGGCGAGCCGCCTCATTTACGGCATGGCACGCCAACGCGTCCTGCCACGTGCCCTCGGGAAAGTCCTGCCGGTCCGCCGCACACCGTGGGCGGGCATTGTCTTCTCCACCGTCCTGGCACTGGGGCTCATCCTGTACGTGACCAGCGATCCGGAAAGCAATATCGTGGCCAACCTCTCCGGCACCACAGCCTTCCTGCTGCTGTGTGTCTTCACGGTGGTGAACGTGGCGTGCGTGGTGCTGCGGCGCAAGCGGGACCCCAACCGGAAGGTGTTCTTCACCTCGCCGGGGCAACTGCCGCTGGTGGCCGCCCTGCTGTGCGCCTTCCTTGCCGGTCCGTGGGTTGGCCGGAACGTTATTCAGTACGAGATTGCCGGTGGCCTGATGGCCATCGGCGTTGTGCTCTGGTTCGTCACATGGCTGATCAACCGGAGAACCAACCAAGAGGAAAGGCCTAACAAATGACAGCTGCCGCAGAATCGACTGTCACCTTTGACGGACGCTTCGCCAGGGAACTCTCCGAGCTAG
>NZ_JBNHFF010000506.1:0-771 GCF_059089965.1 Arthrobacter sp. SPT-J7
GGGGAAGTCCTTCCAGCCTTGCTGCGACCGTCTCCTGTTCCAGCCCGGCGGCCTTTTCGGTGATGCTGCCACCGGACACAGTGGCGCGGTACTCGCTGGCAAGGTTCTCCATGAAGGTGATCAGCGCAGCCTTAGACTCGGCGGGGAGCGGCAATCGCTCTACAACCTCCACGCTGGACGCCGCAACGGACGTGACGCCGTCGATATGCACACCGTACGTCGACGGATGGAAGGGCGCAGTTTCCAGTCCGAGTTCCCCCGCCAGTGTTTCTGCCCGTGTTCCCCGGTAGATGAACATGGCTCCGGTGTTAATGGGGGCACCGGCAAGCTGAACGGTTCGCGTCCGGCCGCCGACCTCCTCCCCGGCCTCCAACACCTGGATGTCAAGGTCGAGATCGCGGAGGTCATATGCGACGGCCAGTCCGGCGGGGCCGGCACCAACCACAACAATGTCTGATATTTCGCTCATGCCTGGCGCAACTTTCTGGTGGAATGCTTGCTGACCGCGCGGCACACGGTCGGCGCGGAAGGAAGTCTGCTCAGGCTACGGCTGAGATGTGTGATCACACAACAGGTTGGAGGGATATTTCTCCCCGGAGGCAGCGCACAAACTCACCGGCTGCCGGTGACAGAGTCAAGGGCTGGGCCACATGGAGTTCCGTTTGCGGCCTGCCGGCCAGCGGGCGGGTGGTTACGCCGGGCATTTGGAACCGCTGCACGGATGCGGGCAGCACTGAAATCCCCAAGCCGGCGGCCACCATGCCAAGAACC
>NZ_JBNHFF010000507.1:0-769 GCF_059089965.1 Arthrobacter sp. SPT-J7
TCTACGGGGACATCGCCACAACTATTGGCGGGGACAAAGTCAGCGTTACGGCCATCATCACCAAGACCAGCCAGGATCCGCATTCCTACGAAGCCACCGCCCAGGACCGGTTGGCCGTGTCCAAGGCGGACCTCGTCATTGAAAATGGCGGCGGATACGACGATTTCCTCCGTACCCTGGTGAAGGACAGCAATCTTGACGCAGGCAACGTGCTGAACGCCGTCGAACTTTCCGGCCCGGCACGCCCCGGGGAAGAGGCTTCCGGCGGGACAACCCCAGCGGAACCGCCGGCAGGGGATGTCCACGCCCAAGATCACGGCGAGTTGAACGAACACGTCTGGTACAACCTCGCGGCCATGGGACAGCTGGCCGATGGCGTCGCCGCCAAGCTTGGTGAGCTGGAGCCTGCCTCCGCCACAACCTTCGAATCGAACGCTGCCGCCTTCAAATCCGGGCTAGAGGAACTGGCTGGCAAACTTGAAGGGCTGAAGGCCGGCGGGGCCGGAGCGCAGGTTGCCGTGACCGAGCCGGTGCCGGTGTACCTGCTCGAAGCTGCAGGCCTGCAAAACGCTACGCCTGAGGACTACACTGCTGCGATTGAGGAAGGCTCCGATGTTCCGCCAGCCGTCCTCAAGGCCGCAACCGACCTGGTGTCCTCCAAATCTGTCCGGTTCGTCGCCTACAACGGCCAGACCGAAGGTCCGCAGACCGAAGCGCTGAAGAAGGCTGCCGAAGCGGCAGGCGTTCCGGTGGTCGACTTCAGTGAGAC
>NZ_JBNHFF010000508.1:0-753 GCF_059089965.1 Arthrobacter sp. SPT-J7
GCCGGGCCCGTCCCCTTCCAAAGCCGTCGCCACCACCAGCGGGGCCCTTCCGGTTCAGGATCGGCCTGGGGAACGGGCGAGGCTGCCCGGCGTTCGCGCCACCGCCGCACCTCCTCCTCCACGTCCCGCGTCTTGGTGATGACCGGCGGCCCGCCCTGAAGCTGGCGCCGCGCGTCGATGACCCGGCGGTTGAAGTCCTGCAGGATGTCGCGGACCTGCTGTTCTGCGTACTGGGCATCGAGCTTGGCATCCAGCTCGGCGTCCTCGGTGCGGAGCAGAATGGCCGCCGGACCGAGGCCGCTGATGTTTTCCCGCTGAATGAGGCCCTTGACCCACCAGTCGGGGTCATAGGACTCGCCTAGTTCCGGTATCGGTTTGCCCGCGTACTTGAGGTTGTCGAACTTTCCTTGCGCCATGGCGTCCCGGACCAGATACTCCGCCCTGGCGGCATCGCTCACCTTGCGGCGTTTCTCCCGCTCCTGCTCGTCGAGGGCATCAAGCGCCGCCTCCTCCTCGGCGCTGATGCCGGCTCCCCGGTAGGACCGGACTTCCGCGGCCCGCTCCAGGCGCTTCCGGAAGTCCTCCGAACCGCTGCTCATCGCTGCCACCGCCTCACGTCGGAATAATCCTTCCTTCCAGTATTCAGAAGCTTTTCATCGGCTTCAACGCAAGCCCGCGGATCAGTTCGGGCGTGAGGTTTTGGCCCGGCCGGTGAGCTGCTGGCCACTGCCACGAGCTCACTCCGCGGGTCCG
>NZ_JBNHFF010000509.1:0-740 GCF_059089965.1 Arthrobacter sp. SPT-J7
AGCGCGTTGTCCAGGATGGACTGGTTCAGGCTTAGGCCCTCAGCCTTGCGGTCTTCCGTGATGAGCGCCATCCGGGCCCGGACCCCCTCCCGCGGCGACTTGGGCAGGAGTTCCCTGCCCTCCACCTTCATGGTGCCGCGGGTAAAGGGGGCGGCACCGAATATGGCGTGGAGCAGCTCAGTCCGGCCGGAGCCCTGGAGGCCGGCCAGGCCGACAATTTCCCCAGGTTGAACGCTGAAGGTGATGCCGTCCAGCTGGCCATTTCCCGCCCCCTGCAGTTCGAGAATTGGCTTTGTGGAGTCGGCGCCGCTGTCTGTTGGGGGCAGCTTGTCCGGGAAGAAGGCTGAGATGGGCCGGCCCACCATCAGCCGGACCAGGCCTGTGTCGTCCAGTTCCGACGCGGGGCCGGTGCTGACCACGCGGCCGTCCTTCAAAACGGTGATGGCGTCGCACAGATCGAAAATTTCCCGGAGACGGTGGGAGACATAGAGGATCGCCGTTCCACGCTCCCGCAGGCGGGACACGATCTGGTAGAGGAGCTCAACTTCGGCGTCGGCCAGTGCGGCCGTGGGTTCGTCCATGGAGACGATCCGGGCGTCATAGCTGACAGCCTTGGCAATCTCCACTACCTGCTGCTCAGCGACGGTCAGGCTCCGCACCTGCGCGGTGGGCCGGACGGCGCTGATGCCGAGCGAGTCAAGCAGCTCCGCCGTCTTCGCGTTCATGAGCGCCTTGTTCAC
>NZ_JBNHFF010000510.1:0-738 GCF_059089965.1 Arthrobacter sp. SPT-J7
AGCAGTAACAGATGTACCACTAGCACCAGTAGTCCTGCGGTGCTATGGTGAGCGCGTTATTTGTCGCAATACAATCTGCCGAGCGTTTCCCTGGGGGGATGCCCTTGGCAGCTACCAAATGAGCGCTCGGCGCAGCGCCACATTGTCTCCGGAGCAAAAAATGAAGCGGAACCCGTCTCAGTCCCGTCGCCCCTCATTCATGTCCTTGGGGATAGCGCTCCTAGCTGCGACCTTGGTAGCGGGCCCAGGCCTTGCGGGTGTAGCCACAGCCGCGGAGCCCGCACCTTCTCCAACTACTCCTCCCCCGACGAACGCTGCCTCGGTTGCCGCTTCACCTTCTCCTGCTGCTCCCCTGTCGATGCCATCTTCAGTAACGCCAGCGCCATCTGAGCCTCCTGTGGCCCAACCCTCTGCAGAAGCCGCACAGTCAATGGCGGAAGCAGTTGGTCTCGGCGGAGCGGAAATGGGGCAGCGGTCCGCTCGCGTCACCGCATCAACCCCATCGGAATCGTTCAGGCGCCTCAGCACTGAATCTCTGTCCTCGGAGGGCACATGGATGCCCACCTTCGGTATTCAGGGATTGGACGTTAGCGGGCACCAACCCAGCGTGGACTGGCAGCAGCAATGGAACATGGGTGCACGATTCGCCTATGTAAAAGCCTCTGAAGGAAACTACTACACCAACGAGCGCTTCGGTTCCCAGTATCAGGGATCACGCAGCGTCGGCATGATCCGAGG
>NZ_JBNHFF010000511.1:0-732 GCF_059089965.1 Arthrobacter sp. SPT-J7
GTCAGCAGGATGGTGGAAACCGTCACTCCCCAGCCTTCTGTACGGAGCGCGATGACCACAGGCTGGCGGACCATGGGCGAGCCATTGGCGATCCAGCCGGTGCCGATGGAACCAACGAACATCATGAGGGCGCCGAGGAACCCCTCAATGGTCGCCACGTAGGCGCGGCGCTTGGCGGGCTCGGTGACGGCGGTTGCCGGCGAGCCTGGCCGGCTTTCCGACGTCCCGAGGTGTGCACCGCCTGCCGTCATGATTGTTGGTCCCCTACTTCGTTACGGCGCTGGTTGCACCAGCGAAACGGCCGCCCTGCAACCCGGCTATTTTACCAGCCGGGCTTCCCGCTGCTTCCGGATGACGGCGGGCAGGAAACGGCAGTTTGACAACAGCCGCAGGTGCAGGGGCACCGGCAGCCCCGCGTGAAGTTGGAGAGTCCGGGCCGAGCACGCCGTCCGTGTCCGGCCGGCTCTTATACTCCTGCGCAGGAACTGCCTTCCTTCCTGACCACCCCCACCCCTGCGAAGGAGCGCTCTTCCCTTGCTACCGCGCTTCCGATGCCCGAAGGGAGCCCGGCTGGCCGGAAGGCTCAACGCCGGCAGCTGATGCCTGCACTCCCCTGGCCGCTAGCTCATCCGGTCGCTGCGGGCAACGCGGTTCCTGCCCAGTGACTTGGCCATGTACAAGGCGCCGTCCGCGGTAGCTATGAGGTCGTCCAGCAGCCTTGTATCGGCGTCG
>NZ_JBNHFF010000512.1:0-726 GCF_059089965.1 Arthrobacter sp. SPT-J7
GTGGCCTTGACGAACGGGCGCCCGCAAGGAATTCCTGAAGCAATCAACGCTGACTTCATGGACACAGCCCAGCACGGGCGGCCTACAGTCGACTGGCTGACCTTTATTGCCGGTATCTTCAGGCAACAGGACGAGGCCGGCAAGCCCGCGGTCGATTACACGAAGGTTCCCGCCAACCCCTCACCCGCCAAGCCAAACAGCGCCTACACAGGCACCTATAACAACTCCTACTACGGGCCGCTTGTGGTGTTCGAAGAGGGCGGGAAGCTGGCCATGAGAATGGGGCCGGCTGGCAGTCCCACTACTTTCCCGCTCACCCATTTCGACGGCGACACGTTCAGCTTCGAGTCCATCGGCGAGAACGGCAACGGCCTGGCCGGAGCAATTTTTGCCGGGCCAAACACCGGCTCCTCGCCCAGCGTCACACTGGACTTCTACAACAGAACAGGGCTGGGGACCTTCACACGGGCCAAGTAAGGCCAAGGATTCGTACGACGGCGGAAGGCCCCGCCGTTGTACGAAAGAAATCCTCGTTGTGGTGAATGCCCAACTGCGCCACCATGATGCTATGGATGCTGAAACACCTCAACCGGTGGAGCTGAGCCTCCCCCAGGCGTTCCTGCTGTTGGCCACAAATGACCAGAACGGCAAACCTGAAGTGCCGCTGTTCGCGCTCAGGACCACGGTGGCCGGGGCAATCCTGGCCGAGCTGGACCTGCTTGGCGC
>NZ_JBNHFF010000513.1:0-722 GCF_059089965.1 Arthrobacter sp. SPT-J7
CGTTGGGCAGGTCCACCAGGAAGGAGCTTCCCTGGGCCTGGACAAAGTCGGAGCGCAATGGATCGCCGGTGCCGCGGTCCGCGCCCGAGGTGACTGCGGTGTCGGTGAAGCCGAACCTGGTGCCGGTCGAATATTGGGTTCCGGCGGCTACGGCTGTATAGCCACCGGCGGTGGTGCCGGGCCCAAAGTCGAATGCGAAGCCGCTTCCCGCCGAGGGCAGGGCAGTGTCGGCGTGAGCTGCCGGAAGCCCGGTGAAAGCGAGGGCAGCGGAGGCCACTGCGGCTGTCATTGTTTTCGCTCCCGTCGCGATCCTGTGCTGGCGGGGTGGCGGAGCTTCCCTGGAAAGTTGCGGCATTTGCGCGGGTGTGTTCACGGACATCTCCTTCGATGAGCGATGGCATAGCGGTACCCAGGAAGGTTGGAACGATTCAAAGCATAAAGCACCGCGGTGGCAGCGCAATTAAAGCTAAGGAGGCCGGGGTGGCCAACGATGGGACTGAGACCTGGGGTGGAGTGGTGCAGCTCTTACTGCAGCACTCATTGGTTTATCAGCCCAGGCGAGAGTACGGCAAGAGTTTTCCCATCTTTCCCGTGAGTTTCTGGTGCCGGATGTTCCGGTTTGTTCCCCGCTCTGTAAGCCACCACGCGTGGGGCCTGGCTGCCGTCCGCGCAACCCCCGCGATTAATGCGCGACGGCGGATTGGCACCAACATGCCCATCCG
>NZ_JBNHFF010000514.1:0-721 GCF_059089965.1 Arthrobacter sp. SPT-J7
TGTCCGGCGGTGACCTACTCTCCCACACCCTCCCGGGTGCAGTACCATCGGCGCTGTGGGTCTTAGCTTCCGGGTTCGGAATGGGACCGGGCGTTTCCCCCACGCTATGACCGCCGTAACCCTTTTACCCGTCACGCACCCCGCGCCCTTTTGTGGTGGGGGGTGGTGTGGGAAATCTGTGGTTACAACTGCTCCCCTTTTTTTGGGGGAGCGGTGGTGTTGTTATTCAGTTGTGTGTTCCCTGGACAACGTACCGGTTTGGTTTGTTGTTCGGGAACCACATAGTGGACGCAAGCAGTCTTGTTATCTTTTTACCCTTTCCTGGTGTGAACGTCTTTTGAATCCGTTCACGAAAGGGTGTGTGGTGTAAGTTATCGGCCTATTAGTACCGGTCAGCTTCACGAGTCGTTAGTCCTCGCTTCCACATCCGGCCTATCAACCCAGTGGTCTGGCTGGGGGCCTCTCACACACAAGGTGTATGGAAATCTCATCTTGAAGCGAGCTTCCCGCTTAGATGCTTTCAGCGGTTATCCCATCCGAACGTAGCTAATCAGCGGTGCACTTGGCAGTACAACTGACACACCAGAGGTTCGTCCGTCCCGGTCCTCTCGTACTAAGGACAGCCCTTCTCAAATTTCCTGCGCGCGCAGCGGATAGGGACCGAACTGTCTCACGACGTTCTAAACCCAGCTCGCGTACCGCTTTAATGGGCGAACAGCCC
>NZ_JBNHFF010000515.1:0-721 GCF_059089965.1 Arthrobacter sp. SPT-J7
GGGCCTTTGAAGAGGCGGAACTCGCCATCATCGCCGAGGCTGCCGCCCACGGCGAGAAGATCAAGTTCCTGGTCCAGGGCACGCTGTACCCGGACGTCGTCGAATCCGGCGGCGGTGAAGGTGCCGCGAACATCAAGAGCCACCACAACGTGGGCGGCCTGCCCGAGGACCTGCAGTTCGAGCTCGTGGAACCGCTGCGCGCCCTCTTCAAGGATGAGGTCCGCGCCGTCGGTGCCCAGCTGGGACTGCCGCAGGAGATCGTGGGACGCCAGCCCTTCCCCGGACCGGGACTCGGAATCCGGATCGTGGGCGAGGTCACCAAGGATCGCCTGGACCTGCTGCGCAAAGCCGACGCGATTGCCCGGGCCGAGCTCACCGCAGCCGGACTGGACAACGAAGTGTGGCAGATGCCGGTGGTCCTGCTGGCCGACGTCCGCAGCGTAGGAGTCATGGGCGACGGCCGCACCTACGGCCACCCCATCGTGCTCCGCCCCGTCTCCTCCGAGGACGCCATGACCGCTGACTGGTCACGCCTGCCGTACGAGCTCCTCGCCAGGATCTCGAACCGCATCACCAACGAGGTGGAGGGTGTCAACCGCGTCGTGCTCGATGTCACCAGCAAGCCGCCGGGAACCATCGAGTGGGAATAGCATCATGAGTGGCCGGCCGCCGGTGAAGGAGGCCGGCCCCAGCTGTTTACAAAACAGAAACTCCCCAAATT
>NZ_JBNHFF010000516.1:0-719 GCF_059089965.1 Arthrobacter sp. SPT-J7
TATGAGGTTTGATATTCCTATCTCGGCGCTGCCGAGCGGATAACGGCACCGGTTCCGGCCGCATCCCTCCCCTCGGCCCGGGTCACTTCCGCCACCGCCAGCCATTCATGGCCGGACAGGGAGCTGCCGGCCGGCAGCCCGGCGCGCGTACCCGAGGACAGGAGATAGCGGTTGGGGATGTCACCGTCCACCCTGCGTGCCACCCGGTCAGGGAAGGCGAGGGCGACGACGGCGCCCACCACCGCTGCGCCTTTGACCTTCGCGGACAGGGCGGGCTCTGCGCGCGAAGCAGACGGCGCGTGCTGCTTCGCAAGGGCTGCCAGGCGGCCGGATTCCTCTGCCCACCGCCGGGCTTCCGGTCCTGTTTGGTTCTGCAACTGCGACTGGAGGCGGGTCAGGTCGGCGCCGGGAGCTCGATAGTCTCCCGCGACCAGCGCCACGGCTTCGGCTGCCGGCAGATGACCGGCGGCTGCGGCCCCGTCGAGCAGGGCCCGGGCCAACCGGGGATCCGCCGGAATGGTGGCCAGAAGCTTACCCATGCCGGTGGCCTGACCTTCCTCTGTTACCGCGCCCAGCTCGCGCAGGACCTCCATGGCATCGTCCATCGCCTGCAGCGGCGGTTGGTCCGGCAGCGCGAGCCCCTCGCCCCGCGGTGCACCCCAGGACGCCAGGAGCAGCGCAGCACCGGCCAGGTCGGCCACTTTGATTTCCGGTGTCAC
>NZ_JBNHFF010000517.1:0-717 GCF_059089965.1 Arthrobacter sp. SPT-J7
CCTTTGCAGTTGAGACCCCGACCAAGCTCTCTGTTTCAGGTATCAACAAGCAGCAGGTCGGCGAGGTTGCTGCCAACATTCGCAAGCTGCGGAAGCCGGACCCCTACAAGGGCAAGGGCATCCGTTACGCCGGCGAAGTCATCCGCCGCAAGGTCGGAAAGGCTGGTAAGTAACCATGGCCATCTCAATTAACAAGAAGCGTACGAACAAGAGCAAGTCTGCCCAGCGCAGCCGCCGCCAGCTTCGTATCCGTAAGCGCATCTCCGGTACGGCTGTACGTCCTCGTCTGGTCGTCAACCGTTCCGCACGCCACGTATTCGTCCAGGTTGTCGATGACACCAAGGGCCTGACCGTAGCGAGCGCCTCCACTCTGGAAGCCGACCTTCGTGCATTCGACGGCGACAAGACTGCCAAGGCCAAGCGCGTTGGCGAACTCGTCGCAGAGCGTGCCAAGGCTGCCGGTATCGAAGCTGTTGTCTTCGACCGCGGTGGTAACAAGTACCACGGCCGGATCGCCGCCGTCGCCGACGGTGCACGTGAAGGTGGGCTGTCACTGTGACGGAAGCAAACAAGGAAAAGGACACTGTGTCTGCAGATCAGAAGGCTACTGAAGCCGTAGCTGCCACTGAGACCACTGCCCCCGCAGCTGCCGACGACCGCCGTGGTGGCGCTCGTCGCGGTGAGCGTGGCGACCGTGGCCAGGGCCGCGGCGACCGT
>NZ_JBNHFF010000518.1:0-712 GCF_059089965.1 Arthrobacter sp. SPT-J7
CGGTGCTGCAGTGCATACAGCCCGTAATAGGTTAGTTTTGCTACTTCTTCACCTGGTGCCCAGACTCCGAAAACGCCACAGGCGTCCTGCGGGCCTTTTTCGCCAGGGAGAAGATCATGGGAAAGTTTTCCATCGCCGCGTGCCACTGGTCGATTATCTCACGACATGGGGTAAGACTTTTCCGGCCACCGGTTTATGACCGGCGCTAGGGCTGGGAATCCGTATCCGGTGTGGAGTCCGGCACGGACTCCACAACGGCCCGCTGCTGCCGCTTGACGCTGCGGCGGTCCAGGATGAGCGCCAATACGGCGCCCAGAACCGCGCCGCCGGCGGCGAACAGCACCAGGAAGAATCCGAAGACGGAGCCCGAGTCGAAGCTTGGCGTTTCCGGCAGACCGTAGGCCACCACTGCCGCAGCGGCGGTGCCCACCAGTGCGCCCAGAACCAGGAACGGGACGTACTTGGGCGCGCGGCGGACGATGATTTCGCGGCGCTCGGCGGGGGGTTGTTCAGAAGGCATGCATCAAGCCTACTGCCGGAGTTTTTGTCCGCGTAACGGCCTCCGCCGGCGCGTGCAGGCCTGCCAAGCGCACAAAAACTCCGGCGGCGGCGGTCAGCTTCAGCTGCCCCGGTAGGTGGAGTAGGCGAACGGGCTGAGCAGGAGGGGGACGTGGTAATGCTCGGGGCCCGTGACTTCGAACACAAGGTCCAC
>NZ_JBNHFF010000519.1:0-708 GCF_059089965.1 Arthrobacter sp. SPT-J7
TTCTCGGTATACGTTGACACTCTGCTGGTGTGCACGGCAACCGGCGTGATGATTCTGTCGACTGGTGCGTACAACATATTGCCAGAAGGCCGAGGCGCGCTCGTGGAGAACCTTCCTGGAGTGGAGCCGGGAGCAGGATTCACGCAAGTCGCCGTAGACACCATCGTCCCGGGAATAAACCTCGGTGCCGGCGTTGTGGCGGTCGCCATCTTCTTCTTCGCTTTCACCTCGATCCTGTCGTACTTCTACTACGCAGTAACGAACATCGTCTACCTAACAGGCAGTTCCCGAGGGTTCCTTGCACGGATTGTCCAGGCCATGGTGCTGATATCGGTTTTCCTTGGCACGGTAAGAACCACTGAACTTGTATGGACACTCGGCGACATCGGCTACGGTCTTATTGCCTGGTTCAACATGGTCGCAATTGCCTTCCTCTGCCCAGTAGCTGTCCGAGCCCTGCGGGACTACGAACGCCAGAGGAAGCAGGGAATCGATCCGGTTTTCAACCCCGCGGACGCCGGCATCAAGGGTGCTACATTCTGGGAGTCCTCCGACGCGCCCGCGCGCCTGTAGTCGCCTTGAAGTCAACTGCAGTTCGCTGAGGACCAGCATCCTCGCAATCACGCACACGCACATCCATGGTTCGCCGGAGCAGCCTGTTTAAGGAGATCCTCTCCGGCGCAGCGCTGAAACCAACATTCAGGAATG
>NZ_JBNHFF010000520.1:0-705 GCF_059089965.1 Arthrobacter sp. SPT-J7
CCCATATCGCCGGCGGCAGGGCCGCTGCCAAGGAAGCCGTCCGGCCGCAGGAACCCCTCATTCCGAAGGGGGTCACCTGGATCCGCGATTCCGCCACAGGCGTGGACACCGACTCGAATACAATCACCCTTGACTCCGGAGCTACGGTGGCGTACGGGCAGCTGGTGGTGTGCCCTGGCCTGCAGTATGACTGGGACGCGGTGCCCGGCCTGGCCGCGGCTGTACATTCGCCGAGTGGGGCTTCCCACTACGAGTTCGAGCTGGCGCCCAAGGTTTGGACACTGCTGAGCGGGTTGAAGTCCGGCACCGCCGTGTTCACTATGCCCGCCGGCCCCATCAAATGCGGCGGAGCCGCCCAAAAGCCGATGTACCTTGCCTGCGACTACTGGCGGGAACAGGGCGTGCTGGACAGGATCCGGGTGGTGATGGTCCAGCCCTACCCCACGGTCTTCGGAGTGCCGGAGGTGGACCGGGAACTGGACCGCAAGATCGCCGAATACGGCATCGAACTGCGGACCAACAGCGAACTGGTGTCCGTGGATGCTGGGGCCCAGAAGGCCACCGTCCGCAACATCGAGTCCGGCGTCGAGGAAAACCTGCACTACGACGTCCTCAACGCCGTCCCGCCCCAATCGGCGCCGGACTGGCTCAAGGCAACAACCCTGCCAGCGCCGGCTGACCCTGGCGGTTTTGTCGAGGTGGACC
>NZ_JBNHFF010000521.1:0-690 GCF_059089965.1 Arthrobacter sp. SPT-J7
GGTCACTACGTGCTGGGGCACGGGACGCCCCGGAACTACGGTGATTTCCTCGCCCAGCGGGTGGCCACCAACTATTTCGCCGCCGCCCTTCTCCTCCCTGAGCAGGCAACAGTGGAATTTCTGCAAAAAGCCAAGGCGGCGAAGGAGATCGCGGTGGAGGATATCCGGGACGCTTTTGCCGTTTCCTATGAGACAGCGGCCCACCGATTCACCAACCTGGCCACGAAGCATCTGGGGATCACAACGCATTTCCAGAAGACGCACCAGAGCGGAATCATCTACAAGGCCTATGAGAACGACGGCGTGAACTTTCCGCAGGACCATACCGGGGCCATTGAGGGGCAGCCCTCCTGCAAGGCCTGGACGTCACGCGCTGTGTTCGACGTGCCGGACAAGTTCAGCGCCTACAGCCAGTACACGGATACGCCGTCCGGTACATACTGGTGCACGGCCCGCACTGAACGTTCCGCCAGCGGCGAGTTTTCGCTAAGCATCGGGGTGCCGTACCAGCATGTGAAGTGGTTCCGCGGGCGCGAGACGACGGCGCGGGCTACTTCAAGCTGCCCGGATCCCACCTGCTGCAAACGACCGCCCGAATCACTGACGTCGGAGTGGGCGGGCAACGCGTGGCCGTCCGCCCGGGCCCACTCGCATCTGTTGGCCGCTATGCCGCCGGGGGCGTTCCCGGGC
>NZ_JBNHFF010000522.1:0-664 GCF_059089965.1 Arthrobacter sp. SPT-J7
CCGCAGACAGTACTTGTTCGGGGAAGTGTTGGCGGACCTCGGCTGCGACCTGCGCGGCAAGGTTGGTCCGGCCGTCGTACATGGTCAGGAGGATGGTGGAGACCACGAGGTCGGCATTGAGATGCTTCTGGATCATCTCAATGTTCTTAAGGAGTTGGCTTAGCCCCTCCAATGCGTAGTATTCGCACTGAATGGGAATCAGGACTTCACCCGCGGCGCAGAACGCGTTGACCGTCAGGAGGCCAAGGCTTGGCGGGCAGTCGATGAAGATGTAGTCCAGGCGTTGCTCGCCCTTCTTTTCACGTGTCTTTGCGTAGACATCAATGGCTCGACGCAGCCGCTGTTCACGGGCCACGAGGGACACCAGTTCGATTTCCGCACCTGCAAGGTGGATGGTGGCCGGTGCGCAGATGAGGTTGCTAATGTCAGGGCATGGCGCAACCACATCGGCCAGGGGGACGTCGTTGATCAGGACGTCATAGATGCTGTCCACATCCGCGTGATGCTCAATGCCCAAAGCGGTGGATGCGTTGCCTTGGGGGTCGATGTCTATCACCAGGACATTCAGTCCGGCGGCGGCAAGCGCGGCAGCGATGTTGACCGTTGTAGTGGTCTTACCTACGCCACCTTTTTGGTTGGACACCGTGAAGACGCGCGTCTTCTC
>NZ_JBNHFF010000523.1:0-658 GCF_059089965.1 Arthrobacter sp. SPT-J7
GAGGTAAGGTCGACCACCGTTCCGAAGTCATCCTTGGCCCTGGGTCCGTACACCATACCGACCACCAGTCCGGAGAACAGAACGAAAAGCTCGGCACCCGAAACAAAGCCCACCGCTTCCTGCGTGAGCAGTTGGAACAGGGAGGTCATACCCAAGTGGTTGACCACAACAAACACAATGGCCAGGCCGCGCAGCACATCCACGCGTGAATCCCTGCTCGACGGGTCCGTGTACCCCCAGTCTGTTGCGGCATCGATCCTGCGGGGAATCTGCCACAGGGCAACAAGGAGGAAGAGAAGCCCCATCCCTACTGTCCACGCGGCAGCTCCGGTAACGGTGTTGGCACGGACGTAACCGCTGCCTGCGCTGACTTCCGTCACCGGCCCAGTGACGATGGCGGACGACTCCAGCCTGCCCAAGGCCGCATGGGCAATGGCCGGATTCCCGGTGAGCAGCCAGTCGATGCTGGCCACGCCGGTGTCCCTGGTACTGGTCCGTTCGTCCCACACCACAGCCCCTGCCATACGGAATTCAGCGGCGGTGGCAACCCCAACCACCTGGTCCCACCATGCAACCTTGATGTCCGCTTCCGATGCACCGCCGGAGGCCGGACTGTAAAAGGCGGCGGTCTGCAGGAGGAAAGGCTTGTCCCGTTCCT
>NZ_JBNHFF010000524.1:0-654 GCF_059089965.1 Arthrobacter sp. SPT-J7
GGCGGCGGACTGTCCGACATGTTCGGTGGCGGCATGAGTTCCGGTCTGAGCTCCTCCGGCGTGGCCGAGCGCAACCTCAACCGGTTTACGGTCATCCTTGGCGTCACTTGGGGCATCGTGATCATCGCCTTGGGGCTGATTATGCGGTTCACGGGCAGCGGCGACTCCTAAAGTACTGCGAGAAGGATCGGCGCGGGCACTGCCGCGGCGCAGATCTGCGAACTAAACTGTGGCTGTCGGTTTCCGGCAGCCACAGTTCTGTTTAAGAGGCAGGAGCCCCGATGGTACATCCAACGTCAGGTTTGCGGGGCACCCGCGCGGGTGTAACGGCAGGATCAGGACCAAGCCTCCAGGCAGACGAGGACCAGGGGAAAAGCCTCCCGCGCGTCCGGATCTCGTTCTGGTGCGCCAAGGGGCATGAAACCCAGTTGGTCTTCCTCAAACTTCCTGATGACCAGCTTCCTGCCGTATGGGACTGCCGGCGGTGCGGGGCCATGGCAGCGAGGGATGGCATGGCTGCTGCCGAGGCTGAAACGGTGGACGATGGCTACAAGAGCCACTTGGAATACGTTAAGGAGCGGCGCTCCAGCCAGGACGCCGAAGACCTACTGGCTGGAGCGCTTGAAAAACTACGCGCCCGCAGCGTCCTTCCGG
>NZ_JBNHFF010000525.1:0-651 GCF_059089965.1 Arthrobacter sp. SPT-J7
GTGTCCACGGCGTGCTTCCGCAGTCCCTGAGTCACATTGCTGGCTGAAAGTGGCACAAGATACATCACTACTATCTACACTGTTGTCAGGCGGACACAATTCGCCCCGTCCCTCCTGGCCCTTCCCGGGGCCCTTTCCCCGCTAAGACAGGACACCAATGACTCGCAACAGGTCCTTCGTTTCCGGCTTGCTGAGCCTTTCGGCAGCGGCCGCCCTCACGCTCTGCGGCGCGGCCGGAGCCGCCGCTGCACCCACCAACTCCGAAGAGGAGAAGAACCACGCCGTCGTCAGCGCGGTCCTGGACAATACAGGTGTGGCCGAGTACTGGACAGCCGACCGGATGCGGCAGGCAGTCTCAGGCGAGGTCCTTGCCGAGAAGGCCCGCGAACGCGGCACCCGTTCGAACGTGGATGCCGTGAAGAAGGGCAAGAGCACCAAGGTCAAGGCCACCCGCGCCAAGGTGGGAACCGAGACGTCGGTAAAGCACATCGGGAAGGTCTTCTTCACCATGGGCGGCTCCAACTACGTCTGCTCCGGCAACGCCGTTACCTCGGCGAACCAAAGCACCGTGGCAACAGCTGGCCACTGCGCCATGGACGGACTAGGGCAGAAGGCCGAAAATTTCGCTTTTGTCCCCGCATATGAAAACGG
>NZ_JBNHFF010000526.1:0-650 GCF_059089965.1 Arthrobacter sp. SPT-J7
GCGGCCATCCGGTGTGCCGTATGCGGCTGATAGCCCAAGCCCGGGACGCTGTTGCGGGTAATCTCCCGGCTGATGGTGGAGACCGGCCGGCCAAGCCGGACCGCGATCGCGCGCATCGACCGGCCGGCGGCGTGCAGATCGCGGATGGTTTCCCTCTCCGGCAGCGAGAGGAAGCGCTTATCAAGGGTTTTCTCCACGGCGGCCAGCGGCACCCTGGACCAGGGACTGTCAGTTCTCATTCCAGTGTTGTAATCGACGACCCTGCCGTCGGCATAAATCCGGCCCGTGCCCGTCTTGCGGACCCCGTTATCCCACTCCTGCGCCGTCGTGGGGTGGATGCCCAGCTCCCGGGCGGCATCACGCCGGGAACGGCCGGCCCGGCGCAACCGGTGAAAGTCTTCCCGGGACGGCTGCTCTGCCCGCTTTCGGGCCAGACCGGCCCGCTGCGTCCACTGATAGCAGGTGTTCCTGTTCAGCCCCAACCGGGCAGCAGCTTCGGTAACACTGCCCAACTGCCCGAACAGCTTGAAGAAGCCATCCTTCTGCGCCTGCGAATACTTCCTCTGCCTCCGGGACGGATTCTCGCTTGAAGACGACACGGTCGTTGCAACTCCCAAAGTCGGGTGTTGCAACGACCGCTAGAACCCAAG
>NZ_JBNHFF010000527.1:0-649 GCF_059089965.1 Arthrobacter sp. SPT-J7
CGCACTCCATGACTAACAACCTCCCCGAGCTTTCCCACCCGGACGGGTCCCCCATCCGTGCTTTGGTGGTCGACGACGAGCCAAGCCTTTCGGAGCTGATGAGCATGGGCCTGCGCATGGCTGGCTGGTCAGTGGCAGTGGCAGCCGACGGCCCTGAAGCAGTGAAACTGGCCAAGGACTTCCGTCCCGACGTCCTGGTCCTTGACGTGATGCTCCCAGGGTTCGACGGCGTCGAGCTGCTGCGAAGGATCCGCACGTTCTCGCCCGAGGTGCCTGCGCTTTTCCTCACTGCCAAGGACGCGGTGCAGGACCGGATTGTGGGTCTGGCGGCCGGTGGCGATGACTACGTCACCAAGCCGTTCAGCATGGAGGAAGTCCTGCTTCGGCTGCACCGCCTGGTCCAGCGCTCCGGAGTCGCCGCCATGGACACGGCCGAATTGGTGGTGGGAGACCTCGTCCTCAACGTTGATACCCGTGAAGTGACCCGGGCCGGCGAGGAGCTCCAGCTCACGGCCACGCAGTTCGAGCTGCTCCGTTACCTGATGGAGAATCCCAAGCGCGTCATAAGCAAGGCACAGATCCTGGACCGCGTGTGGAACTACGACTTCGGCGGCCAGGCCAACATCGTGGAGCTTTACATCTCCTAATT
>NZ_JBNHFF010000528.1:0-642 GCF_059089965.1 Arthrobacter sp. SPT-J7
GAACCTGGCAGCCCTGCCACGGGGTGGAAACTTTCGCTGTATACCCGGACTATTGGGGCAGTCTCAGACACGGTAGCGCCGGGAGATTTAACTTGAAGGAGCCTTACTTCGGGTTGGACGGTTTGGTCCGCGAATTCGGCCATCATGCTGTCAGAGTTGGCCTGGCTTTCGGCGTCCTGCAGGGCTTAGGGATTCGATAAGTTCAATCACGTTGGGGTCGGCAAAGGTCTCGTAAAATTCTCGGTGCCGCACGCAGGAACCGTTCCCACCTGGCCTGATGCTGCCGGAGCTGTCCACGGAAGGACATGTCTGCGTAGATGTTCGCGCTCAGGAAGACCTCCGGCCGTGGGAAGATCGCTCGCGACAGCATCTTTGGTTTGTCCTGCCACTGAGCCTGGGCAATGGCAATGAGCCGGGCAATCCCCGGTTCCTTGGCCATCAGGCGGTTGCGCCACTCCGTTGATGGCTGTGGCCACTCGACCGCAGCGGCACTGGGAAGGAGCCCTTCGAGAAAGGGACGCATAGCCGCCAGGGAACCGGTGGCCGTGGCGATTTCCAGGATTGCAGACGCCTGCGAGTAACTTTGGGTGCGACGGGCCAGAAACTCTAGCTCGTGCCGAGAGGCAGGCAAATGGGGCGACC
>NZ_JBNHFF010000529.1:0-633 GCF_059089965.1 Arthrobacter sp. SPT-J7
CTCGGGCTTCGAATTCACCAGGCACCCGTGGACCCAGCCGAAGTGCCGGTGCTTCAACCTTGGAGACTAGGAAACAACAAGATTTCCCGTACAGGGTTCTCCCAGCCTGCACTCAATATCGTCAACAGCATGTTCAATTGCTCAGTCCTCCGGTGTATGAATCCCGGCACCGCCTTCATGGCGGGCAGTCAAAATGCGGTTTCTGGTTATCACGAGGCCTTCGTCTGCGCCAAGCACAAGGCGCTGATGGAGGGCGGTTCCCCCTGGGACATGGAAGGGCGCAATGTCCTCATGGGGCAGGACTTGGCGCCAGTCCTGCAGAACTGGTCGGCCCGTCCGAGCGTTGGGTCTGAGGGCTTCACCCTCACCCTTGAGATTGCGGGCCAGATCAAGCCCGTGGAGGTCTTCTTGATGCCTACCGCGGCAAGGACCTTGTCTGCGCTCATGGGCTCAGCCAATGGCGAACCTGGCTGCGCCTAAGTTTCTTCAACTTCGCGCTCGGCAGCGGCGGAGCTCACCCATCAATCAGCTTAATTCCGAGGGTAAGGGCTACTGGCGCATGCTCCACCTCTGCCTGGCATCCGGGGCAGCGTGCGTCGCCCCGCAGGCCTTGGTGCTTTCCCAGACGGCTAT
>NZ_JBNHFF010000530.1:0-632 GCF_059089965.1 Arthrobacter sp. SPT-J7
CGCGAAGCACGCCTCCACATCCTCGAGGTCATGGACTCGGCCATCGACACCCCGGACGAGCTCTCCGAGTTTGCCCCGCGCGTCATCGCCGTGAAGATCCCCGTAGACAAGATCGGCGAGGTCATTGGCCCCAAGGGCAAGATGATCAACCAGATCCAGGAAGACACCGGCGCCGACATCTCCATCGAGGACGACGGCACGGTCTACATTGGCGCCACCGACGGGCCGTCTGCAGACGCAGCACGCTCCGCCATCAACGCCATCGCGAACCCGCAGGTCCCGGAAATCGGCGAGCGTTACCTGGGTACGGTCGTCAAGACCACCACCTTCGGTGCCTTCGTATCGCTGACCCCGGGCAAGGACGGCCTCCTGCACATCTCCGAGCTGCGCAAGCTGGCCAACGGCAAGCGCGTGGACAACGTCGACGACGTTGTCTCGGTGGGCCAGAAGGTCCAGGTGGAAATCACTAAGATCGATGACCGTGGAAAGCTTTCGCTCGCCCCGGTCGTTGCCGAGGAAGAAGGCGCCGAGGTCGAGACCGAACGCGCCCACACCACGGAACCTGCTGAAGGCGCTGAGGTCTAAGCAGTTCCGGTTTCCGGCACACAAGCATGAATCGGCGGGGGCGGGGG
>NZ_JBNHFF010000531.1:0-625 GCF_059089965.1 Arthrobacter sp. SPT-J7
TGTGACGGCGTGCCTTTTGAAGAATGAGCCTGCGAGTTAGTGTTACGTCGCGAGGTTAACCCGTGTGGGGAAGCCGTAGCGAAAGCGAGTCTGAACAGGGCGTTGCAGTGGCGTGATCTAGACCCGAAGCGGAGTGATCTACCCATGGCCAGGTTGAAGCGCGTGTAAGAGCGCGTGGAGGACCGAACCCACTTCAGTTGAAAATGGAGGGGATGAGCTGTGGGTAGGGGTGAAAGGCCAATCAAACTCCGTGATAGCTGGTTCTCCCCGAAATGCATTTAGGTGCAGCGTTGCGTGTTTCTTGCCGGAGGTAGAGCTACTGGATGGCCGATGGGCCCTACAAGGTTACTGACGTCAGCCAAACTCCGAATGCCGGCAAGTGAGAGCGCAGCAGTGAGACTGTGGGGGATAAGCTTCATAGTCGAGAGGGAAACAGCCCAGACCACCAACTAAGGCCCCTAAGCGTGTGCTAAGTGGGAAAGGATGTGGAGTTGCCCAGACAACCAGGAGGTTGGCTTAGAAGCAGCCACCCTTGAAAGAGTGCGTAATAGCTCACTGGTCAAGTGATTCCGCGCCGACAATGTAGCGGGGCTCAAGTACACCGCCGAAGTTGTGGCATCAGCGT
>NZ_JBNHFF010000532.1:0-603 GCF_059089965.1 Arthrobacter sp. SPT-J7
CAAATCAAGGGCATGCTTCCGGCCGCCGTCAACGTGGAAGTCGCCGTACCGGATAAGGGCCCGGTCCAGGGGGATGCCCGCCGTATTAAGGGCCGAGCTGTAGCCGTCGATCCGGGCGAGAGAACACATCATGTCCTCGGGACCGGAAATGGCGGCAATGCGGGTATGGCCGAGTTCTATGAGATGGCGGGTCGCCATCATGCCTCCGGCCCAGTTGGCGGAACCGACCGAAGGCACGTCGGGGGCAGGATCACCAGCCGGGTCGATGATCACGAACGGGATGGAGCGGGCGTCCAGTTGCTGCCGGTACTCCTGCGGCAAATCCGAGAAGACAAGGACTACTCCCGCCGGCCGGCGTGCCATGACCCCTTCAATCCAATCTGTTCCGGGGGCATGCCTGGTGCCGCTCTCGGTAAGGATGACGCTCATGCCGTTCGCCTTTGCGACGTTCTCCACACCCCGGATGATTTCCAGCGCCCACGCACTTTCCAGTTCGTGGAACACAAGCTCCAAGAGTGCCGATTTAGATGCGCTAGTCTTGCGACGCTTATAGCCGTGCCCTTCGAGGAGCTCCTCAACTTTCGAACGTGTTTTACGCGAAAC
>NZ_JBNHFF010000533.1:0-600 GCF_059089965.1 Arthrobacter sp. SPT-J7
GCCCGAGATGAGGAGCACCTTGCGGGCGCCCTTCAAGGCCTCCGCAACGGACGCTGCATCGGAGTAGTCCATTCTCCTGACCTGGACGCCGCGCCCGGCAAGGTCTGCGATCTTTTCTACGGAACGGCCTGCGGCCACGATCTCCCCGGCGGGAATATTCTGCTCCAGCAGGGCCTCGACGACGTGGCGGCCCAAGTGGCCGGTTGCTCCGGTGATAACGATGGTCATGATTTTCCTTCCATTCGGGTCTGTCAGGGAGCACAACCGGCCGCTTTCCCGACTACTTCCCGAAAGAGAGTACGCACTTTCAGGTAAGGTACCCACATGATGGTTAGTGCCCCGAAGCTTACCGCCCACGCAGCACCCCTTCCGGCTGCCCTTGGTGACGGCATCTTCCCCGCCGGCTGCCCCAGTCGAACGGTCCTTGACCACATCACGAGCAAGTGGGGCGTCCTGATCCTGCTGGCCCTGTCCGAGGGCGAGCAGCGCTGGAGCGATTTGCGACGGCGGGCCGAGGGCATCAGCGAGAAAATGCTGGCCCAAACCCTCAAGACCCTGGAGCGTGACGGCCTGGTCTTAAGGACGGCCCAGCCCGTTATT
>NZ_JBNHFF010000534.1:0-593 GCF_059089965.1 Arthrobacter sp. SPT-J7
AATACCGCGTCCCATTCCAGGCCCTTGGCCGCGTGCAGCGAGGCGAGGGTGACGCCCTGCACAGTGGGCGCATGCTGGGCCAGTGAACGCTCCTGGAGTTCGTTTACAAAGTCGGCCAAACCAAACTCCGGTCCCCGGGTCTGCACGAGTTCGTCGGCCAGGGCCACCAGCGCCGCGAGGGATTCCCAGCGTTCGCGGAGCGCACCGCCGTTGTGGGGTGCCGCTTCCGTATAGCCGAGAGAGGCGACGATGTCCCTGACCAGCTGGCCCAGCGGTTCCGGCGACTCCGCCGAGACCGCCCGGGTTGCGGCGCGCAACTGAAGGATGGCGTCGCGTACTTCCTTGCGGGCAAAGAAGCGCTCTCCGCCGCGCAACTGGTAGCCAATACCGGCGGCAGCCAGGGCCTGTTCATAAGCCTCGGACTGCCCGTTCGTGCGGAACAGGACAGCCACCTCGCTGGCCGGAGTGCCGGCGTCGAGCAATGCCTTGATCTTTTGCGCCACCGTGGCAGCTTCCGCTTCATCATCAGAGCACTCGGTGAATTGGGGGGCAGGCCCGGCAGGCCGCTGGGCCACGAGCTGGAGCGGCGCGGC
>NZ_JBNHFF010000535.1:0-589 GCF_059089965.1 Arthrobacter sp. SPT-J7
CCAAGCTGGGGGCCACGCTGGATTCGGGCGGGCACTGGTACTTCACCGAGCGGCTCGGAATGCACCGCACGCTGGACCTGATCTACACGGCTGAGTTGATGAGCGGCACCGAAGCGGTGGCACAGGGGCTGTTCAGCCGGGCCATGCCGGCGGATGAGCTCCTGGAGTCGACGCGGGGGATCGTCTCACGGGTGGCTCGCGGTGCTACTGAAGCGTTCACCGCCAGCAAGGAGCTGGTGGCGCACATCCGGGACCAGCGGCTGGGCCTGTGGGAAGCCATGGCGGAGGAGAACGCCGAGCAGGCACGGCTCTGCAAGACCGATGATTATGCCGAGGGTTTCCGGGCGTTCCAGGAAAAGCGCGAGCCGCAGTTCTCCGGGCGGAAATTGACTCTGTAGGCAACCAAACTGGAACTTTTATAACGCCGCAAATTCTGCTGTTACTTTCGCTGTCCGTATAGATTCCCAATTGAGGACTTGTCCTGAAGTCTTCGCAAAGTTACTTGTGCGTCTCTTTCCACGCCGGGACACACCTAAGCATAGGCCGGTGTCATTCGGGTCTTGGCTACTGTGCTTCCTCTTGCCTCACA
>NZ_JBNHFF010000536.1:0-588 GCF_059089965.1 Arthrobacter sp. SPT-J7
CAGGACGGTGTCTTCGGCGAACTTCTTGTTCTCGTCCAGCGGCGCGTTGGCCTGGGCGATCAGCACCTCGGCCTCGTCGTCGGCCGTCAGGTACTGGACGTCGTCGGAAACGACGCCGTTCTTGACCAGGCGGTACGGGGTCTCGATGAAGCCGAACGGGTTGATGCGTCCGTAGGATGCCAGCGAACCGATCAGACCAATGTTCGGGCCTTCAGGGGTTTCGATGGGACACATACGTCCGTAGTGGGACGGGTGAACGTCACGGACTTCCATGCCGGCGCGGTCACGGGACAGACCACCGGGGCCAAGGGCCGACAGGCGGCGCTTGTGGGTCAGGCCCGAGAGCGGGTTGTTCTGGTCCATGAACTGCGACAGCTGGGAGGTTCCGAAGAACTCCTTGATGGCTGCAACCACGGGGCGGATGTTGATCAGGGTCTGGGGCGTGATGGCCTCGACGTCCTGGGTGGTCATACGCTCGCGGACAACGCGCTCCATGCGGGACAGGCCGGTGCGCACCTGGTTCTCGATGAGCTCGCCGACGGCGCGGATGCGGCGGTTGCCGAAGTGGTCGATGTCGTCGATTTCGAC
>NZ_JBNHFF010000537.1:0-579 GCF_059089965.1 Arthrobacter sp. SPT-J7
CTGGGGACGATCAACTCCAACACGTTCCAGGATGACGAATACAAGTTCGGTTCGCTGACGTCCTCCAACGAGACGGTCCGCCGCCGGGCAGTTGACCACCACCTGGACTGCATCGAGATCATGCACGCCACGGGTTCCAAGGACCTGAAGATCTGGCTGGCCGACGGCACCAACTACCCCGGCCAGGACGACATGCGTGGCCGCCAGGACCGCCTCGCCGAGTCCTTGCAGGAAATCTACGCCGCCCTGGGTGACGAGCAGCGCCTGGTGCTCGAGTACAAGTTCTTCGAGCCCGCTTTCTACCACACCGACGTTCCGGACTGGGGCACCTCCTACGCCCAGACCCTGGCGCTGGGCGAGAAGGCCTTCGTCTGCCTGGACACCGGCCACCACGCCCCGGGCACCAATATCGAGTTCATCGTGATGCAGTTGCTGCGCCTGGGCAAGCTCGGTTCCTTCGACTTCAACTCGCGTTTCTATGCCGACGACGACCTCATTGTGGGTGCCGCGGACCCGTTCCAGCTCTTCCGCATCATGTACGAGGTCATCCGTGGCGGCGGCTACGGCAAGGAGTCCGGC
>NZ_JBNHFF010000538.1:0-571 GCF_059089965.1 Arthrobacter sp. SPT-J7
CGGTGGAATAGTCACGCGCCCCTGCTTGTCAGGTACCTCGTCAGAGGCTCCAGAGAGAAAGACGCGGATATAGTCCCGCGCCTGTTTTGAGGAGATTGGCGCCTCCCGCATTTGCTCGTGGACCCGTGCAAATTCCTTCTCGCTGAAGACATAGATGCAACGTTCCTGGCCCCGGGTAAGGACCAGCCCGCTGGCAAGTTCCTCACGGAACTTCGCGGGGAGAATGATCCGTCCCTTTTCATCGAGACGTGGCGAATGCGTGCCCAGAAACACTGGCCCACCGCCTGTCCGATGTCAGGAACTGCACATCCCCTATGTTGCAACCACCCTCTTATGTCCTCCACATTACTCCACTTTCCACCACAGTCAACGCAAAAAGGGGCCGCAAAGGCGCAAGTTCTGGTAATTCGGCCGCTAAATGGCGCGGAATTGCGGCAGTGGTGGGAAGTGGAGGACTTTGGCACCCTTAGGCGAACAATTGGCGCAAGTGAGATCAAATCCGCGGCATTGATTGCCGCTGCAGGTCCTGGAGCCACGTTAAACGCGAAAAAACCCGCCGAAGCGGGTCTTT
>NZ_JBNHFF010000539.1:0-571 GCF_059089965.1 Arthrobacter sp. SPT-J7
TGAGGGCCCCACCTTCCGGTGGGGCCCTCAGCTGTTTATGCAGGTACTGGGCGTCGTCCGACGGCGGGACGCCCCCGAGGTCTGCTAGTCGTCCCCTCGCAGGATGGCGAGCAGGCGGATGATTTCAACGTAGAGCCATACCAGGGTGACCGTGAGTCCGAAGGCAGCAGTCCAGGAGAAACGCTGCGGGGCTCCGCTCCGGACGCCCGCTTCGATGCTGGTGAAGTCCATAACCAAAGAGAAGGCCGCGAGACCGATGGCCAGGATGCCGATGGCGATGCCGATGATGCCGCTTCGCAGCCCGAACGGTTCCGTGGTCAGACCCGTTACCATCATGACGAGGTTCACCACGGAGAACAGCGCGTAGCCAACGATTGCGATCATAAAGAACTTCATGGCCTTTGGCGTGGCCCGGACCTTGCCGCTCTTGAAAAGGAGGAGCGTCACGGTAAAGACGGACAGCGTGCCGAGCACAGCCTGAAGCCCCACACCCGGGTACATGGTGTCCAGGACGCGGGTGAGGCCGCCGAGGAAGAGTCCTTCAAGGCCGGCATAGGCAAGAATCAGTGCC
>NZ_JBNHFF010000540.1:0-570 GCF_059089965.1 Arthrobacter sp. SPT-J7
GGACCCCGTTGGCTGGCCGTCCCCGTCCAGTGCGGGGCGGGTGCCATCAAGGGTGTAGTAGATGCGTGAGGTTGCCTCCGGATTTGAGCCGGTGGCAGCACTCAGCGCGATCTTCTGCGGTCCCTGCAGGTAGGGCCCGGTCTCCGGGGAGGTGCCGGCGGGACCAAGGTTGGCGGCCGACACCACGGGCAGTGAGGTGTCAACGGTGTATTCCTGGGTGTAAAGCTCGCTCGTGGTCCCGCTCGTCCGGTCCACCGCCAGGTAACGCAAAGTGGTGTGCTGGACCGTGCTGGCGGCCACGCCGGTTACGGGATCGATGGCCGGGCCCGGGATCCGGACAGTAAGGGTTGATCCTGCTGTTCCATCGCTCGTGTGCAGCTCACCAGCGGTTACATTCCCGTCAGAGTCAACGGCAGGTATTACATCGGGATCGGTGCTGTAAACGATGTCGGTTTCAGCCGGGAAAGAGGATTGGATCTTGACCTCGGTAGCAGCGCCAAACAAGTCCGCCGGCTTGTCAATCGTCGTCTTGAGCTCAGCAACCTTGCCCGTCACCGAGAACAGATCCTG
>NZ_JBNHFF010000541.1:0-568 GCF_059089965.1 Arthrobacter sp. SPT-J7
GCCGAAACGCCATTTTTAGATACACGATGGGGACTCCCGCTTGCCGCGCCGCCTCAACGGTGCGCCTTGTAGGCGCAATGGCTGCGCGAATTTGGGCAATGCCCACGCCGGCCCGGTCAAACATGCCGCCCGGCGATCCAAAGTCGTTCTGCATGTCGACCACCATCACCGCTGCGTGCCTGGGATCGAGCTTGAAAGGCCCGGGCTTAGCAACAACGGTCACCGTATCGTGAGGTGCCATGTACTCCCCTTGTTACGAGGACGCTTTCCAGCGCCCGCGGCGAAAAATAGAAGGAAATCCCCTGTGTAGCAGCGTCGATGCGGCCTGCTAGTCGCGGTACCCCTGAAGTATGGCCATATCAGCGCATCAGGGCGCAGATTGCTCACGCGCCCGACGGCCCCACCCACCCGCTGAAGTCGCCTTTTCTTCCCTTGCCACGTTCATCGTCATCCTTGCCGCACATGCGGCAGCGCCTGTAAATGCTTCCGTCTTCGGCATGTTCGACGTGCCACTCGTGGCGCAGATTGAACTTGCACATTAGAGCCTGGAACATGGCCCTCTCCGATC
>NZ_JBNHFF010000542.1:0-563 GCF_059089965.1 Arthrobacter sp. SPT-J7
GCCGTCAGGGCCCCACATGTGGCCGGAGCTGCGGATCATGGCGGGCATGGACGCGTCCACGATGACGTCACTCGGAACGTTCAGGGTGGTGATGCCCTTGTCCGAGTCGACCATCGCCAGCGCCGGACCCTCTTCGAGGCCCTTCTTGATGAGGGACTGGACGCCTTCACGGACGTCTTCCGGCAGGTCTTCGAGGCTGCTCAGGATGGCTGCGAGGCCGTTGTTGGGGCTGATGCCGGCGGCGGCCAGCTGCTTACCGTACGTCTCGAAAAGCTCCGAGAAGTAGGCCTTGACCACGTGGCCGAAGATGATGGGGTCAGAGACCTTCATCATGGTGGCCTTGAGGTGGGCGGAGAAAAGCACGCCCTCTTCCTTGGCGCGGGCAACCTGTTCCTTCAGGAACTCGTCCAGGGCGGCGGCGCGCATCACTGTGCCGTCGATAACCTCGCCGGCCAGGACGGGGAAGGCCTTCTTCAGGACCTTCACGGAGCCGTCCTCGCGGACCAGCTGGATGGCGATGGTGCCTTCGGACTCGATGACAACCGACTTCTCGTTGGAGCGGA
>NZ_JBNHFF010000543.1:0-549 GCF_059089965.1 Arthrobacter sp. SPT-J7
TCATCAGAGGCGCCCGGACGCGGCTCGGTGGCACCTTCGGCGCCCTCACCGGCCAGCTTTTCAACTTTCTTGCCAAGGATGCCGGAGTAGAGGGTCACTGCTGCACCCACCACCGTCACCGCCGTCTTGACTACAGTGTCGCGGGCCACGCCGTCCTGCTTGGCGATGCGCTCTTTGTTCTCCCACGCAATGGCGAGGTCCGCCACGAGGTGCGAAGCGAAGGCCGCTGTCTGGAACGGTGCCCACTTCATCCAACCGGCGCTGGAGAGCCGGGTACGCTCGGACGGATCCTTGGCTGCCGCCGCTGCCCCGTTCAGGCCGATGGCACCCATCAAAGATCCACCGAACCAGGCTGCTGCCGTCAGATCGTGAACTGACCGGGCAATGAGATTTCCTGCCATGATGTGCATTCCTATCGTTGAACTGGTTGAGATGCCGCGCCTGCGGACTTCACTTGCCGTGTCCCATCGAGGTCATGGTCCGCCCATGGTAAGCACACTTACTAATGTTACGAAAGCCCGTCTTGCTTAAGGCGGACCGCGTAATATC
>NZ_JBNHFF010000544.1:0-549 GCF_059089965.1 Arthrobacter sp. SPT-J7
GGCTCTGACAAGGTCATTCAGCCGATTTTTACCCAAAATTTATCCGTTTCTCCACCTAAACCGTTGACCTCCACGGGGCAGCGTGAAATTCTTATCTCAGTCTTTGTGTAGGTGTTTTTCATGCTCGCAAGACATGTTGCGAGCGCGAAGCTCCTGCAGCGCCGGTCCTTTTTCCAGACGGGCAATCCAGGATTCTTCTCGCGGAGTGACCAAGGCCGGCACGAGGTGTGCCGATCTTAAACAAGTTCCACAATGAGGAGAAATAAATGGCACAGGGAACCGTCAAGTGGTTCAACGCTGAAAAGGGCTTCGGCTTCATTACCCCGGATGACTCCGATGGTGATGTATTCGTGCACTACTCGGAGATCCAGACCGGTGGCTTCAAGACCCTCGATGAGAACCAGCGTGTTCAGTTCGAAATCGGTCAGGGCGCCAAGGGCCCCCAGGCAACCGGCGTGACGCTGGTCTAGTCGCCGCCGTCCGGCCGCGTAAATCCGGCCGGCAGCGAAACAATGGTCCCCGGCAATTATGCCGGGGACCATTGTTATT
>NZ_JBNHFF010000545.1:0-548 GCF_059089965.1 Arthrobacter sp. SPT-J7
GAGGCGCTTGCCGGGCGTGCCGGCCGCCAGCAGGACGGCAGCGGCACTTGCCGCCTGGCCCAGGCAGACGGTCTGGATCTCAGGGCGGATGTACTGCATGGTGTCGTAAATGGCCGTCATGGCGGTGAAGGATCCGCCAGGGGAGTTGATGTAAAGCGTGATGTCGCGGTCCGGGTCGGTGGATTCCAGGACCAGCAGCTGGGCCATGACGTCGTCAGCGGAGGCGTCGTCCACCTGTACGCCGAGGAAGATGATGCGGTCCTCGAAGAGCTTGGTGTACGGGTCCTGGCGCTTGAAGCCGTAGGGCGTGCGCTCCTCGAACTGGGGCAGGACGTAGCGGCTGGACGGAAGATTACCGGCGGACCACCCGAAGTTGTAGTTCATTTTCTTTGCTCCTGATCTGAGTGTTCTTGTGCCGGTCTAGTTCTCGGAAGCTGATTCGCCCGAGGTACCGTTCGACGTGCCGCCGCCACCGGAAACAGAGCCCGCGTGGGCAGCGATCTTGTCGAAGAAGCCGTATTCGAGCGCTTCGGTGGCGGTGAACCACT
>NZ_JBNHFF010000546.1:0-542 GCF_059089965.1 Arthrobacter sp. SPT-J7
TATTCCTGCGGCGGGAGGTCCTGGTAGGAGACGTGCGTTCCGGCCGCGGCGCTGATCTCGGCCGCAAGCTCAGCCATGGTGAACGGTTCGTCGCCGCCCAGCTCATAGATCCTGCCGGCCTGGTCCCCGGCAACCAGCACTGCAGCGGCTGCGTGGGCGTAGTCTGCGCGGGAAGCTGCGCTGACACGCCCCTCTCCCGCGCTGCCTGCGATGGCACCCTGCGCGAGCGTGCCGGGCAGCTGGTCAATGTAGTTCTCGAGGTACCAGCCATTGCGCAGCAGGACGAAGGGAACGCCGGATTCCTGCAGGATGGCCTCTGTTGCCTGGTGCTCGGCTGCCAGCTTCATCCCGGTGGTGTCCACGTTCGCGATGCTGGTGTACGCCACCAGCTCAACACCCTCAGCCTTCGCCGCCTCGATGACCGTCCGGTGCTGCTCCACCCGCTGGCCCACCTCGCTGCCCGAGATGAGGAGCACCTTGCGGGCGCCCTTCAAGGCCTCCGCAACGGACGCTGCATCGGAGTAGTCCATTCTCCTGACCTG
>NZ_JBNHFF010000547.1:0-541 GCF_059089965.1 Arthrobacter sp. SPT-J7
TGGCCAAGCGGCAGGCCAGTTCGTCGGCGGCGAACTCCCAGAGGTGGACGAGGTCGCTCAGACTGACGAAGCTCCATCGCCCGGCGCCGTTTCTCAGCCTAAGCTTGTCCGAGGCCAAAGCGGCCAAGTAGAGGTCTGGGCTGGAAGTGAGCGCCTCGTACTTCTCCTGCTGTTGATCGCTCATCAGGTGCCCAAGCTTCACCTCGACCACTGCTGAGCGTGAACCGGAAGTCAGCAGCAAGTCAGCGTTATTGGCTTCTCGCACCTCGCGGGAGACCTCGTCCGGCACGAAACCGACGAGTTCGGCCCAGGGCGATGCGTCACGGTCACTTAGGAATTGAATAAGGTCGGATACGCTCGTCTCTTGGGCCAGAAGACGGCCCAAGCCTCTGTTCCGGACCCAAGGTGCTACAGATTTCCCCATAGGGTTAGCATGACCCACCCGTCGCAGGATTTGCTGGCACGACACCTCCGCCAGGCATGCTCCGCATCACCCGTCAATGCAGTAGACCAGAGGATATTCTTAGTTCCAGACCGTATG
>NZ_JBNHFF010000548.1:0-538 GCF_059089965.1 Arthrobacter sp. SPT-J7
CCAGAGACATGTCTGCCACGAAGTAGCCTGCCTCTTTCAGCTGTTCGATACTGGCTGGCCACGATTCGATCCGCGTCCATGGCACTTGGAAGACCGTGCCCATCGACACGCGGATCGAGCGGCGGTAGAGCGGGTCAGCACACTGCGGCGTCACCAGCACGCCGTCGACGCCGATCGCTGCGGCGCTGCGGAAAACCGCACCTACGTTTGTATGGTCCGTAAGGTTCTCCAGGATCGCGATCCTTGATCGCCCTCGTGGACGACCGCGGTCAGACCCTTGTGTCTCGGAACACCTCACACTGGTGTGGTCCACGATGTCCTCCAGGACCGCCTCCCTTCGCGCACCGGCCAGCAGTTTCGGCAGCGGTACCGGCGCGGGACGCTCCATGGCGGCCATGGCACCCCGGTGAAGATGGAAACCGGTGATCTCCTCCAGCAAGGCGGCGCTGCCTATGAAGGCCGGGACGTGGGGGTAGGCGCCGAGGATGTCCTGAAGGTCGTCCAGCCATTTTTCTGCGAGGAAGAAGGACCGGGGCTG
>NZ_JBNHFF010000549.1:0-535 GCF_059089965.1 Arthrobacter sp. SPT-J7
TGCTCCGGGTGGTTATTCCCCGGTTCCAGCAGCTCTACGAAGAGGGTGCGTCAGGGCAGTCCAAGCTGACCCAGTACACGCGGTACCTCACCATCGCGCTGGGCCTGCTGAACGCCACCACCCTGGTTTCCCTGGCGCGGTCCGGGCAGCTTCTTCCCGGCTGCAACCTGCCGATCATCCCGGATACCAGCGTGATCACCACCATCCTGCTCATCATCACCCTGACGGCCGGCACCGGCCTGATCATGTGGATGGGCGAGCTCGTCACGGAGAAGGGCGTGGGCAACGGCATGTCCCTGCTCATCTTCACGTCCATTGCTGCCACGTTCCCCACCTCCCTCGGCGCCATCTGGAGCTCGCAGGGTCCCGCAACGTTCTTTATGGTCCTCGCCATCGGCCTGCTGACTGTGGCCCTGGTGGTCTTCGTTGAGCAGTCGCAGCGCCGCGTGCCGGTGCAGTACGCCAAGCGGATGATCGGCCGCCGCACCGTGGGAGGTACCAGCACATACATCCCCATCAAGGTCAACATGGCCGG
>NZ_JBNHFF010000550.1:0-531 GCF_059089965.1 Arthrobacter sp. SPT-J7
CTGGGGCCTGGTTCGTAAATACCGTCGAACCGATCGCTGGCTGAAAGTGAAAGGCGTCTTGCTTTGCTGCGTGATGGGCGTCTTGGCCGCCACGTCAGCCCTTCCGCAGATAGACATGTCCGCCTTTGGGGCTATTGATGAAAAGTCAATAGTTCGGACCAGCGACGAACAAACGGTGCCACCAAAAGCGTCGTCTCCGCCCAAAGGCGTATGGTCATCCACCGGGACGGACATCATTGGTTGGAGTTTAGATTCGGCCACAGGTGATTTTTCTCAGCTAGCACCCGGAGCTATGGTCACCGACCCGAATGAGTACAAGTACGAACTTCAGTGCCACCTTGGCGGGGGCGACTTCGATACTCCCTGCCTAGCCCGGCAAGTCGAATGCAATGACGGTCCTGATGGTGAAGAGGGTATTCCTGTCACTTGGTTATCCAGGCCCCGGGGAGTTCCCGGCGCTGTCTGGGCCTACCACTCGGGCCCGACCTGCCTCTACGACGCCCAACCTGAGGACCTGCTGCCCCGCATTGC
>NZ_JBNHFF010000551.1:0-528 GCF_059089965.1 Arthrobacter sp. SPT-J7
GCTAACAGCTTGAGGTCCGGGGGGATCATGAAAAACGCACTTTTGGCGTGGGAACAACGTCTCGTTGATGAATTGGCAAGAGGCAGTGACCTGCTGTGCATTGAGATCCTGGGAACGCAGTTCGATGTTCGTTGGGGCCGTGCGGTCACGTGGCAGCAGCGGGCAAGTATTAGCTTGGGTTGGGCGCGCTGTGCCAGCGGCCGCGAGCCCCTGCTCCCTCCGGTGCCCGTGCAACCCACGTTTGACCAACCGTTCACAGCTTCCGTCGCCTGGAAGTCGCATAAGCACGACGACGGGATGTTCCACCTGCAGGCCGCCACCTTTGAGGAGCTGGCTGAGGACCTCACGTCCCGGCTCACGGTGACGGCAATCCTCGCCAACGCCGGTGAGTTGACGATGCTCCACGCCTGCGGAGTGGCGGATCCTTCAACAGGGGCTGTGATCGCCCTCGTGGCGAAGTCGGGAACGGGCAAGACCACTGCGGCTTCGGTATTGTCCGGGACATATAGCTATGTCACGGACGAAACG
>NZ_JBNHFF010000552.1:0-523 GCF_059089965.1 Arthrobacter sp. SPT-J7
TGAAGCAAGGCGCTCGATGTGGCTACCCATCCGAGAAGTGTCTCGACGGCGAGCAACGATGCTTCATGGTTGGTGCGGGCCGCGGCCTCGCCGATGGGTTCGGCTGTGCAGTCCTCGAGCAGGAGGCATCGGAAGTCCCGGAACATCGCATCTCTAAGTGTTGACTCAACGCAGATACTCGTCGTGCAACCCGTGAAGATGATGTCCCGGACCTCCAGACTCCGAAGCCGCTCCTCGAGATCGGTCTGGAAAAAACCGCTGAAGCGGTGCTTGTAAATCAAATGATCCCCTGGCACCGGTGCCAACTCATCGACGATGTCCGTGTTCCAGGTGTCGCGGACTAGCACACGGCTGCGGGTGCCGTCGGGCGCCAGGACAGGTTCACCAACGCCTAAAAGCAGGTGACGCTGATGGGTTGTTCCGTGATCCGGTCCGAGGTCGGAGAGATCGGGCCGAAACGCCATTTTTAGATACACGATGGGGACTCCCGCTTGCCGCGCCGCCTCAACGGTGCGCCTTGTAG
>NZ_JBNHFF010000553.1:0-521 GCF_059089965.1 Arthrobacter sp. SPT-J7
ATGGCCCGGTAGGTGGATTCAACGATGTCCGGATCGATGGCCTTCTTCTCCGCGGCGGAGCGGACGTGCTCAATGACCCGCTCCACGCGGCCGGGCGCGCGGACCTCGGCGTCGTCGCCCTTAAGGGTCCCCGCGATCCGGATCAGCCGCTCCCTGCGGGCAATGAGGGTGACAATCTGGTCATCCACCTCGTCAACGGCAACCCGGACGGCAGCGAGCTGTTCCTTGTCGGCCAGAGCATCTCTATCGTTCCCTTGAATTGTTGCCATCCTCTGACAGTATCGAACCATGCAACCCAGAGTCGACTTCATTTCACTGGGCGTCCGCAGCGTCCCTGCGTCCCGGTCCTTCTATGTAGACGGCCTTGGCTGGCCCGTGCACCGGGAATTTCCGGGGGACGTGGTGTTCATCCAGGTGAACCACGGCCTGGTGCTGTCCCTGTGGGATGTCCGCCAGATGCAGGCTGACGCCGGTGTCAGTGCGCCCGGCCCCGTCCCCTGCATCACGCTCAGCCACAACCT
>NZ_JBNHFF010000554.1:0-517 GCF_059089965.1 Arthrobacter sp. SPT-J7
CGTCCGCTCCCTTGGGTTGCTGGAGGGGTTGGCCGCTCAGGCGTTGGCGTGTTCGGAAAGGATGGCGTCGATCTGTCCGACAGCCTCCCGCATGCCTTCCTCCATACCCATCTGGACCATCTGCTCCATCTGCTCCTCCGACTCGAAGGAGGAGACGATCGTCATCCTGGTGCGGTCACCGATGCCCTCCAGGTTGACGGAGGCGTGCGTGGTTCCCAAGTCATCCACGGGCTCGCCGTTGTCATCGGCAAATCCGTCGTCGAAGGCAATCCTCTTGGGGCCTTCGATGGTGGTGAAGCGCCACCAGCCGCGGGCTTTTTCGCCCTCGGGACCGGTCATGTAGTAGCTGGCCTTCCCGCCTGAGCGGAAATCGAATTCCTCAAAGGTGGCCGGCCAGGTGGGCGGGCCCCACCAGCGTTCCAACTGGCGCGGGTCTTCCCAGATCTGCCAGACCCGCTGGACGTCCGCGTCAAATTCTGCGATCAGCGTGAAGCTGAGCGCTTCAAGATTCTTGGTG
>NZ_JBNHFF010000555.1:0-509 GCF_059089965.1 Arthrobacter sp. SPT-J7
GGTGTTGTGGGCAAACATGATGTCCGTGGCCAGGCGGTCACCCACCATTACGCTGCTGGACGGGTGCAGGCCGGTTTCGGCACTGATAATTTCCAGCAGGTCTTTCGAAGGCTTGCCAAAAACCGCCTCACATTCCACCTGCGTGCCGGCGGTGATGGCAGCCGTGATGCATGCTGCGTCCGGCTCGCCGCGTCCGCCCGGGAAAGGGCAGAACCTGTCGGGGTTGGTAGTTACCAGCCGTGCACGTTTGTGGTACCATAGCGCGTCGAAGGCAATCTGCAGCTTGCGATATTCGAAGGTGCGGTCGTAAGAGCTCACCACCAGATCAATGCGCTCCGGGTCGTCGCTCATTTCGATGCCAGCTTGGGCCAGCGCCTCCACCAGCGGAAGCTCGC
The DNA here is from genome assembly GCF_059089965.1 of Arthrobacter sp. SPT-J7. Classification (NCBI taxonomy): domain Bacteria; kingdom Bacillati; phylum Actinomycetota; class Actinomycetes; order Micrococcales; family Micrococcaceae; genus Arthrobacter; species Arthrobacter sp. SPT-J7. The sequence goes on from NZ_JBNHFF010000555.1 coordinate 396, forward strand.
CGATAGGAAAAACGGTCGCTTCGGGCATGGTGCGCGCAATCCAGCTGACGGTAGCGGCTAGACTCGTGTAAACTTCCTGCGGCTCAGTCGGCAAACCGAGGCGCGTGAGTTTGT
>NZ_JBNHFF010000556.1:0-500 GCF_059089965.1 Arthrobacter sp. SPT-J7
GAGTGCGCAGCTCATGGGAGGCGTCTGCTACAAACTGGCGCACCTTCGTTTCGCTCTTCTGCCGCGCCTGCAGCGCGTTCGCCACGTTCTCCAGCATGAGGTTAAGAGCGTGCCCAACGCTGCCGACTTCCGTTCCCTGGTTGGAGTTCGACGGCGGCACGCGCACCGCAAGCGCCACCTCGCCGGCGTCCAGGGGCAGCTGCGAAACCCGGGTAGCCACCTCCGAGAGCTGCTCGAGAGGTTTCATGGTGCGGCGGATGAGGACTGTGCCTACCAGCCCGGTCAGCAACAGGCCGCCGAGCGAGACGAAGACAAAGGTCCACACGAGGGAAGCGAGCGTGCTTTCCTTGCCTGCAAGGGGGAGTCCCGTCACCAGAACATCGCCGAAGCTGGTCTTCACCGCTATCAGCCGGTAAGCCCCGTTCGAGAGCGTCCGGTCCACGGGTTGCATGCCTGTAGCCAGTGCCAACAGCGTCTGCTTGTCCTCGGCCGACAGTGCG
>NZ_JBNHFF010000557.1:0-499 GCF_059089965.1 Arthrobacter sp. SPT-J7
CAGCCCTTACCCTTGGTGGTGCCGATGACGTCGATCTTCTGGCCGGCTTCGAAGACCTCTACGGAGAGCTCCTGGCCCAGCTCGTACTCAGCAGCATCTGCGGTACGGAGTTCGACGACGTGGCGGCGAGGCGTGACGCCTGCCTTCTCAAAGTGACCAGCCAGCGGCTTGGTGACCTTGCGGGGATCGATCTGGCCGTAGCCGATCTGTACGGCTACGTAGCCATCAGCTTCTGCGTTGCGCAGCTGGGTGATGACGTTCGAATCTGCCTGGACCACAGTGACGGGGATGAGCTTGTTGTTCTCGTCCCAGACCTGGGTCATGCCGAGCTTCGTGCCCAGCAGGCCCTTTACGTTACGGGTTGCGGTCATAGTCTCTCAGCACCTCCCTACAGCTTGATTTCGATGTTCACGTCTGCCGGCAGGTCGAGACGCATGAGCGAATCAACAGCCTTCGGCGTGGGATCGATGATGTCGATAAGACGCTTGTGCGTGCGCAT
>NZ_JBNHFF010000558.1:0-498 GCF_059089965.1 Arthrobacter sp. SPT-J7
CAGATGCCTCCACGCCGACAGCTTCCGACGCTTCCGGGACGGTACGGGGACGGCGCATCATCGCGGCAATGCGGGCGCGCAGTTCCCTGGGGCGGAAGGGCTTCGTAAGGTAGTCGTCGGCGCCGGATTCAAGCCCGATGAGGGTATCAAGCTCTTCGGTGCGGGCCGTCAGCATCACGATATAGGCGTCCGAAAACTCGCGGATTTGGCGGGAAACCTCAAAACCGTCGATGTCCGGCAAGCCAAGGTCCAGGGTGATGACATCCGGATTGAGGGTCTTCGCAGTGAGGACTCCTTCGGCACCACTGCTGGCCACGGTCACGTCAAAGCCTGCCTGGGTCAGCACAGTGCGAACCAGTTCCCGAATGTCGTGGTCATCCTCGATGACCAGTCCGACACGTGCATCACTCATGGTGCCCCCTCAGCAGCCAACGTCAGAAGTATAGCTGGCTGCGGATATCCTGCTGATATGGCCTCGCACACCTTGTCCCGTAAGTT
>NZ_JBNHFF010000559.1:0-490 GCF_059089965.1 Arthrobacter sp. SPT-J7
GTGGGCCCAGTAAACGAACGACGGCGCCTGCCCCGCGGAGGGACAGGCGCCGTCGTTGTTTCTGATTGAGTTAATGTGCTTGTGCGAGCTGGTACGTCGCCTGGATTTCTGCACCCCAGTACGGCCCGTAGAGGACCTTGGGGCCCTTGTTGTACCCATAGCTGTTGACGGAATTCTGCGGGCCTCCCGGGCCGGAGCCGATGAACCACGGGCCGCCTGACGAACCGCCGTTCATGTCGCACGGAATGCCTTGGGTTTTGAAGCCGGGGTTGGTGGTGTCACGGCTGGCCGTGCCGGTGCAGCCTTTGAGGGTCTCGCCGTTGAACGGGCTGGAGGCGGGATAACCGTAGGACGTGTAATACAGCCCGTAGTCCTGGTTGAACGCTAAACCGGATCCGCCAACCACGTCAGTCAGGGGCCGGCCGCCGGCGTCCGGAGCCATCACGGCGAAAGCGGTGTCGTACGCCATGTTGCCGCCGGAGCTCCACTG
>NZ_JBNHFF010000560.1:0-487 GCF_059089965.1 Arthrobacter sp. SPT-J7
TGGCGAAACCGGGCAAGCAGAGGTCGTTGGCGTAACCGTCGTACTGCGGCAAGGAGGCTGAACCGTGGAGGTGGGTGGACATGGCCAGGGTGTGGCCCAGCTCCGGGTGCGTGGCGGGAAGCCGGTTGCGCATCCTCATTACGGCCTTGACGCCCCGCTCAATCCTGATGGTGGGACCGGGGAAGATTCCGTTGTACCCCAGGATTGGGGTGGCGTGGTTCGGAAGAATCTTGGCCATGCCCAGTTGCTGCGAGAGCGAGTAGAAGTGGGTTGTCTCGCCGTTGAGAATGACCCTCTTATAGGGCGACAACCTGGGAGGAATGGTCAGGGTGCTTTGGTAGGGCCTGGGCATATCACGATCGGCCAGCGTGCTCGCGGAACTGGCACTGACGGTGGAGATGGGAGCCGTTACCAGCCCTGCACCTATAACGCCCAGGCCGGCGAGTCCACCCATAACGAGGGCCTGCCTTCTTGAGATGTCCATAAT
>NZ_JBNHFF010000561.1:0-483 GCF_059089965.1 Arthrobacter sp. SPT-J7
GGTCGGGCTCCTTCTCGCGATTAGTGCGTCGTTGGCGTACCTCTTCCTGGCTACGGCACCGCCAAAGCAGAGTATCCCGCTGGGGGCTTCCAGCTTGTATCCGGGCGGCATGGCACAAATCAGCGCGATTGCGCCACTGGAAGACGACGGTTGGCTGCCGCCCCAAGGTGGCGAAGCACTGAACCAGGCCCCATCGGAGGGAAATCACCGCGTACGGGTGCTGGTCCGGCTCACGGCGCTGGAACCGGCAGGGTTGGGCTTCAACGTTGATGACTTCACGGTCACCGGGATCGGCGCAAGCAAGTTGCGCCCCGTCTGGAGCTCAGCGGAGTCGGCTGCTGCGGCGCAAGGACAGGCCTTGGAGGCCACCCTGGTTTTTGAGCTTCCGGACCAGGCAATTGCCCTGGTCCTTGAGGGCCCGCAGGACACCCGGTTGTCGCTCGGGCTGGCCCACCACGGAACTTAACGCCTTCCTGCGGTCCG
>NZ_JBNHFF010000562.1:0-482 GCF_059089965.1 Arthrobacter sp. SPT-J7
ACGTACTGGCCGGGCCGCCGCCGGGGGCGCATTGACTGCTTTCGGCCTGGCTGGGTGCGCTCCGGGAGGTACACGCCCCACTGTCACGTTTCACCAGTCAAAACCGGAAGCTGTGCCGTACTTCCGCGATCTGGCGGCGACGTTTACCGCGTCACAGGACCGCGTCCGTGTCCTGCACGATATGGCGACAAATCTTTCTGCCAGCTTTGTGCGTAGCAGTCCGCCGGATCTCGGTTGCCTCAACTACAACCTCGAGATGGCCAGGTTCATGGAGCGCGGGGCGCTCTCGGACCTTTCCGATCTCCCGGCAGCAACTGCCATCCGGGACGACGTTCTCGACCTCACGAACTGGTACCCCACCTACCCTGGCCGCACTAGCGTTATCCCCTACTCGGTCATGGCCGCCTCGGTTATCTACAACCGCCGCATCTTCGAGCAGAACGGCCTGGCCGTCCCGACAACCTGGGACGAACTGATCGAGG
>NZ_JBNHFF010000563.1:0-477 GCF_059089965.1 Arthrobacter sp. SPT-J7
CTGCTGGCCCAACGGGCTGACAACAAACAGTGGGCGCTGGTCAGCGGAATGCTTGAGCCCGGAGAACAGCCCGCGCGAGGCCTGGTGCGGGAGATTTTTGAGGAAACGGCCGTGGTGGCCGAACCGGAGCGCGTCGTCTCGGTAGGAGCCGTGGGTCCGTTCACCTACCCCAACGGCGACGTGTGCGAGTTCCTGGACGTGCTGTTCCTCTGCCGCTACGTCTCCGGGACTGCCCGCGTGAATGACGACGAATCCCTCGCGGTGGGCTGGTTCGGCATTGATGAGCTCCCTGAGCTGATGCCCGGACACCTCACCAGCATTCACCGCGCCCTGGCTCCGGCCAACGCCGCACACTTCGAACCCTGACCGCCTGCACCAAGCAACTCCCACATGGAATGCGCAGGGCGCCGCAACCCCAAGAGTGCGGCGCCCTGCTGGCGTGACGCCAGCCCTGCGACGCAAGTTCTGCAGGCTTGA
>NZ_JBNHFF010000564.1:0-475 GCF_059089965.1 Arthrobacter sp. SPT-J7
TGCTGACTACGCAAAACATTGCCGATACCGTGGGAACGCCCTACAACCATGTCAGTAAGGCGATGGCCAAACTCCGCAGCCTGGGGTTGATCGAGGTGGAGCGCGGCCGGACCGGCGGTTCCCGGCTAAGCCACACGGGCCGGAACGCCACCGTGGGTCAAATACTTCGGCAGCTCGACACCCGAACGGACGCTGCGGAGTGCGTGGCCCCAAGCGGCAACTGCCCCCTCATCGAGGAGTGCAGGCTCCGTGCTGCACTGTCGCGGGCGCGCGAGGCGTTCTACCGGGAGCTCGATGGCGTGGTAATCGCCGACCTTCCCGCATCACGGCAGATGGCCCCGGTTTTCGATCTGATCGGGCTTCGGCCGGGGCTTTAGTCACTGCCTGAACCTTCCTCCCGGCCCGGATCCACTACGAGGTCAAACTCGGGCAGTACGACGGCGGCCCCGCACCTTTCGTTGGAAAGGTGCGGGGC
>NZ_JBNHFF010000565.1:0-474 GCF_059089965.1 Arthrobacter sp. SPT-J7
TCCCCCGCCGGCAGATCCGACATTTTACGGAGGTAGTTGCTGCCGGAAACGTAGGGTTTCGTTGTAATCAGCTCCCCAGCAGCGAACTGGCTCATCGCATACACGTTGGGCACCATCACCCAGTCGTACGCGTCGATGAAGAGTTCCATGAACCATTCGTAGACGTCGTCGGGATGGATCCGCAGCAGGGCCATCGCGTTGCCCAGGACCATCAATCGTTCAATGTGATGGGCATACCCGGTGGCAAGGACGCGGCCAATCACTATGTCCACAGGCGCAAGCCCCGTACTGGCATCCCACCACCCGTCCCCCAGTTCGTTCCGGTGATTCAACCGGTTGGCGGTGCGCATCTGCCGGCCGTGGGTCCGGTACGTGGCGCGCATGTACTCCCGCCAGCCGACAACTTGGCGCACGAAACCCTCAAGGGAGGCAATCGGAATATCCGGCCCTGCACCCTCGAGCACCTCCTTCAGG
>NZ_JBNHFF010000566.1:0-472 GCF_059089965.1 Arthrobacter sp. SPT-J7
GTTCTGGACCATTTCACCCAGGGAGGCGTTCTTGCCGCCCACCCGGTCCAGATCCTTCAGTCCAAGTTCTGAAAACCAAAGTACGTCTTTTGTCATTACTACTGCTCCTATACCGGTGATGGCAGTGGCGTCCGCTGACGGCACTGCCTCATGCTGGGGCGCAAGCTCCTGTGTGACAGGAAGTCAGCGCTATTTCCATACGATGTCCGCCACGGCGTCCATCAAGCGTTTCCCTAGTGCTTCAGATTCATCCGCTGCAGAATCGTGGCCGCCATCTCCTCCACCGAGACCGTGGCCGAATTCAGATAGGGAATTCTGTGGGACATGTACAGGTGTTCGGCACTACGCAGCTCGAAGCTGCACTGCCGCAGCGATGAATAGGATGAGCCGCTGCGGCGCTCGGTACGGATCTGGCTCAGGCGCAGGGGGGTGGATGAAAGGCCAAAACACTTTGTGACGAACGGCCGGAGGG
>NZ_JBNHFF010000567.1:0-464 GCF_059089965.1 Arthrobacter sp. SPT-J7
GACAAGAAGGCCCTCCTGGGCCATCTGGTTGAGCGCCTCACGGACGGTGGGGCGGCTGACGTTCAACCATTCAGAAAGCTGCACTTCGGTGAGTTTTTCGCCAGGCTTGATGCTGCCAAGCACAACAGCACGACGGATCTCATTAATGACTCCGTCCCTGCGCGACACAGAGGCCACGGGGGACATCCTCAATGGCAGAGTCGCCGGATCTGGTGAGAGGCGCGTTTCCGCCATCGGGTTCCCCAATGCTTGAAGTAGGCTCTGCGATGCAGATTGTCAGACAAAGCCTACCAATATTACGCGCGCGCGTAAATGGTCAGCGCGTCAGCTCCTCAAACATTTTCACGGTCAACTGCTCCTGGCCGCGAAGCCAAAGGCTTGGCTTGCCGCCAACAGCGGGCATAACGCTCCCCTCCCCAATGAACCTGGCCCCGGAAGTGTCAGCCGTGAGCACTCTAGCCACT
>NZ_JBNHFF010000568.1:0-464 GCF_059089965.1 Arthrobacter sp. SPT-J7
GACCCACCACATCGGCGGTTTCAGCGTCCACGACGACCTCCCGGGTGCTGGAAGGGAACTGGTGCTATCAGCTTATGCCCGCTGATCCGTGCGGCACCCAGGCCTACCCAACTTCCGCAGTTTCCATTGCCTGCCCGCAGCGCCGGGTCCAGTATTAAGGCTGTCGGGACGGCTGGGGCCTACTGAAACGCCCATCGCCTGAGGATCAAGGATTCGACATGAATTATGGTTCCGTTTTCCCGAACCGACGTACGCTGCTGAAAACGGCCGGAATTGGGGTGGCCGGTGCAGCCGGCTTACCCCTCCTGTCCGCTTCCGCCGGCACAGCTGCGCAGCCTGCACCGTCGGCACCAGGATCATTGCTCCCTGCCCCGCCCGGACAAGTCGAACCACTGCTTGACCGGGCGAAAGTCGATAATGCCCTGGCAAGGCTTGACGGGTTCATCCAGGACGCAATGGAAAGT
>NZ_JBNHFF010000569.1:0-464 GCF_059089965.1 Arthrobacter sp. SPT-J7
CATCGTGGTAAGTCCTTGTCCCGCAAATAGTGCTTGCTCAGCCGCGCCGGCAACTAAAAAAGGCCCTGCTGAGGCCTCTCCCCCAGCATTTTCCAAACGCCGATAACCGTGATTCCGTAAAGCTATGGCAGGAGGGGCGGCTCGGCGGGGGAGAGGGTTTCCGCTGGCTTGGCATAGCGCAGGTACTGGTAGACCGTCTCCCGGCTGATTCCGTAATCGCGGGCAAGAACGACCTTTGGAATGCCACTGCCCGCGCGCTGGACCAGCTCGGCTGCCCGTTCCGGCGTCAGGGTCTTTTTTCGCCCCTTGTACGCGCCGCGCTGCTTGGCCAGGGCGATCCCTTCCCGCTGGCGTTCTCGGATGAGGGACCGTTCGAATTCGGCGAAGGCTCCCATGACGGAGAGCATGAGGTTGGCCATGGGGGAGTCCTCGCCCGTGAAGACCAGGCTCTCTTTGACGAACTC
>NZ_JBNHFF010000570.1:0-455 GCF_059089965.1 Arthrobacter sp. SPT-J7
GCAGCGCCGTTCCCAGAAGGTGTTGGAGGAAGCCCCGGCTCCCGACCTTCCGGAAACCGTCCGCAACACCATCCGTGAGTCTTCCGTTGCCCTCGCCCGCCAATGCAGCTACCACGGAGCGGGGACGGTGGAGTTCCTGTACGACCCCGTCAACCACGAGGCGGCCTTCATCGAGATGAACACGCGTATCCAGGTGGAGCACCCCATCACCGAGGAGATCACCGGCGTGGACCTGGTCCGCGAGCAGCTGCTGATCGCATCCACGGGATCCATGTCCATCTCCCAGGATGATGTGAACTTCACCGGCCATGCCATCGAATGCCGCATCAACGCAGAGGACCCCACCAATAACTTCTTCCCCAGCCCGGGGATCCTCCGGTCCGTGGAGTGGCCCTCGGGTGAGGGAATCCGGATAGACACCGGAGTGGAAGCAGGCTCTGTTGTAAGCCCCTACT
>NZ_JBNHFF010000571.1:0-455 GCF_059089965.1 Arthrobacter sp. SPT-J7
AGAGCCGCTGGGATCCAGAGCCGGCGGCACCGCGGACTGCGGGTTCTACAAGTCCGGTTCGCGCCCAGTAATCCAGTTGGCGGTAAGTGATGCCTGCTGCCTTGCAAGCGGTGGGGCCCCGGTAGCCTGCGTCTTCATCCAGGACAGGGAGATCTTCGGTGAACAGGAGGCCCTGGGCACCGCTTGCGGGCACAGCAACACCAGCCGTGGGCTGTTTCAGCCCGCCTGCTTCGCCTTTGGGACTCACCTGGATCCTCCTTGTCATAAGCTCCCCGAGAAGAACTGCAGCAGCCTTAACAGGAATGAAGATCATGCCTGTAATTTCCGCGGGGCGCACCTTCCAGTGTGACTTGCGCGGCTGCCGTAAGCAATGGGAACTCGATACTTAGACGTTAGGCCCGTGCGGACCCAAGGTCAAAGACGTTGGGCCCTTCGAAGAGGCGTGTCGAAAATTT
>NZ_JBNHFF010000572.1:0-455 GCF_059089965.1 Arthrobacter sp. SPT-J7
GCTCGGAGCCGGGAACCGGCCCGCCAAGCGCAATCGGGCGCAGCGCACGGCGACCGACGCAACTTCTTCGGCGCTGAGCAGGTCCGCCAGGTTTCGGCCCAGCTCACCGTCCAGTCCTGCGTTGACACGTTCGATGCCCTCAAGTTCCTCGACGGTCAGCGCGTCTCCCAGCCACCCCCACAGCACCGTGCGCAGCTTGTGGTCACGGTGAAAGGTAAGCCCATGGTCCACGCCGTGCCGGTGCCCGTCCGTCATGGCAAGGATGTGGGCGCCTTTGCGGTCGGCGTTGTTCACGACGACGTCGAACACCGCCATGCGTCTCAGTGCCGGGGTGTCCTCATGGACGAGGGCGACCATCCGTCCCTCCTCATCCTGACCCTCGAGGACGTGTTTCCAACCGCTTTCCGGGACGTCGTCCGTTGAGACGAGGTCCACCGCGTTCTGGTCGGGGTCAG
>NZ_JBNHFF010000573.1:0-449 GCF_059089965.1 Arthrobacter sp. SPT-J7
CAGCATCAGCGACGCAGGCGCGGTTTCGTTCGGTTGATTGACTTCCAGTAACCTTGTACTGGACGCCGTCCACATCGTCTGCGGTGTCCGCTGTTGTCTCCGTGGGCGCCATCTGGCAGGGACTCGACTCATCGACGACTACTAGGAACGCTACCAATGACTACGGAGCAGAAGCCATGCGTGTCAGCCGTGGTACCCGCGATCCGACTAGATTCCTGGCTCGATCAAGCTTTGGATTCGCTACTTCAGCAGGATGGCGTGGACCTGCAACTCATCGTCATTCTTGACGGCGTTGAGGAGGACGGATACCGGCCGTGGATGGAGGAGTCCCGTGTGACTGTCCTCAGAAACCCGGTCCGGTTGGGGGTCGGGGCGACGCTCCGCAGGGCTATGTCCGAGGCACGCGGCGAGTTCGTTGCCCGGTTGGACGCGGACGACATCGCCCTGCC
>NZ_JBNHFF010000574.1:0-446 GCF_059089965.1 Arthrobacter sp. SPT-J7
GCCCTTGTCCCAAGCGAGGATATGGTCGGCTTCGTTGTCCAGGGAGTTGTTGCTGCAGCCGGGGAAGGGACATTTGCCGTCCCGCATCCGCAGCCAGTTCCGCATGGCTTTGGTGAGCCGATAGCTGGTGCGGCCGATCTCCAGCGGAGCCCCGTCCCTGGGATCAACCAGCACCCGGTAAAACGAGCTGGCACCGTCGGCAACCAGATCACGGGCCATCGACGCGGGGATCGGGCCGTACCCGTCCAGCATCGCCGGCTCATCGGTCACGCCCAGCAGGGAAAACACCGGCACGGTGACCAGCACCTGCGCGCGGATCGAAGATCGCTGCCCGTAAGCGGCTTCCCCACCGGCCTCGTCCGTGCTGCCGGGGCCGCGGCTGCTGCCGTTTCCGCTGCTGAGGAGAACGGAAGAATACGTGTCGGCCCGCAACTGGGTCAGGGTTC
>NZ_JBNHFF010000575.1:0-443 GCF_059089965.1 Arthrobacter sp. SPT-J7
AGGTGGACCAGCATGACGTAGCGGGTGGCCCGTTCGACCAGCGTGCCTATCGCGGACTTGCCGCCGGCGCCGATGATCAGGTCGCCTTCCCAATGCCCGGGCACGGCCCGGTCCTCGATCTCGGCAGGGCGCTCCGAGATCATGATCATGGGGTCAGCGAACCGCGGCGTGCGGTGTTCGGCGCTGCGCTGGGGTTTGCGGCGCGCGCGGCCGGTGCGCAGCGCGGCCTGGACCTCGCGTTTGAGCCCGCCCCGGGCCTGGATGTAGAGGGCTTGGTAGATCGTTTCGTGGCTCACGCGCATCTCCGGATTATCGGGAAAGTCCGTGACCAGCTTCTTCGATATCTGCTCCGGAGACCAACGTTGGCGCAGCCCGTCGTTCACACAGTTACGCAGCGGCCCTTCGATGCGTAGCTTGCTGGTTTTCGGCCGTGGCCGGCGGGC
>NZ_JBNHFF010000576.1:0-440 GCF_059089965.1 Arthrobacter sp. SPT-J7
TTGGCCACTGAGCTGCCGGGCCTGAACAAAAACAAGCTCTCCGGTGCCGCCCATTACTATGACGGCCAGATTGCCTTCCCTGAGCGGCTGGTTTTGGAGACAGCGCTGTCCGCTCACCAGTACGGCGCTGATATAGCCAATTATGTTGAAGCCCTCGAAGTCCTCGGCGGACCCGCCGGTGTTAGGGGTGTTACTGCCCGGGACGCCCTGTCGGGTGGAACGTTCGATATCGCCGCATCCTGTGTCGTCAACGCGGCGGGTCCCTGGGTGGATCAGTTGAACGTTTCGCATGGTATCGACCGGCAGATCGGTGGCACAACCGGCACTCATATCATTGTTGATCCGTTCCCGGGCGCGCCAGAGGCCTGCATCTATTTCGAGGCCAAGTCGGACAACCGGCCTATCCTGGTGATTCCGTGGAACGGGCGGTACCTCATCGG
>NZ_JBNHFF010000577.1:0-428 GCF_059089965.1 Arthrobacter sp. SPT-J7
TCCCTTTACTTAGCTGCGTTGGCGAGCTCGGCGGCCTTGTCGGCGCCCTCGTCCATGGTTGCGGCCAGGGTAACCAGCGGGTGGTTCGCCTCGGCCAGGATGCGGCGGCCTTCCTCAACGTTGTTGCCGTCGAGGCGGACTACCAGCGGCTTGTTGGCGTTGTGGCCCAGTTCGGCCAGCGCACCTACGATGCCCTTGGCGACGGCGTCACACGCGGTGATGCCGCCGAAGACGTTCACGAACACGGACTTGACCTGCTCGTCGCCCAGGATTACATCAAGGCCTGCCGCCATGACTTCGGCGGAAGCTCCACCGCCGATGTCCAGGAAGTTGGCGGGCTTGACGTTGCCGTGGTTTTCACCAGCGTAGGCAACAACGTCCAGGGTGGACATGACCAGGCCTGCACCGTTGCCGATGATGCCCACTTC
>NZ_JBNHFF010000578.1:0-421 GCF_059089965.1 Arthrobacter sp. SPT-J7
CGAGTGCCCAGAAGACGCCGCGGCCGCGGACCTCACCGATGACACTGTACCTTTTCGCCAGGGCGTTGAGGCCTGGTTCGAGGTGGTCGCGGCCGATCCTGGCGGCGTTGCCGACGATGTCTTCTTCTTCAAAGGCTTCGATGGAGGCGACGATGGAAGCTGCGGCAATGGGATGCCCGGAGTAGGTCAGTCCGCCGGGGAATACTCGTTCGTCGAAGGTGGCGGCGATCTCGCTGGAGATAACGACGCCGCCTACGGGGATGTAGCCGGAGTTGACGCCCTTGGCGAAGGTGATCAGGTCCGGGGTGACATTGACGGCGTCAAAGGCGAACCAGTCGCCGGTGCGGCCGAAGCCGGCCATGACTTCATCGAGGATCATCACGATGCCGTACTCGTCGCACAATGCCCGCACTCCCTCAAG
>NZ_JBNHFF010000579.1:0-419 GCF_059089965.1 Arthrobacter sp. SPT-J7
GGGGCGTTGCTTGGCCACGGGCTTTGGTGGTGGACATGGACAAATGGTCCCGACTTCACCGAGTCACGAACATCCGTGCGGTCTCACACTTTCCTATGCACGGCCGCAATCTCCGCAGGCGTCGCCTATACACTCCCGCAATGAGACGATTTCGACGATCTTGGGAATTTCGCTCACAGTTGTGCCGCCGCTTACTCCCGAGAAGAGCATCGCTACCCCCGCAACGGCGACAAGCACACCAAAAAAGATAAGGGCAGTAAGGGTAAAGGAACGCTGGTTCTCAGTCATACCTTCTCCAGTCATGGAAACTACGGCCGACGTCGTGGTCCAATACTGTACCTGTGGCGACACGGTGGCAAGACCGAGAAAGGCTAAGGCCTGCATCGGGACTGCCACCACGCTTCATTGTCCGGTGGGAG
>NZ_JBNHFF010000580.1:0-416 GCF_059089965.1 Arthrobacter sp. SPT-J7
TTCCTCCTCACCGACGACATGGGCGACGTCGAGACCGGCACCTGCGGATGCGGCAGAACCGGCCAGGTCATCAACTTCCGCCGCCGGGGGCAGGGCGGCGGGCTTGGCCACTGCCCCGTCAGCATCGAGCGCTACCGCGGTTCGGGCGCTACCCCGAACGATAAGACGCCGTCGCTTGTGAAGGCCTAAGTCAGGAAACGCAGTCGGGGCGGTTCGGCCTACCGCGTCGCATAGAACGCAACCGCCGACGACGCAGCAACATTCAGCGAATCCACGCCATTCATCATCGGAATCGTCACGCGCGCGTCGAGCAACCGATCAGTCTCGGGCTCCAGCCCATCACCTTCGGTACCGAAGACCAACACCAGATTCTGATGATCCTGGGCCACCAGCTCGTCAAGAGTGATCGCCCCCTC
>NZ_JBNHFF010000581.1:0-414 GCF_059089965.1 Arthrobacter sp. SPT-J7
TTCTCCGCGACGATACGCGGGCACCACTGGTGGACGTGACCATCACCGTCAAGAGCGACGACTTCACCGGCACCGCCAAGTCGTCCGCGAACGGGTCCTGGAGCATCGGGGTGCCCGAGCAGGGGACCTACACGGTGGAGCTGGACGAATCAACACTGCCTGAGGGCATTACCCTGGCCGAGGGCCAGGAGAATCCCCGCGAAGTGACGTTCAGCCAGACGTCCAACCTGTCGGTCATTTTCGCCTTCGGCAAAGGCATCGTGGTCCAGCAGCAGGACTTCGGCCAGAACCTGCTTAACCGCCTCGTGGCCGGATTGAGTTTTGGGCTGCTGCTCGCGCTGGCGTCCGTCGGCCTCTCGCTGATCTTCGGTACCACGGGACTGACTAACTTCGCCCACGGCGAGATGGTCACCC
>NZ_JBNHFF010000582.1:0-413 GCF_059089965.1 Arthrobacter sp. SPT-J7
GGACCACAGCCCGCGAACAGGGCGAGCTCCGCACAGAGGAACTCCTGGCGCCGGGTCCCGGCGAGGTGTTGGTCCGCGCCCTCTACTCCGGCATCAGCAAGGGAACCGAGACGGTGGTCCACCACGGCCTGGTCCCGCCACGCGTCGCCAAGGAGATGCAGGCCCCGCATCAGGAGGGCCAGTTCCCGGGGCCAGTGAAGTTCGGCTACCTGTCGGTGGGAGTCGTGGAAAAGGGGCCGGCAGAGTGGGTAGGCCAGCGGGTGTTCTGCCTGAATCCGCACCAGGATCGGTACATCCTGCCCCTTGACGCGCTCACCAGGATTCCCGACGGCGTCCCCTCCCAACGCGCGGTCCTCACCGGGACGGTGGAAACGGCGGTAAACGCGTTGTGGGAAGCCGGCCCGCGGCTGGGC
>NZ_JBNHFF010000583.1:0-409 GCF_059089965.1 Arthrobacter sp. SPT-J7
TTACTCTTATCTGACGCAGTGCTGTCCGCTGGGGGGCAGATCAACCCGCGCCGAGACTTGAGGTGACGTGAGCATGATTTCCCAGCACAGCGACGACGGATCGAATGGCAGTAGACGACCTGGCGCGTATTTGCCCGTGCGCACCCTTGCCCTGGCAGCAGCTGCAGCTCTCTTGGCCGGGCTCGCCGGAGTATGGTGGCCCGACCGCCAAGCGTACGGTGCGGTCCAGTATGACGAGGGTGCCGTACCGGCAGGCACCGCCAAGCAAGTATCCCCGCAGTCCAATATGCTGCTCCCCGTCGCCAGCATTGAACCAGCGATGCGGATGGCGTCTGCCGGGTGGGACGATCCCGGCCCGTCCTGGGTTTTCCCATTCGATCCGCCGGGTGGCCCGGAGGGGGACGGCAAC
>NZ_JBNHFF010000584.1:0-406 GCF_059089965.1 Arthrobacter sp. SPT-J7
CGCCTACGGCGGCACCAACTGCGCCGACTGGCCATACAAGAACGTCCGCACACCGGCTCCCGTCGAATACACCGGAGAGTCCCCCATTGTTGTTATTGGCACCACCGGCGACCCTGCCACGCCTGTGGAGTGGGCCGCTTCGCTCCGCAAGCAACTGGGCAACGCCGCGTTGCTGACCTGGGAAGGCGAGGGCCACACCGCCTACGGCCGGTCCAACAGCTGCATCGAGGACCCCGTTGACACCTACCTTGTCAGCGGTAAGGTTCCCGCCGACAACACAGTGTGCTGAAGACCTCGTCCCGTTTGGTCCCGCCCATTTTGACCCGGGCGCCGGGACTCTATTACAGTTGAATCTTGCATGAAGCGCCCGGTTCAGCCGGGGATATCATGCGGTGCTTCCTTAGCT
>NZ_JBNHFF010000585.1:0-406 GCF_059089965.1 Arthrobacter sp. SPT-J7
TGAGGCGGGAATGCAGCCCGATGAAGCTGGCGAGTTCCTGCTTCAGGAACAGGAAGTTACTGCGGCGGGGAGTTCCCTCCGCGGCGCCAGCAGCCGCCGAGACGGCACTACCGATCTTTTCCAGGTCAGTGAAAACGGCGTTGATACTGGTGGATAGCGCCTTCGCGGTCCGCTCAAGGGTTTCCGGAACGGATTCCACGTCAGGCTCCTTCGTCTGGCTGCATTGATAACCGCAGATGCTGCTCAATCAAAAATTCCATGTCGCTGCGGCTGTGTAGTTCGGCGGCGCTGGCTGCTGCATCACCGTCCCGGCCGCTGATTGCCTGGACGATTGCCACGTGCTGGTCCACCGTCCTGTCCTCACTGCCGGCGTTAGCGGGAATACCCCACCAGAGAGTCATCAGTT
>NZ_JBNHFF010000586.1:0-401 GCF_059089965.1 Arthrobacter sp. SPT-J7
GGCCAACAGCTGCGCCGGCAACGGTCAGTGCCGGGCGCTCCTTCTTCGGCGCAGCGGCGTCAGCAGCTGAGCTTTCAGAGGTGTAGCTGGTCAGGGTTTCCTCAGCCTCGACGGCTTCGGTGGTCTCTTCGTTCTGAGCCACGATTCTCCTTGTATAGATAAGTTGTTTGGTGGCCAGGACTACTGGGCGACCTGGGTGATTTCGAAAGTCTTGGGCTGCTGGGCGGCGTGGGGGTGCTCAGCACCGCGGTACACCTTCAGCTTGCCCAGCTGCTGTGCAGCGAGGGAGTTCTTCGGGAGCATGCCCTTGATGGCCTTCTCAACGGCGCGGACCGGGTTGGATTCCAGCAGTTCCGCGTAGTTGACGGAGGTCAGGCCGCCCGGGTAGCCGGAGTGGCGGT
>NZ_JBNHFF010000587.1:0-398 GCF_059089965.1 Arthrobacter sp. SPT-J7
GTTGTTCCGGAAGTTTCCGGAACGGTTCGATTCGGAATTCACCCGCGGATCGCTCGTACTCAAAGGAGAGCTCTAAATGAAGGTTGCAAAATTAGTCGCTGCCGCTGTCATGGCGTCAGCGCTCGTCCTCCCCACGGCACTGCCCGCAGTTGCCGGCGGGAATGACAGGCCGCAGCCCCCGGGGCTTGCCAAGCAGGACACCCTGCGCTGGGCTGCACCCAAGGACGTCCGGATCGGCACCGCAGTTGCCGGCGGCGGCCATCACGACACCATGCCCTACGCCAATCCGTTCACTTCAGACCAGCAGTACCGCGAGGTCCTGGCTTCGGAGTTCAGCTCCGTCTCACCGGAAAACCAGGCGAAATGGGAGTTCATCCACCCCCAGCGCGACCAGTACC
>NZ_JBNHFF010000588.1:0-397 GCF_059089965.1 Arthrobacter sp. SPT-J7
GTTTAAAATGACCAAAACAAGCAAGATCGTCCTTGCCGTCCTCGCTGTCATCCTGGTGGCCATCGCCGGCGGCTACATCGGCAGCGGCTTCCGCGGCAACAGCGCATCGGCCACCTCCGGGTCGGCGCAGGGCAACCTGATCGAGGAGATCAAGAAGCGCGGTGAACTCCGTGTTGGTGTTGCGATCGCCCCGCCCATGACCGTCCAGCAGCCTGACGGAACGCTGGGAGGCCCCAACCTGATCCCGCTGCAGGAACTGGCCAAGCAGCTGAACGTGAAACTGGTTCCCGTTGCCGCTGAGTGGAAGAACATCGTCGCCGGCCTCCAGGCCGACCGCTATGACTTCGCAGCGAACCTGGACTACACCGTGGAGCGGTCCCTGGCGATCGGTTTCACC
>NZ_JBNHFF010000589.1:0-397 GCF_059089965.1 Arthrobacter sp. SPT-J7
GAAAGCATCGCTTCAGCGATTTCTCGCCGGACGCCAGCACCGCGACGGCATCGTCAAGGCGCTCAAGCCGGTATACACGGCCCCGTCCGAGCAAACGGCGAAGGACCGGTTCGCCGAGTTCACGGCTGAGTGGGGCCAGCGGTATCCGGCGATTGTGCGGCTCTGAGAATCCTCCTAGGCTGAATTCGTACCGTTCCTGGAGTACGACGTGGAGATCCGGCGGGTGATCTGCACGACAAACGCGATCGAGTCGATCAACGCGCGCTACCGAAGGGCCATGAGGGCCCCGGTTCGAAAGAACCACTTTAATGAAAACCGACCGGACCCACACACCGTTTATCGGACAGTCCCGGACATTGTGCGATGCGCATGCGTGTCCTATTAGGTGGTGACTTCA
>NZ_JBNHFF010000590.1:0-394 GCF_059089965.1 Arthrobacter sp. SPT-J7
TCCCGTCCACCAAGGACACCGGACGCGCTGCAGCCGCAGACATCGACCCCCGCCATGCCGGTGCCGAAGGCTGGGCCATCGGCGGCGACGCCGCCTGGAACTCCCCTGTGGGTGAGCTCCGCTCAGCCAAGGGCCAGCTGATCGCCAACAACATCCCTGCGGCCAACTTCCTGGCTTGGTGGGACGGCGACCTGCTGCGCGAGATTGTGGACCATGACTGGAACGCCGCTACCAACACGGGCACCCCCAGCATCGCCAAGTGGAACTGGGAGACGGAATCCAGCGACAGGCTGCTGACAGCCACCGGAGCCAAAACCAATAACAGCACCAAGGGGAACCCTGCCCTCCAGGCGGATCTCCTGGGGGACTGGCGCGAGGAACTGGCCTGGCCTTC
>NZ_JBNHFF010000591.1:0-392 GCF_059089965.1 Arthrobacter sp. SPT-J7
GCCTTCGAGTCCATGCCCAGCAGCTGCCCGGTTCCCGGCGCGGTATACAGCCGCCGGACCCAGACATCCTCCACCCCGCCGACCTTCAGGTTCCGCAGCCTGTCCTGCCGGGCCAGTTCGCGGGCGGTCTTCCAGCCCGGCTCGGTCCCCGCCGGCGGCGCCTTCTGCCCGGTCCCCGCTCCGGGCGGGGCCTTCTGCCCGAAACCGCTGCCCGGCGGGCCGGACGCGGCGGGTTCGGGTGGCGGGTCCTGTGGCAGGCGGATCAGGTCGCGGGCGTACTGGGCCGGGACGATGCCGTAGCCGGTCAGCCAGGCCGGTTCGGTCCCGCCCTGCAGCAGCGCCCGGTCGGTCATCACCAGCTGCACCTCGAGCCGGGCCGGGTCCGCGGTGCT
>NZ_JBNHFF010000592.1:0-387 GCF_059089965.1 Arthrobacter sp. SPT-J7
TGCCTGTCAGCGAAGAGGATAAGAGGCTCCACGCCCACGCCCGCGAGCTGCTGGAAATCAGGGGCACTGCGCCGGGAAACCGGCTGCCGAACCATCTGTTGGCACAGGGCTGATCCGCTGGCCAAAATTTCGCAGGACTGACCAGCCCCTGCGGGGAGGACGTCTGCCTAGAAGCCTCCGCCGCCGGCGTCGGCCGCCATGTTGGCGAAGCGGGAGTAGTGGCCCTGGAAAGCCACTACGATGTCCTTGGTGGGGCCGTTACGGTGCTTGGCCACCAGGATGTCGGCTTCACCCGCGCGCGGTGATTCCTTGTCATACACGTCCTCACGGTGGAGCAGGATCACCATGTCCGCATCCTGCTCAATGGAGCCGGACTCACGGAGGTCC
>NZ_JBNHFF010000593.1:0-382 GCF_059089965.1 Arthrobacter sp. SPT-J7
TGAGGTTGCCGAATACGACGGCGTCCGCCACCGAGTAGCAGTCCTCAAGCAGCCGGGGTGCTACCGGCCAATTGTCCAGGCCCTGAATTTTGTCGACGTTCTCGAAGCGGCTGATGTACCAGACATTCCACTCGTCGAAGGAGATGTTGATGGTCTTCGAGCTGCCCCGGACAGCCTTCACATGGTCGGCCGTTGCCACGACGGACTCGATGAAGTGGTCCATGTCGACGGCGGAGGCGAGGAAGGACCCGAGGTCCCCGTTCTTCTCCTCGTAGTACGCGTGGCAGGAGATGTAGTCGACCACGTCATAGGTGTGGGTCAGCACCACGCGCTCCCACTCGCCGAAGGTCGGCATATGGGCGCTGGAGGAACCGCAGGCAAC
>NZ_JBNHFF010000594.1:0-377 GCF_059089965.1 Arthrobacter sp. SPT-J7
GGAATCGGCGAACGACTCGCCCCGGTCATCGAGGAGCGGACCGGCATAGAGACACGGTCCACCACGCTGGGCCATATTCAGCGTGGCGGAGTGCCGAGTGCTTCCGACCGGGTATTGGCTACACGCCTTGGGATGGCCGCGGTTGACGCGATCCACGACCGCGACTGGGGCAGGATGGTAGCGGCCCGCTCCACAGAAATAGCGCGCGTAGACCTTGCAGAAGCCATCGGTGCCTTGAAAAAGGTGCCGCAGCACCGATATGACGAAGCGCTCCGTCTTTTCGGTTAGAAACCAGTAGTTCGAAAGTCAGCTGTGGCTCTGGGGCGGCGAAGAACCAGCGGCCTCAACGATAGGAATTCAAGGTTGCGGGCGGCCGT
>NZ_JBNHFF010000595.1:0-376 GCF_059089965.1 Arthrobacter sp. SPT-J7
GCCCGGTTTCCGAGCCAGGATCGGTGATGCATGCTCCGTCTCCTTGTTGAACCCGGGGACGGGCAAGCCTTCAGCGCCGTTGCCTCGACGATGCCGCGTGTTCGGGTTGATCCCAGGAATCCTCCATGCTGCCGGTTGAGTGCAGAAGCACCGTGCACCAAGCGGGCATAAGCAGGGAGACCTGTAGAAGGCTTGCGGGTGAGGTCACGCAGGTTCAGGTTGGCCGCTTAGTGGACTTTATCCAAGGTGTTGGGTTATTCTTCGAGCGTCTCAGAATTGCACCGGGGGGTGATGCGCATGGCTAGGTCTCGTTCGTCGTGGCGTGCCCTGCGGCCGGTTCTGTTGGCAGGTGCAGCCACTCTTACGTGGCTGACGT
>NZ_JBNHFF010000596.1:0-369 GCF_059089965.1 Arthrobacter sp. SPT-J7
GTGCTGGCACAGGCACTGGTAAAGGAAGGCCTGCGCAATGTTGCGGCCGGCGCCGACCCGCTGTCCCTCAAGCGCGGCATCGAGAAGGCAGTCGAGGCTGTCACGGCCGAACTGCTGAATTCCGCCAAGGAAATCGAGACCAAGGAAGAGATCGCAGCTACGGCTTCCATCTCTGCCGGTGACGAAGAAATCGGTGCCCTCATTGCCGAAGCCCTGGACAAGGTGGGCAAGGAAGGCGTCATCACTGTCGAGGAGTCCAACACCTTCGGCCTGGAGCTTGAGCTCACCGAAGGCATGCGCTTCGACAAGGGCTACATTTCGGCCTACTTTGTCACCGACACCGAGCGCCAGGAAACGGTCCTCGAGGAT
>NZ_JBNHFF010000597.1:0-366 GCF_059089965.1 Arthrobacter sp. SPT-J7
GGCGTGGCCAGGGGGCCTGGGCTGACAGGTCCTCTCTAACGAACAGGTACCCTGAACACATGACCGAGAGCTCCCTTGAGACTGGAACAGGACCACAATCCACCTCGACTTTTCAAGAGGGGGAGACCGAGGTAACCCAGGAGGAGCTCGAAGACGAGAACGCTCCCGACCCTGACCCCGCTCAAGTCGCCTACTCCACCACTGATTTCGACGCCGAAGGGCTGGTTCGAAGGCTGAAACGCGGTGACATAGTGATACCGACGTTCGGCCTAGACGCCGCTGATGCCGATCCAATTGAGACGGCGCGCTTCCAACGTCCTTTTGTCTGGGCCAAGACCCAAATGGATCGGTTCATTGAATCGCTTC
>NZ_JBNHFF010000598.1:0-365 GCF_059089965.1 Arthrobacter sp. SPT-J7
GGTTCAATTCTGGCTGGAAGCTTTTCCCCATCGATTTCGACGCCGTCTCCGCGGTCTCTCGAAATGCTCAAGAGAATCGCCCCTGCGGTATCGAGGAGCCCGACGTCTGTCACAGTGGCCGCTTCACCTCCTGTGTTGATCACGGTGATCGTCGGTGAGTAGCTGGTCCCGGATGGTTCGGTTGTTGAACCCAGACCCACTCGCACATGAGTGTGTATCCCAGTCACTACGTGAAGGCGTGGAAGTTTGAAGAAGGTATTGAAGACGTTCCAGGACAAGCTCAATATTGAGATCAGCAAGGCTGCGAATGCCAGTTCCATTCGTGAACCATAGGTCAGAGAGACCGCACGAGCTAGGACGGCTAG
>NZ_JBNHFF010000599.1:0-364 GCF_059089965.1 Arthrobacter sp. SPT-J7
CGTTGCCGGGGATCGTGGTGGGCCTGGCCTTTGTTACTGTCAGCATCCGGGTGGTCCCCGGGATCTACCAAACGTCCGGGGTGCTGGTAGCTGCCTATGTCCTGTTGTTCCTCCCCCGTGCCTTGGTGAACCTGCGGGCGGGACTGGCCCAGGCGCCCAAGGAACTCGACGAGGCCGCACAGGCACTCGGTAAGCCGCCGTTGCTCTCCTTCATCCGGGTTACCCTGCGGTTGACGGCACCCGCGGCCGCGGGCGGAGCGGCCCTCGTATTCCTCGCCATCGCCAACGAACTCACTGCCACCCTGCTCCTGTCCCCCAACGGAACCCGCACGCTGGCAACCGAATTCTGGAGCAAGAGCAGCGA
>NZ_JBNHFF010000600.1:0-364 GCF_059089965.1 Arthrobacter sp. SPT-J7
AAGCAGGAAAGTACCCGGCTTCCGGCGGGCGAAGGACTGAACATCCGCCAGGAGTGCTGCCGGTTCCTTGCCTTCAACCCAGGACGCTACCGAGGAGGTACGCTCCGCGGCCTGCCGGATCAGGTCACTGGCGATACCCTGCTGCTCCGGCGCCTCCGCCATGGTCTGCAACTGGCCCGAGATGGTCCGGATGCCATCGGCAGCCTTCTGCTGCTGGCTGCCAGCCTGGCTCGAGAACCCCGACTTCGCCTGGGACAGCAGGTCCTTGGCGCTGGATTTTGCCTCGAGAGCGACGTTGGCGACCTCTTCCTTCGCGGTCTGGGCCACCTCCTGGGCAGCAGAGGCTGCGTGGCCCGCCACGTTT
>NZ_JBNHFF010000601.1:0-362 GCF_059089965.1 Arthrobacter sp. SPT-J7
TTCTCGCGGCCCACTACGTCCGCGAACCGTACGATCCGGTCCGCCACCAGGTCCGGGTGTTCCACCACATTGGTTGCGTGCGAGACGATGCCCGGGATGATGACCTTGCCCTCGGGGAGCTTGGTGTCCTCCCAGACCCGCCACTCGTGCTCGTGGCGGACGTTGGCGGCCTCGAAGGAGTAGCCGCCGGCGTTAATCTGCAGCATGGTCTTTACCAGGTCCGCAAGGGGAAGATCGGTGGTGTGCGGGCCGTGCCAGGAGCCCCAGCAGAGGTGGAAGCGGACCTGCTCCTCGGGAAGGCCGCGGAGGGCGTAGTTCAGGGCTTCCACGCGGATCTGGGTGAACTTGAGGTAGTCGGATAC
>NZ_JBNHFF010000602.1:0-361 GCF_059089965.1 Arthrobacter sp. SPT-J7
TGCCTCCCGCTCCCCCGCGCTGCCGGCCATGTTGAGGGACCAGATGGATAGGGCAACAGCACCAGTGGCAGTCAGCGCGCGCAGAAATGAAGCGTTAGGACGGCGCACGTCTGTGTGCTTACCCGTCTTTTGATGATTCCCCAATATCGTCTCCATAACATAATCACCCGCACGCGTCCTGACGGTTCTCCCATGGGACCACAGGGCCTTCAGTCTGTGAACCCCGTCCCATCGTGCCGGTCATTACTTGAGAAAACCTTGCAGTCCACCACACCAGGCGGCTCCCCCGCGCTCCGTTTCGTGGGCAACAATGATGTATGCGGAGTTTCCTTAGGAAATGGCAGGACGAACTCAAGAAGAC
>NZ_JBNHFF010000603.1:0-360 GCF_059089965.1 Arthrobacter sp. SPT-J7
GACCACTGGGTTGATAGGCCGGATGTGGAAGCGAGGACGAAAGACTCGTGAAGCTGACCGGTACTAATAGTCCGACAACTTACACCACACCACCCCTTCCCGGGGTGGGTGATCAAAACGAAGCTACGCGTCCGCTATGTGGTTCCCAGACAACAACCCCTGTCTGTCGGGAACAAACAATTGAATACAGTTCCAAGCACAAGCTTGTAACCACTGAGATTTGCCGCCAGGCAGCTTTCCGACCCGTTCGGAAAACACAGCCCGGGCGTGCACGAAGGGTTACGGCGGTCATAGCGTGGGGGAAACGCCCGGTCCCATTCCGAACCCGGAAGCTAAGGCCCACAGCGCCGATGGTACTGC
>NZ_JBNHFF010000604.1:0-358 GCF_059089965.1 Arthrobacter sp. SPT-J7
GAAACCGGTGGCGAGTTCGACGACTTCCTGGCCGCGGGTAATTTCACCCAGGGCGTCAGAAACGACCTTGCCGTGCTCGGCGGTGATGATCTGTGCAAGTTCGCCCTTGCGTTCGTTCAGGAGTTCGCGGAAGCGAAAGAGGATCTGCTGGCGTTTGGTGATGGACATGTCGCGCCAGGCCGGGAAAGCTTTGTGGGCCGAGGAGATGGCGGCCTCGATGTCGCTGGCGTTGGCCAGCGCGACGCGCTTGGTCTCAATGCCGCGGGCCGGGTCGAAGACGGGAGCGGTGCGGTCTCCCGATGAGAGGGATTCGGCTCCGCCGATCCAGTGGGACAGCACGGGAAGTTCCTGGTTCACG
>NZ_JBNHFF010000605.1:0-353 GCF_059089965.1 Arthrobacter sp. SPT-J7
GGTGGGGGCCGCGGGAGAGCCGGGCCACCGCAGCTTCCAGCGGCGGTCCGGGAAATGCCACCGTCCCGGTGAGGGCCTCCAGCAGCACCAGACCCAGGGAGTAGATGTCCGCCGGCGGTCCCACCTTGTCGCCGCTTGCCTGTTCCGGACTCAGGTACGCGGCTGTGCCGGGGACCATGTTGGTTGCGGTGACCCGGGCGCCGTCGAGCATTCGCGCGATGCCGAAGTCAGCGAGCTTGGGCCGGAGGGGTGAACCGGCCGCGTAGCGGGTGAGGAGGATGTTGGCAGGCTTCACGTCGCGGTGCACTACGCCGCGGTGGTGGATGTACTGCAGGGCCTCAGCCAGTTCGGCT
>NZ_JBNHFF010000606.1:0-352 GCF_059089965.1 Arthrobacter sp. SPT-J7
GTCAACGAATACCTGCGGGAGATGTCCCTTCACTCGGACCTGCGCAAGCAGATCGACTACATCGACTCACCCGAGGTGGTTTCCACTGACTTCGTTGGTTCCCGCCGCGCGGGCATCGTTGACGGCCTCGCCACGATCTCGAACGAAAAGAACCTGGTGCTCTACGTCTGGTACGACAACGAGTTCGGTTACAGCTGCCAGGTGGTCCGCGTTATGGAGGAAATGGCCGGTGTAAACCCGCCGTCCTTCCCCGCCAAGGAATCAGCCGCAGCCCTCGCTGCCATTTCCGTCTGATACACCCCTCCGGCCGATCCCGATTTCCCGGCTGACTCTCTGGAATCAGCCGGGAAAC
>NZ_JBNHFF010000607.1:0-344 GCF_059089965.1 Arthrobacter sp. SPT-J7
CTTCTTTGACTGCAGAACGTCGATGGAATCTGCCAGCTCCAACAGACTTCGCCGTTCCGCATCTGCGTAGTTGGCGGCGCCAATGGCGTTACGCATGCGGCCCAAATGGTCCACGATCTCCGGCCGATACCGGCCCCGCCGGTCACACCAGGTGAGCTCCTGAAGCAGCCCCAGGAGCCGTCCTGCGACGGCTGGATCTGCCGCTCCGTATTGCCTGGGCTGGTTCATCGCCATGTCCAGAAGGTCTTTGAGCCCCGGCAGCGTAACCAGCACCCTGACCCGCCCGTCATCGCCAGTGAGATGCTTCGGGCCGGGGTTTCTGCCCGCCAACCGGCACAGGAGGT
>NZ_JBNHFF010000608.1:0-331 GCF_059089965.1 Arthrobacter sp. SPT-J7
GTGAGCACTCTAGCCACTTCGGGCTGGACCGGGTACCACCAACCACTGTCCGGGCAGTGCTCGCCGGTGCGGAGGGCGGTTTTCTCCCCGGAAGAGGCGGCGAGATGCGCGGGGCGTCGGCGTTTCATCGGAACTCCTGATGGCGGGTGTATTGGCTGGGTGTGGTCCCACCGTATTCGCGCAGCTCCCGCCGACACAGCTATACATCTGTCGAAACGGCGCAAGGCGTTGCGCCAAATGTCGTGAGCCTTCCTCGTCGGGGGACTACTACCGTTGGTGGCAAGCCGCTCCCGGCATCCCATCGTCATTACTGAAAGCGAGAAGAAGCGTG
>NZ_JBNHFF010000609.1:0-329 GCF_059089965.1 Arthrobacter sp. SPT-J7
GTTACCGTTACCAGGGCAGCACCCTCAGTGGTCCTTCCAACTCCGGTAACAACTGTGGTTCCTGCCGGCGTGTGTTTTCGCGCATTGGAGAGCAGGTTCATGAGGACTTGGCGCAGCTGGGACGCATCACCGTTAACCACAACGGGCTCCTCCGGAAGCTCCAGCCGCCAGTGGTGGCCGGGCGCCATCACCTTTTCATCACTGACGCTTTCGACCACCAGTTGCGTGAGGTCCACGTCGCTGAGCTTCAGCGGCTGGCCCTCATCGAGGCGGGCAAGCAGCAGCAGGTCCTCCACCAAAGCAGTCATCCGCTCCGACTGGCTTTGCAC
>NZ_JBNHFF010000610.1:0-326 GCF_059089965.1 Arthrobacter sp. SPT-J7
GTATGTCACCGGGCAGGTCTTCAATATCGACGGTGGCATGATGGTCCAAGCCAGAGCTCCCCAAGTCGAAGCCCAGCCGGTGATACATCCTGGAAATGCGTCTCCGATTCCTCCAACTCTGCTCCACTGATTGGACTGCTCCCCCGGCCGAAAGAACTGCCCTCTTCGGACACCCATAAGGGGAAGAAGCGTTTGCTCCTGCTCTTCATGCCTCCGCTGCCGAGGCCCCGCAGCATTCGGTTAGTTCGACAGTCTCCGGCCTTGCACTGCGGTCTGTAGCCACAGGATCTTTTCTGTCGTCCGTCACGGCGTCCACGCGTCCTGTG
>NZ_JBNHFF010000611.1:0-326 GCF_059089965.1 Arthrobacter sp. SPT-J7
AAGTGGAGAATCCCTTGCTTCAGGACGCCTATTTTGCGACCGTAGCGCAGAAGGTGTTCGCTATCCTCGCCGCAGGAGATGTAGACGCGACTAAGTTGGTTGCCGGGATCACACGCGGGACCGAGGAAGGTCGCCTTTTGGTCTGGTCAGCCGACCTTCGAGAGCAAGCGACCCTCGCTAAGTATCCAATCAGCGGTTCAGTATCGGGTCCGAGCATCGCTCCTGCGCAGTTCGGCGTCTATTTCAACGACGGGACCGGCGCAAAGATGGACTACTACGTCAAGCGCACAGCTCAACTCATCAAAGAGTGCCCCAGAGACGGCTAC
>NZ_JBNHFF010000612.1:0-326 GCF_059089965.1 Arthrobacter sp. SPT-J7
CGGCCCCCAGGATAAGCGGCGCGATGTGTAGCCGCAGCTCGTCGATCAGCCCGGCCGAGAGGAATTGACGCGCAGTTTCTGCCCCGCCGGCGATGGCGACGTCGTTGCCGGCAGCAGCCTCCCGCGCCTGGGCCAGTGTGGCCTCGATCCCGTCGTTCACGAAATGGAATGTTGTGCCGCCCTGCATCTGAAGGGGCGGACGTGGATGATGCGTGAGCACAAAAACCGGGGCGTGATACGGCGGATCTTCACCCCACCAGCCGCGCCAGTCCTCATCCCACGGCCCCGCCCCCGGGCCGGCAAACATGTTGCGGCCCATGATGTAG
>NZ_JBNHFF010000613.1:0-323 GCF_059089965.1 Arthrobacter sp. SPT-J7
GATGACGCCAAGCTCTGCCACTTCCCGGATTCCCCTTGAACAATGGCAGAGGCGGGGGACCCACCGTCCCGGGCACTGATTGCCCTTGGGGTTAAGCCAGCACGTGATCTTTCCGTGTGGCCGGATGCCCTCATCCGAACCCGACAGCTAACTCCGCAGGTGTGAGAGGCGATCCATCATGTTCAAAAACCTGGTAAAACCACGCCCGAAAAACGGGTCTGCACCCCATGCCGGAACAGAAAACGGCAAAATTCCTTCCTTCGGCAAGCGTGCGGCCGTGGTAGCCGCATCCTGCGCGCTCCTCGTTGGAGTAGGAGCTGCTG
>NZ_JBNHFF010000614.1:0-319 GCF_059089965.1 Arthrobacter sp. SPT-J7
CTGCTGGGCCTTCAGGTAGATGTCCTCGTACGTATCGGGGTCAATGCCATCGACGGCTGCGTACTCCGCGACCAAAGCGTCGAACGTCTCGCATGCATCCTTGACGCTGGCGATTAGGCCGGTCGCGGTGTCGGATGAGGCTTCGGAGGCAGGGTCGGACTCCGCATGGGTATCCGATGGGTGCCGGAGGGCTGGTCGGAGGGGGTGGTTTCCACAGTGGCCGACTCGGACGCAGCAGCTGAAGGGTCTCTCTGCTGACGGGCTGGCTGAGCACCCGGTCAGTGCGGCGAGCCCGGCGGCGAGGGCAATGGCGAGCTTT
>NZ_JBNHFF010000615.1:0-319 GCF_059089965.1 Arthrobacter sp. SPT-J7
GATCTCCACGAGCCGCCAGTTCTTGGTGGCGGACAGCGGACGGGTCTCGGCGATGACAACGAGGTCGCCGATGCCGGCGGTGTTCTCTTCGTCGTGGGCCTTGACCTTGGAGGTACGGCGGATGACCTTGCCGTACAGGGCGTGCTTCACGCGGTCTTCAACCTGGACAACGATGGTCTTTTCCATCTTGTCAGAGACCACGTAGCCGCGACGCGTCTTGCGGTAACCGCGCTGCTCAGCCGTGGCTGCGGTAGCAGTTTCCGTCACGTTCTCGTCCTTTTCACTCACTTGGCATCCTCCTCGGTCTCAACCGTTTCAG
>NZ_JBNHFF010000616.1:0-316 GCF_059089965.1 Arthrobacter sp. SPT-J7
CCGTTGGCCCGGGCGAGTCCTTCGTCTTCAGCGGCCAGGGCTTCCTCGCCGGCGAATCACTCACTATCCAGGTAACGCCCGGCAACCCGCCGGCAGCATCCGGCGCCAACATCGCTGGCAGCCGCTCCGTAGCAGCACGAATTAACGTAGTTGCAGAAGCACAAACCCTGAAAGCGACCGCAGATGCGCAGGGTAAGTTCTCCCTGCCGATCTCCATCCGAGAAGCCGGAACGTACTCCATTACCGCGACTGGCGACACATCCGGTGTCGTCGTAGGCCCTGTCACGGTCACCGTGGCTGCTTCCTTGGCAAACAC
>NZ_JBNHFF010000617.1:0-316 GCF_059089965.1 Arthrobacter sp. SPT-J7
CGCGTTCTCGCCCAGCCCGATACGGGTTTCGGCCTCGATGAACTTGGTGATGCCGCCGGGAGTGAAGAACAGGTCCGGGCTCACCGGCCGGCCAAAGAACATGTCATCGTTCGAGTACAGGAAGTGCTCTGACAGGCCGTCGATGTTGTGCAACTGGCACTCCACCGCCTGTGAGTTGTGGGTGGGCAGCACGGAAGGATCGGAGAAGAATTCTTCGCTGCGCACGATGGTGACCGCGGGGTGCTCCGCGAGCCAGTCCGGGGCCGGGGAGTCCGTGGCGATGTAGATCCGGCGGATCCACGGCGCGAACATGTAG
>NZ_JBNHFF010000618.1:0-316 GCF_059089965.1 Arthrobacter sp. SPT-J7
TCATTCTTCAACGCCGGGTACAACACTCTGACCGGCATCTATCCCGGGGAAGTCTTTCCCACTGAGATCCGCTGCATCGGCACCGGTTTCGCCACCGCTGTCAGCCGACTTGGCGCCGGCGCGGGAACGTTCCTGCTGCCCTGGTCAATGGAGAACTACGGGCCGCAGGTCACCATGCTGATGGCCGCAGGGCTGACCTTGGTGGGCGCAGCCCTCTCGCAATGGCTTGCCCCCGAGACAAAGGGCAAGAGCCTCACCGAGACGGCGGCCGGATACTCGCACTGACAAAAACAGGCAAGAAGGGACGGGAACGGGT
>NZ_JBNHFF010000619.1:0-314 GCF_059089965.1 Arthrobacter sp. SPT-J7
CGAGTGCATTGAGCTCTGCACCTGGCGCGACGCCGGGACAGTGTAACGCGCTCGCCTACCCTCGGGTTTTACCTCACTTAGAACCTCCGCCGAGTACGTCCACGTGCACGTGGTCCAGGTGACGCAGGACCTCGTTGCGGGGCTCAGGTGCGTCGTAGTTCTGCCATTGCCCGCTTGAGCTGTGCACGCTCCAGAACCGGTCGTCGAAGATGACGTACTGGATGTCCAGGTCCTCGGCATGGGCGACGAGCCAGTGGGCCAGTATCCACCCCTCCCTACGGTTCTCCTCAGTCACAGGGCGGAAGAAGATATCT
>NZ_JBNHFF010000620.1:0-314 GCF_059089965.1 Arthrobacter sp. SPT-J7
GTAGTTTCGATAGTACGGCAGAAAGCACGGCACCGGGCGGGACCGTTGCCGTGCTTTCTGTATTTCTGGAGGTGCAGGTTATCCGAGCTCTGCGAGGACCTTTGCCACGATGCGGTCCACGGCAAGGCCGTAGCGGTCGTGGAGGGTGGGCAGTGCGCCGGCGTCGAGGAACTGGTCCGGCAGCGCAACAGGAACGACGCGTTTGCCCAGTCCGGCCGTGACCACGGCTGAGGCCACTGTTTCGAACAGCCCGCCCACCACGGAGTGGTTTTCCAGCGTTACGGCCAGGCGGTCGGTGTTGATTTCGGCGAGGA
>NZ_JBNHFF010000621.1:0-309 GCF_059089965.1 Arthrobacter sp. SPT-J7
GCCGGGATTCGGCGAAGGATGCTGGCTAGGCTGTATGGATGGCGACAGTTATTCTCGTGCGGCATGGCCGCACCACGGCGAATGCCACTGGACTGCTGGCCGGTCGGGCTGCCGGTGTCAGCTTGGACCAGATTGGGCGCGAGCAGGCGACTCTGACCGGAGAGCGGCTCGCGGTAGTGCCGGTGGTGGGGGTGGTATCGAGCCCTCTCGAGCGTTGCCAGCAGACCGCCCAGTTCATCCTCGATCGCCAGGCTGGCACTCCCTACGCACCGCTGGAACCCGATCTTACCGAGTGCGATTACGGCCAGT
>NZ_JBNHFF010000622.1:0-308 GCF_059089965.1 Arthrobacter sp. SPT-J7
GGCCCTCCTCGACGACCTTGTTGGCGGATCCGCAACCACGCATCTTAAGGGCTAAAGCGGTCGGCCTCCCGGCGGAAGGACAACAATATGCAGGACGAGGGCCACAGCCTGCCACTCCTGGACAGTTCGGTGCTTGAGAGGTTGCGTGCCGAGCTGGACGACGACGAGGGTGTCTTGTGCGTGTTTGTCCAGGACTTCGTGGCGCACCTGCCTCACCGGACCGAAGCGCTCCGTCTGGCCCTGACCACCGGGGATCTCGTCGGCGCCAAAAACGCGGTCCTCAGCCTGAAGACCTCCAGCCAGATGGT
>NZ_JBNHFF010000623.1:0-305 GCF_059089965.1 Arthrobacter sp. SPT-J7
GTGGGCTTGACCCGCTGCACCAGGCGGGAGAAGTCCGACGTCTCGTAGAGGCAGCAGTAAGCGACTACGACGAGCGGGCGCTGATGGGTCCACTCCCTCCTATTGGCCCATTGGATGTGGCACGCAAGTTCCTTTTTGATGCTGTCGCCGGCTTTGGCGTACTTCAGCCGCTCTTGGATGATCCGACCATCGAAGAAGTCTGGATCAACACGCCCCACGAAATTTACGTAGCAAGGAACGGCGAATCTGAGCTAACCTCCCTTAGCCTGACGGAGCAACAGGTGCGGGACCTGGTGGAGCGGATG
>NZ_JBNHFF010000624.1:0-302 GCF_059089965.1 Arthrobacter sp. SPT-J7
CTGGTCTACCTCGCCGGCGTATATGGCGGCTACTTCGTGGCCGCCCAGGGAATTCTGGTGGTGGGCATTTTGGGGGTCTTCCTCACCGGCACCATCCAGAACGCCAACGCCATGAAAAACATCCTGGTGCTCGGCGTGAACCTGGTGGCCGCCGTCTCCTATCTTCTGTTCGCGTTCGACCGGATCAACTGGCTCGTGGTGCTGCTGATCGCCGTCAGCTCGAGCATCGGCGGCATCCTGGGCTCCAAAGTGGGGCGGCGGCTGTCCCCGAAGGTGCTGCGCGCCGTGATCTTCGTCCTGGG
>NZ_JBNHFF010000625.1:0-301 GCF_059089965.1 Arthrobacter sp. SPT-J7
GCCCAGGCCGGTTCGGTGCCGTTCGAATATGACTCCGCCAACCCCCAGGAAATCGGAATCAAGGTCAATGACCAGGGTGCCAAGGACGTCCTGAAGTACTGGGACGGAATGGTCAAGAAGGGGCTGGTTGCCACCGACGACGCCTTCACCGCGGACTACAACACCAAGCTCGTGGACGGCTCATACGCTGTCTACCTCGCCGCGGCCTGGGGTCCCGGCTACCTGCAGGGCCTGTCCGACGCCGACCCGAACGCAGTCTGGCGCGCCGCCCCGCTGCCGCAGTGGGACGCAGCCAACCCCG
>NZ_JBNHFF010000626.1:0-298 GCF_059089965.1 Arthrobacter sp. SPT-J7
GTGGCTTCCTGGAGAAAAATGTCGAACTGCGAATGTGCCATGACGGCGTCCCTTCGCTACGTGCGCGATTGCCGCCGTTCGGCTACAGCAGCGTTAACATCCAAGCCGTGCACAAGGCAGTGGTGTTTCGATCGATTCTTAGGGGAACCGAGGGATTCAAGGCGGTTCATTACCTCATCTACAATGTAGACTTTAGCCGTAGACTACAATTACGGCAAGCGTCCGGAATTACTTCGGGCCGGGCTTGCAGCCGGCTCCAGAATGGAAACTCATGTCCTCGCCCAAGACCTCAGGCACC
>NZ_JBNHFF010000627.1:0-289 GCF_059089965.1 Arthrobacter sp. SPT-J7
GGTGGTGCACAAGGAAGCGGAGGTGAAACTCCCAGTCGCCCACCACTGCGAGGTTTTCGTCGAATCCGCCCAGCTCGTTGTACACGGAGCGGCGGAACAGAAAGGAGATGGGGACGAACCTGTTGTAGTGCAGCAGGTCCACCAAGGTGATTTCCCGCATCTCCGGCTCCATGGCGAAGCGTTCTTCAACCTCCCGTCCTTCAGGCGTCAGGCGTTCGAAGACGATTTCCGTTTCGACGCTCACGCCCCCCTGCCCCGGGTGGTCCTCCAGATAAGCGACCGTTGTCGC
>NZ_JBNHFF010000628.1:0-289 GCF_059089965.1 Arthrobacter sp. SPT-J7
ATCCCCGAGCACAAAAACGCTTCCGGCGGGCACCTTTTCAGGTCCAAAGTATGTTGCGTCGATGCGGCTGTGGTCGATGAAGGGCTCTGGTACGGCGACGTCGTCGACGTACAGTTTCGCGTCGCGGATAGCAACGGTTTGCCCCTCCCGTGCGACGACCCGCTTGATGGCTGTGTGGCCGTCAGCGGGGCTGGTGAAAGCGACCACTACGCCACTCTGAATCCAGCCGGCCGCCGCGGCCGGCTTGTACAGGAGGACGACGCCGCCCGACGGGATGGTCGGCTCCATG
>NZ_JBNHFF010000629.1:0-288 GCF_059089965.1 Arthrobacter sp. SPT-J7
TTACGGCGCAGGGACGGAACCCAGTAGCGCTTCTTCTGAATGTTCGGATCGAACCGACGCTTGTTGCGGCGGTGCGAGTGCGAAATGCTGTGCCCAAAGCCCGGCTCGGCTCCGGTCACTTGGCAGTGTGCTGCCATGACTTCTCCTCAAGAATTGAAAGTAATGATCCGCATATCTGCTGCTGGACCATGCTGCTAAGGGCGACCCAAAAATGAAGAAGGGCAACGGTTAGTCACGCAACTTGAGCCCCTAACTACCGGCCGCCCTGGAGAAATTACCGGGCAACCG
>NZ_JBNHFF010000630.1:0-288 GCF_059089965.1 Arthrobacter sp. SPT-J7
CGACCGCCCATCAGCCGCTTAACCAACCTGCCTGGGCAGTACATCTAGCGCAGCATGAGCCCGTCGGCCGGAGCCTGCCAGGGCTCCTGCCGGACGCCGGAAAGTCCTAAAATGATGCTATGGGCACGGAGATCGAAATCGCCTTGGTTTTGATGATGGCGTTCCTGTGGGTCGTCGGCACTTTCGCCATTTTGTCCGGGATTGACCGCTTGGAGCGGAAGGCCCGGCGCCAGGAACGCAGGGCCGACCGGAAGCGGCAACGCCGCGTCCAGTACCGTCCGGCTGCAC
>NZ_JBNHFF010000631.1:0-287 GCF_059089965.1 Arthrobacter sp. SPT-J7
GATGGGGCCGGGGCGCACCGCCGTCGTACCCTTCCTTCATGAACGCCGTATCCCAGATTTTCGCGGTACTGGCGGCCGTGATCTACATCGTGGTGTTCCCGCTGGAGAGTTTCCTGATGCACCGGCCGGGCGCGCAGAAGTTCCTGAGCACGCCGCCGCAGAACGTTCCGGCTGTGATGATGTGGGCCATTCCCACCGGGTTCCGCAACCTGGTGATCGGCCTGGGAGTCCTCGCCGGGGTGGTCGCCGTGAATATGGGCTACCTGGTGGTGGGCTACACGCTGGTG
>NZ_JBNHFF010000632.1:0-285 GCF_059089965.1 Arthrobacter sp. SPT-J7
GGCACGGCCGCGGGCGGCGCCGTGGACAACTTCGCCTCGCATCCGGTGGGGCCGGCCCAGGACTGCCGCCGCCGTGGCAACGTCGCCTTCCTGGAGGGCCTCCCGGACCCAGGTGGAGGAGCAGCGGCGGTCCGAGCCGTCGTCGTCATGGAGGGGGTAGCCCTCTGAGCCGAATTCGCTGATGACCTGGACCTCGAACCCGAACTTCCCGCCGAGCGCCTTCATGGTGTCCAGGTCGCCGGAGTTTCCGCGGCCGAACCGGGCGTCGTGTCCAATCACAATGTG
>NZ_JBNHFF010000633.1:0-283 GCF_059089965.1 Arthrobacter sp. SPT-J7
CGGTGAGCCGGGCTGAGAGGAAACTTCTCAAGTTTCGACCGTCGAACCTGATCTGGATCATGCCAGCGCAGGGACGTTGACTCTTTACTACCCGTGCCCCGTTTAACGAACCTAAGGGCGCGACATGCGAACATCAGACTCGATCGTCACAGCGACGAACACCCCCACTGCTGCCGTCGGCAGCGACAAGTTCACCGCCACTCCCCGCGAGTTCGGCGTGGGCGCGAGATTGACCCTGGCGGTCATGGCCGACAACTACGCCGACGTCATCCTGGCGGCACTG
>NZ_JBNHFF010000634.1:0-283 GCF_059089965.1 Arthrobacter sp. SPT-J7
TGAAGGGACCGGGGTCCGGGAAGCGGCATCGGACGGACCTTGGCTAGGAGGACGTTCAAGGCCATGGCGGCCACGACAGGCAACGGCAGCGGGAGGTTTTCGTAGGCGTCCTTCACGGCTCTCGCCGCCTCTAGTTGAGCCGTGCGGCGCATGATATTTGTGACTCTAAATGCCATAGGTTCAAGGTACGCCAGGCATCCAAAGCCAGGGTGCCGCCGTCGTGAAGTACGTCGGCGGCCGCTGGTTTTGCCGGCACGGGCGAGGAACGGCGTATTTGGGCGAC
>NZ_JBNHFF010000635.1:0-278 GCF_059089965.1 Arthrobacter sp. SPT-J7
GGAGTAGTTGAGGTCCCATTGGTAGGTGTGGAACGTGGCCCAGACCCAGCGGCCGTCCTCCATCTGGATGAAGGAACCGGGGTGGTTCTCGGGAAAGATTTCGCGCACGTTCTGCTCGAAGGCGTCAGGCATGGTGCGGTCCGGGAAAATCCAGTAGTAGTCGCTGTACTCCGGATCGCTCGCCGCGGCCCGCCGTGCCCACTCGTGCTCGTCGGAGGTGTGGTTGAAGATGAAGTCCACTACCAGGCTGATGCCGCTGGCCCTCAGTTCGGCCGCCA
>NZ_JBNHFF010000636.1:0-273 GCF_059089965.1 Arthrobacter sp. SPT-J7
CGACTGCCCGCGGCGGCGTCCGAGCGGGTCATGGGCAGCTGCTGCAGCAGCCGGCGCGCCTCGTGCGCAGCTTCGGGCGAGACGACGACGTCGTAGCTAGTGGCCACCACCTGGCTGGTGGACGTGAAGTCCCGCTTCCCGCGCTGCATGGCGTAGGTGACAATGCCGAAGAGCATAAAAAAGGCCGCACCCATCAGCACGGATGCAAGGATGGAGAAGTACCCTGGCGAAGGCGCGAAGAAGGAGAGCATTACGCCCACGAAAAGGCCAAAC
>NZ_JBNHFF010000637.1:0-270 GCF_059089965.1 Arthrobacter sp. SPT-J7
GGCGTCCTCAAGGCCCCTGCCGCCGCAGCTGCACGCACCATTGACGCGCTGCGCCTCAAGCTTGAAGAAGAGAACGGTGCACCGGCAGCTGCCGAGGCGCCTGCCGCTGAAGAAGCTGCTGCTGATGCTTCAGCTGAAGCTCCCGCAGCCGAAGAGAACTAGTTCTCTTTACCCCACAAGACTCCGGTGTGAAGCGCGCCCCCGCGCCGCTGAACACCACAACAGGAAGGACGCCTACCATGGCGAAGCTCACCAACGAAGAGCTCATTG
>NZ_JBNHFF010000638.1:0-269 GCF_059089965.1 Arthrobacter sp. SPT-J7
GGTCACAGGGATACAGTTGGATCACGACGCTGATTGTAAGACAATAAAACAACCAAACGAGGCAGGCAGCATCCCATTGCCACCCCTCCTTTGGCTGCTAACACGGCAAGCGAGCAGCGCGAGCCGACCTAATACAACCCCTCCGTTCGGGTTGGCGGGTGCACAGTCGCCCTCGCCATCCCGGTCCCCATTCCTCACAGAGGTTTAAAATGACCAAAACAAGCAAGATCGTCCTTGCCGTCCTCGCTGTCATCCTGGTGGCCATCGCC
>NZ_JBNHFF010000639.1:0-265 GCF_059089965.1 Arthrobacter sp. SPT-J7
GCTTGGCGACTTGTTTTCCAGCAGGAAGGTACCGGTGGCCCGGTCCAGGGTGTCGGCCAGGACCTGCGCGCGGGCATTGCCCGTGGTGGTGGCCAGGTGCTCAAAGCTGACGGCCAGGGCCAGGAACTCACCCAGGCTGTCCCAGCGCAGGTGGTTTTCCTTGAGCAGCTGCTGGACGTGCTTCGGGGCGGATCCGCCGGCACCGGTCTCGAACAGTCCGCCGCCGTTCATCAGCGGAACGACGGAGAGCATCTTGGCGCTGGTG
>NZ_JBNHFF010000640.1:0-262 GCF_059089965.1 Arthrobacter sp. SPT-J7
ATGCTCCGGATCGGTGCACTTCCGCCGGACGAGCGGGTGCTCAGGTGATAGAGATTTCACCTCCTGCTGTTATCTGCGGAATGCTCATGGGCATCGGCCTGTGGCTCGTTGTTTTCCGGTCTCCGTTCATGCGTGCCGTTACGCTGTCGCAGCGCATCGAGCCGCAGCTGAAATCACAGAATCTTGAGTCCAGGCTGCTCCGCGCCGGGGAACACAACCCCACGCCTTTCGGGCCGCTGGAAAGGATTCTTCGACCCATACT
>NZ_JBNHFF010000641.1:0-261 GCF_059089965.1 Arthrobacter sp. SPT-J7
GGGACAAGGACTTACCACGATGTTGGCCTCGTGGGCGGTGAGGCGTGGTGTTCAGCAGGAAGAGCATCCGCATATGGCCGTGGCAAAAGAAGCCGTGCCAGCTCCGGATGCCTGCCATTTATTTCGCCGATGAACCTATACGGTCAAACCATGACTGATCCCGATAGATCCTCACCGGTTCCAGGCAGTGTTGGCATTGGAGTTGTAGACGGCGGCTACAACGATGAGTCTCAGGCTGAAGATATCCGCAAGGAAGTGCAG
>NZ_JBNHFF010000642.1:0-259 GCF_059089965.1 Arthrobacter sp. SPT-J7
TGGTGCGGATTCCGCCCCAGGTGGCGTAGGCGCCGATGCCGGGGGCGTAGTGGATGGTTCCGCCCTGGAAGCCCTGGTAGCAGCCGCCGCCGGTGAGGCCGCAGATTTCGTTGGTTACCGGGTAGCCGAGTTTGCCTTTTTCGTAGCCGAGGTTGCCCCAGGTGGTGCGGATTCCGCCCCAGGTGGCGTAGGCGCCGATGCCGGGGGCGTAGTGGATGGTTCCGCCCTGGAAGCCCTGGTAGCAGCCGCCGCCGGTGAG
>NZ_JBNHFF010000643.1:0-259 GCF_059089965.1 Arthrobacter sp. SPT-J7
CATCCTCCTGCGCGTAGTAAAAGTTCGGAACCGGCAGGCGCGGCTCCTCCTCGTGGAAGGGCGTGTCCGCCATCTGTCCGGCTGCGTACGCCTCAAAGGGTCCGAGGTAATGCTTAAGGCCGGTCATCAGGGCAACGTGGGCCACGGCCTTGCCGCGAAGTGCAGCTAGCAGGTCGCGGACCATACCGGCATTGACGGTGATGTTCTCCTCTTCTGTGTCGCGCCGCGACCATGCTGTGAAAAAGACGTGCGAGGGATT
>NZ_JBNHFF010000644.1:0-259 GCF_059089965.1 Arthrobacter sp. SPT-J7
GATGTTCCAGGCAGCGAAAAAGGAGTTCGAGGCCGCAAACCAGGGGGTGACGGTTGAGTTGCAGCCCATCCAGGGGAATGACGACGACTACGGCACCAAGCTGGCCCTGGCCCTGCGATCACCTTCCACCGCGCCGGACGTCTTCTACGAAGACACCTTCAAGGTCCGCTCCGACGTCGACGCCGGCTACCTCCTCAAGCTCGACAGCCACCTTGAAGGCTGGGGGGACTGGGACAAATTCAATGAAGGCGCCAAGGCG
>NZ_JBNHFF010000645.1:0-259 GCF_059089965.1 Arthrobacter sp. SPT-J7
GTTCTGTTCGGCGGACGCCTGGGCACGTACAAGTACCTTGACATGCACATGGCCATCGGCGCTGCACTGAGCATGTTCGACAACAAGATCCGGCCGCACTTTGAAAGCGGCGTAAAGCTGGAAAGCGGAGGCGTAGAAGCATGACCATTGTTCAAGAGTCCACAGGTGATCTCAGCGTGTCCGCTGCGGATGCCTGGCAGACGGTTCACCGTGTAGTTTTTCCTACCGACGGTGATACGGACACGCTTCCCTTGTACCT
>NZ_JBNHFF010000646.1:0-255 GCF_059089965.1 Arthrobacter sp. SPT-J7
TCCCACCCCCACCCGGACCCGCAGATAGTCCTTGGTGCCAAGCGCTTTGGAGATGTCCCGCAGGCCGTTATGGCCGCCTTCTCCCCCGCCGATCTTAAGTTTCACCGAATTGAAGGGAATGTCGATTTCGTCGTGGACCGCCACCACGTGATCCGGGATGATGCCGTAAAAGCTTGCCAGCGCCGCGACCGGCCCGCCTGAGACGTTCATGTAGCTCATAGGTTTTGCCAGCACTACCCGCGGGCCGCCGATGCC
>NZ_JBNHFF010000647.1:0-250 GCF_059089965.1 Arthrobacter sp. SPT-J7
TGATGGACGGCCAGGTCGCCGCCATCCGCGCAGCCCTGGACCAGGCCGGCCATACCAACACTTCGGTGATCGCCTACGCCGCCAAGTACGCGTCGGCCTTCTACGGCCCGTTCCGTGAAGCCGTGGACTCGCAGCTCAAGGGTGACCGGCGGACCTACCAGATGGACGCCGGCAACCGGACCGAAGCGCTCCGCGAGGTGGAGCTGGATCTCGCCGAAGGCGCGGACGTGGTGATGGTGAAGCCCGCCAT
>NZ_JBNHFF010000648.1:0-214 GCF_059089965.1 Arthrobacter sp. SPT-J7
CGGCGCGGGCGATCACCAAACGGCTTCTTGTCACGGTCCGCAAAAGGCTTACGATCGCGGTCGCCGAACGGCTTACGCTCACCGGCACCGAAACCACGGCGGTCCCCCTCGCCATCTCGGCGCGGACGATCACCAAACGGCTTCTTGTCACGGTCCGCAAAAGGCTTACGATCGCGGTCGCCGAACGGCTTACGCTCACCGGCACCGAAACCAC